>CAJFVK010000119.1:0-6433 GCA_904420435.1 uncultured Oscillospiraceae bacterium
GGTGGCCTTTGACGGGGACGGGGCCATCATCCACTGCAACCCCGCCGCCAGCGAGATGCTGGAGAGCCCCGTGGAGGGGAAGGACTACCAGAGCCTCTTCGGCGCCCTCCTCCCCCTGGAGGAGGTGCGCAAGCTCCGCCGGCCCAACTTCAAGGAGGCGGAGATGCAGATCCACGGGAAATTCCTGGAGCTGTACTTCGCCCCCTTCACCCAGGAGAGCGGCTCCGGCGTGCTGGTGGTGCTCCACGATGTGACCGCCCAGCGGAAAAACGACGAGATGCGCAAGGAATTCGTGGCCAACGTGTCCCACGAGCTGCGCACGCCCCTGACCAATGTGCGCAGCTACGCGGAAACCATCCGGGATACGGAGGACATCCCCAGGGATGTGGCCAACAGCTTTTTGGACATCATCATCGGGGAAACGGACCGGATGACCCACATCGTCCAGGACCTTCTGACCCTGAGCCGGCTGGACTCCGGCCGGGCGGACATGAAGATGACCCGCTTCCACTTCGGCGAGGCCATCGGCAGCGTCTGCCGGGCGGTGGACCTGGACGCCAAGCGGCACCACCACCAGCTGCTGCAGGACTATGTGTCCGAGGACCTGCCCATGATCATCGGCGACCGGGACCGGGTGGAGCAGGTGATGATGAACGTCATCGGCAACGCCATCAAGTACACCCCCGACGGCGGCACCATCCGGGTGAACGCCGGCTCGGACCGGGACACCGTCTGGATGGAGGTGTCCGACAACGGCATCGGCATCCCCCGCAGCGAGTGGGGCCGGGTCTTTGACCGGTTCTACCGGGTGGACAAGGCCCGCAGCCGGGAGAGCGGCGGCACGGGCCTGGGCCTCTCCATCGCCAAAGAGATCGTCCAGCGCCACGGGGGCACCATCGGCCTGGTGGAACACCAGGGGCCGGGGACCACCATCCGCATCGTCCTGCCCATCCGGCAGGACGGCGGCGAGGAGGCGAGGGGCAATGGGTAAGGGCAAAAACCACCTGCGTCTGCGTCAGAACCTGGCTATCCTCTGCCTGAGCCTCTCCGCTCTGTTCCTCCTTTTGAAGGTGGTGTCCTACGAGGTGGGGCTCTCGGGAGCCATCGTGCCCCTCTTCTCCCAGGCGGTGACGCCCGCCGCCCCCGAGTCCGCCCCCTCCACGGACCTCTCCGGGATGGACGGCCCCATGAACATCATGGTCATCGGCAGCTACGGGCAGCGGGGCTTCCTCCTGCCCGACAGCGGCAGCAGCGAACTGGAGCCCCTGCGCTCCCTCCTGCGGGAGGCCCTGGGCTCCGCCCGCTCGCCGGCCACCGTTTCCGCAGAGGCCTTCCAGCAGGCTCTGGACCAGGGCGGGGTCTTTTACGACAACCTGACCACCCAGTCCGGCGCTCTGCTCTCCGCCCGCTTCGGCGCGTCCTTTGACCCCGGCTTCTCCGTCCGGTATCTGCTGATCTCCGCCTCCCGCAGCACCGTGGACCTCTACCTCTGGGACGGGGCGGACGCCATCTGCCGGTGCAGCACCGCCCTCTCCCCCAGCGCCCTGACGGAGGTCACCTCCTCCTACGACCCCAACGACGCCCTCTTCGCCTATGAGGCCGGGGACGCCTTCGCCCACCTGCACCCCTACACCCTGCTGCTGTTCCAGCCCATCTCTGTCCCCGCCGTCCAGGGGACCAGCGCCCTGGCCCAGCTCTCCTCGGACGAGTTGCTCGCCGCCCTGGACTTTAACCCCCACAGCGAGTCCAACTATACCCTGGTCAACGGCACGGAGGTCATCATGGAGTCCCCCCGGCGGCTGGTCATCCAGCCCGACGGCACCCTGATCTACAGCGGCGACACGGAGGTGACCAGCGACCTCTACCGGATCCCCGCCGCCGACGGCGAGGCCACGGAGATCGAGGCCGTGCTGGCGGTCCGCCAGCTGGCGGAAACCATCCTGTCCAGCGATGTTTCCGCCAACGGGGAGCTGTGGCTGTCCTCCGTTTCCGGCAGCGGTGGAACCTACACCGTCACCCTGGACTACATGGTCCAGGGGGTGCCGGTGCTCTTCTCCGACGGCGGCAGCGCCCTGACAGCGGAGATCACCGACTCCGTCATCACCGGCTTTCAGTTCCGCTGCCGGCAGTACACCGCTTCGGCGGATGAAGCTGTCCGACTGCTGCCCGTGCGGCAGGCCGCGGCGGCGGCCCTGGCCTATGAGGACGCCTTTCTCACCGCCTGCTATGTGGACAGCGGCGGCGCGTCCCTGACGCCCAGCTGGATCGCACAGTAGCCGGGCAATTCTCTCACGAAAGGAGGGCCGGGCCCTTGGAAACCTACCGGCTCAAGCGCATCGTCATCGTCCTTCTGGCCCTGGTGAACCTGTTCCTCCTGGGGCTGCTGCTGAACTTCCGCTGGCAGGGCAGCCGCTCCCGGCAGGCCCTCTCCCAGGCCCTGGCGGAGCTCTACGCGGACAACCAGATCCAGCTCCCCCAGGGGCTGGACGCCTCCGCCGCCTCCCTGACCCCCATGGGCGTCACCCGCAGCGAGCAGGAGGAGGCCTCCTTCGCCCAGGCCCTGGTGGGGGAGGACGCCCGAGCTCAGGACCGGGGCGGCGGTATCTACGTCTACACCGGCTCCTATGGGAGCGTGCGCTTCCGCTCCAGCGGCTCCTTCGACTACGCCCCGCCGGACCGGGCGGTGGACGACCCGGAGGCCTTCTGCCGGGACCTGTGCGAGCAGTTTGGCTACCGGGAGCTCTCCTCCACCCTGGACCAGGGTACCGGGACCTTTACTGCCCTGCGGCAGATCAGCGGCCACGACGTGTACAACTGCTCCCTCTCCGCCGTCTTTGAGGACGGGAACCTGATTTCCCTCTCCGGCACATGGATCTCCGGCGCCGGCGCCGCCCAGCCGGACCCGGCGGCCAGCACCGCCGCCGACGCCCTGGTGGATTTCCTCGACTACCGCAACGCCAACGGCATTCTCTGCAGCGCCGTCCGCGCCGTGGAGCCGGTCTATGAGCTCCTGTCCGGCGCTGACGGGGCCTCCCTGGCCCCCCGCTGGCAGATCACCACCGACACCTATCGGTATTATGTCGACTGCAGCACCGGCGCCATCCTCCGCGCATAACTGCCCTTGTTCCAAATTTCATCCTTTTTGCCCGGAAAATTACGTCTAGTTTTTTGAAAGTCTTTATTGCTTTTACCAAAATTTTTGGTATACTATCTTTGGCGCTGTTTCCAGATTATGTCGCCCTGCACCTTGGGCGGCGCAATGTATGAAGCTGTTTTCCCGGGGCAGACTGTTTTTAGGGTCGTGAACCGGTTTGGATGATATAAGGAGCGTGTTCTTTTGAAAAAGTATGTGATCGAGGGCGGCAACCCTCTGTTTGGCGACGTTCAGATCAGCGGCGCGAAGAACGCCGCGGTGGCTATTATCCCCGCCGCGCTGATGGTGGACGGGGTCTGCCGGATTGAAAATATTCCCCAGATCAGCGACGTTTCCCTGCTGCTGACCATTCTGCACGACCTGGGCGCGAATATCCGTACCATCAACCGCAACACGGTGGAAATCGACTGCAGCCGGGTGCACAACGGCCAGGTCCCCTACGATCTGGCCCGCCGCTGCCGCGCCTCCTACTATATGATCGGTTCCCTGCTGGGCCGGTTCGGCCTGGCGGACGTGGCCCTGCCCGGAGGCTGCGACTTCGGCGGCACCCGCCCCATCGACCAGCACCTGAAGGGGTTCCGGGCTCTGGGCGCCCAGGTGGAGGTCCAGGGGGGCTTCATCAACGCCAGCGCGGCGGAGATCGGCGGGCGCCTGCGGGGCGCCAGCATTTTCCTGGATAAAGTATCCGTTGGGGCCACCATCAACATCATGCTGGCCGCCACTCTGGCGGACGGGTACACGGTGGTGGAAAACGTGGCCAAGGAGCCCCACATCGTGGACGTGGCCAACTTCCTCAACTCCATGGGCGCCGACATCAAGGGCGCCGGCACCGATATTCTGAAGATCCGCGGGGTGGAGCGGCTCCACGGGGGCACCTACTCCATCATCCCCGACCAGATCGAGGCGGGCACCTACATGGCCGCGGTGGCGGCCTGCGGCGGGCAGATCCGGGTGTGCAACATCATCCCCAAGCACATGGACTGCATCACCGCCAAGCTCCTGGAGATGGGGGTCGAGGTGGAGGAGATTGACGACAATCTCCTGGTCCGCCGGATCGGCCCTCTGATGAAGACCAACATCAAGACCATGCCCTACCCCGGCTTCCCCACCGACATGCAGCCCCAGCTGGCCGCCGCCCTGTGCCTGGCCCACGGCACCAGCATCATCACCGAGAGCGTCTGGAGCAGCCGGTTCCGCTACGCTGACGAGTTCAAGCGCATGGGCGCCCAGATCCAGGTGGACGGCAACCTGGCCATCATCGAGGGGGTGGAGCAGCTCTCCGGCGCCCAGATCGAGGCCTGCGACCTGCGGGCCGGCGCCGCCATGGTGATCGCCGCCCTGGCCGCCTATGGCACCAGCGAGATCACCGGCGTCCAGTATATCGAGCGGGGCTACGAGGATGTGATCGAGAAGTTCCGCAAGCTGGGCGGCAACATCACCGCCGTGGAGGTGGCCGACGCGGAGGAGGTCCTCAGCGCGGGCTGAGGCGCGGCAATCATTCCGCTCCTGTCCATAATGGCTGCCCGCCCGGCCGGATTCCGGCGGGACTGCCCTTCGGATTTTTCTCTCTGCCGGCGCCCGGGCGCTCCGCCGCTGCCGGCAGGCTGCGGCTGACACGCCGCCCAATCAACCGTCAGGAGGCGTTCCATGGATCGTTTCAAAAAAGTCTACAGCCAGGGCACCCTGAACGTGGTGGAGATCTGGGTCGACACGGAAACCGGCGTCAACTACCTCTTCCACCGAGAGGGAAACGCCGCCGGCCTGACGCCCCTGCTGGATAAGGATGGGAAGCCCGTGGTGACCGGCTGACTGCGCCGGCGGATCCCTCCGCCGGTTTCACTTCTCCTTGCGGCCAGCGGCTCTCTCCAGACGGCTTCTCCGCCCTCCGCCGGCAGCTGCCGGCCTTTCCCTGGACTGATTTGGCAAGTCCGCCGGGTAATGTCTGATTACCCGGCTTTTTCTCTGTTCTACTTCGTACTGTGAGGCGTTCTATGTTTCAATTCTGCACCTTTGCCAGCTCCTCCGCCGGCAACGCCGCCCTTCTGACCTGCGGCAGCCGCCACTTTCTCATCGACGCCGGCATCAGCTGGACCAGAATCCGCCGGTGCCTGGCTGGCTTCGGCCTGACTATGGAGGACCTGTCCGCCCTGTTCATCACCCATGTCCACAGCGACCACACCGCGGGCCTGGCCACCATTCTCAAGCGGCACAGCATCCCCATCCGCTGCTCCCGGCAGACCGCCGCCCAGCTGGCGCGGCGCTGGGAGGGCGCCGGGGCGATGCTGGAGCCCTTCGAGGCCGGGGACACCATCCTGGTGGAGGGCTGCGTGGTCACCTCCATCCCCCTGAGCCACGACGCCTGGGGCGCCTGCGGCTACCGGTTCGACTGGCAGGGCCGCTCCCTGGGAGTCCTGACGGACACGGGGATCGTTCCGGAGGCGGCGGCCTGTCTGGAGGGGGTGGATATCCTCCTGCTGGAGGCCAACCACGACGTGGAGGCCCTCCTCTCCGGTCCCTACCCCTACGACCTGAAGGAGCGGGTCATGGGGCGGCAGGGCCATCTGAGCAACGAGGCGGCCGCCCAGTTTGCCGCCGCCTGCGCCCTGGCGGGCACCCGGGACATCATCCTGGCCCACCTGAGCGAGGAGAACAACACCCCCCAGATGGCGCGCAGCGCCGTGGGACGAGCCCTGGAGGCGGTGGGATACCAGGGCCGCCTGTCGGTGGCCCCCCGCCGGGAGATGGGGGAGGTCCACGTACTGGAGGTGGCGGAATGCAGCGTGTCACGCTGATCTGCGTAGGAAAGCTGAAGGAGAAATTCTACCAGGATGCCTGCGCCGAGTACATCAAGCGCCTAAGCCGACACTGCCGGCTGGAGATTTGGGAGCTGCCGGAGCAGAAGCTGCCGGACGCCCCCTCCCCCGCCCAGATCCAGCAGGCCCTGGAGCGGGAGGCGGAAGCTGTCCGGGAGAGGCTGCCCGCCGGGGCGCTGCTGGCCGCCCTGTGCATCGAGGGGACCCTCTGCTCCAGCGAGGAGCTGGCCCGCCGCCTGGCGGACTGGGGGAACCAGGGGGAGGGGCGGCTGGTGTTCCTCATCGGCGGCTCCCACGGCCTCCACCCCTCCCTCAAGGAGGCGGCCCGTTTCCGGCTGAGCATGTCACCCATGACCTTTCCCCACCATCTAGCCCGGGTGATGCTGCTGGAGCAGCTGTACCGGGGCTACCAGATCCTGGAGGGGAGCAAATACCACAAATAGGCAAAAGAGAGGAGGGCGACGCC
>CAJFVK010000119.1:6446-10863 GCA_904420435.1 uncultured Oscillospiraceae bacterium
CGACGCCGGCCGGCGTCGCCCTCCTCTCTGCTTCATATTTTAGACCCCTTCTTTGGCGCTAGGAGGCCGGCTCCTCCGCCGCCAGGATCTCCTTCACCTCCGGAATGGACCGTCCCTCCTGGCGCAGGGCCCGGATCCGGGCGATCCTGGCCACGCTCTCCTCCCGCCGGTAACGCCGGGTCAGATGGGCCTCCTCCTGGTAAAAGGGGAGCATCCCGTCCTCGGTATAGAATTTCAGCGTGCTGTACCGGGTACCGGTCAGGCGGACCAGTTCCCCGATGGTCACGTACTCGGAAGCCAGCAGGTCCTCCATGCTTCTCCTTCTGGACATCTCCCTCTCCCCGCTCAGGTGGACGCGACCACGGCCAGCGCCATCAGGTCCTCGATGTACTCGATCATCCGGCCCACCAGCTGGTTGTCCGGACGGTCTTTCAGCTCCTTGAGCCGCTCCTTCAGGGCCTTTTTCTCATAGGCGGAAAAATACCGGCCGATGACACCGCTCTTGTGCAGCAGGGCCGCCAGGGCCGCTCCCTCGTCCGACAGCGCCCCGTCCTCCAGCAGCTCCGCCCGCAGATTCTGGACCACCCGGTCCCGCCAGGCCTCGTCCGGCACATAGAGAGTCCGCCCCCCAAAGAGGCCCCCCTTCTCCGGCCGGGCGGCGCCCGCAGGAACCAGGGAGGCGCCGACCGCCCCCAGCAGCTCCTTGAGCCGGTTGTCACTGATGCTCACAAGGAAGGACTCCAGCACGCGCTGCACCTTCACCGGCTGCTCCCGGCGGATCAGCTGGTAGAGCTCCTCCAGGCAGGCGCTCTCCTCCGGCAGGGGCCGCAGCACGGAGAGCTTCTCCCCCTCCAGGTCGACCGCCTTCCCCAGCATCAGCTCCAGCATGCCGGCGGCCACCAGGCAGATCCCCCGCTCCATGTCCAGCGCGGGATACCTGCCCTTATCCCCGATGCTGCAGAGGTAGTACTCCTGGGTCAGCGTCAAGGTATCCATCTCCCTCTCCTCCTTTGACAGGTCGTTTTGATTTGGCTATTACTTATTACTTACTACTTACGATTTACAGGACTATGATACCACCTGCGGCGGTTGCTGTCAAGGGCCGGCGCCGCCGGCGGCTTTTCCGGGCGGATCCGCCGGTTTTGGGATTTCCTCTTGAAGAGTGGGGCAAGACTTGGTACAATAGTCCTATACGCTGGGGCGGAGTGCCCCGGCAGTCCGAACAGAAAGAGAAACTGCTGCCTGTGAACAAGCATGCACTTCGCGCGGCCTTTCCCCTGACCATCCCCGTGATGGCGGGCTATCTGGTGCTGGGGATGGGCTTTGGCATCCTCCTCCAGAGCAGGGGGTACTCCTTCCTCTGGGCGGGGCTCATGAGCCTGACCATCTACGCCGGCTCCATGGAGTACGTGGCGGTGGACCTGCTCTCCGGCGGGGCCTCTCTGATCTCAGCGGCGCTGATGACCCTGGTGCTCAACGCCCGGCACCTGTTCTACGGCCTGTCCATGCTGGAGAAATACCGGCCGGTGAAGGGTGCCAAAAAGGCCTATTTGATCCACGGCCTCACCGATGAAACCTACTCCCTGGTCTGCTCCGCCCAGCCGCCGGAGGGGGTGGAGCCCGGGGCCTTCTACTTCTGGATCACCCTGCTGGACCAGTGCTACTGGCTGGCCGGCAGCATCCTGGGCGGCCTTCTGGGCCAGGTGCTCCCCTTTGACACGGCGGGCATCGACTTCGCCATGACCGCCCTCTTTGTGGTGATCTTCACCGACCAGTGGCTCAGCCGCAAAAACCACCTCAGCGCCCTCATCGGCCTGGGGGTGTCGGCGGTCTGCCTGGTCCTCTTCGGGCCGGACAACTTCCTGATCCCCGCCATGGCTGGGATCGCCCTGCTGCTGATGCTCCTCCAGCGGTTCATGGGAGAGGAGGCGGCGTCATGAGCGCGGGCACCCTCCACTCCCTGGCCCTGGTGGCGGTGATCACGGCGGCGACCCTTCTCACCAGGGTGCTGCCCTTTCTGATCTTCGGCGGCAAAAAGGAGGCGCCCCGCCTCATCCTGTACCTGGGCCGGGTGCTTCCCTGCGCCATCATGGGCATGCTGGTGGTCTACTGCCTGCGGAGCACCGACCTGACCGCGCCCCCCTACGGGGCGGCGGAGGCCCTGGGCGTGCTGGCGGCGGTGCTGCTCCACCTGTGGCGGCGCAGCTCCCTTCTGAGCATCGCCGGAGCCACGGTGCTGTACATGGTTTTGGTACAGGCTGTCTTTTGAATATGCGCGTTATTTCCCCACATTAAGAAGGAGGAATGAAGGATATGGACTACATGCAGGAATACCAGAAGTGGCTTGACAGCGGCGTCCTCACCAGCGAGGAGGCAGCGGAGCTGGAGGCCATCCGAAATGATCCCAAGGAGATTGAGAGCCGGTTCTACGGCCCCCTGGAGTTCGGCACCGCCGGCCTGCGGGGCACCATGAAGATGGGCCTGCACCAGATGAACGTCTACGTGATCCGCCACGCCACCCAGGGCTTTGCCAACGTGATCTGCGCCGAGGGGGAGGAGGCCAAGCGGAAGGGCGTGGCCATCGCCATGGACTGCCGGAACCACTCCATGGAGTTCGCCCGGGCCGCCGCGGAGGTCTGCGCCGCCAACGGCATCCACGTGCGGATCTTCGAGTCCCTCCGCCCCACCCCGGAGCTGAGCTTCGCCGTGCGCTACTACGGCTGCCAGGCGGGCATCAACGTCACCGCCAGCCACAACCCCAAGGAGTACAACGGCTACAAGGTCTACTGGGCCGACGGCGCCCAGCTGCCCCCCCACCACGCCGACGCCATCGCCCGGGAGCTGGAGAAGGTGGACATCTTCAAGGATATCCGGCGCATGGACTACGACGAGGCGGTGAAGGCGGGCCTCATTGAGGTCATCGGCGCTGAAACCGACGAGGCCTTCCTGAAGGAGGTCATGGCCATGGTCACCGATCCTACGGTGATCCCCGCCGTGGCGGACACCTTCCAGCTGGTCTACACCCCCTTCCACGGCTGCGGCTACAAGCTGGTGCCGGAGGCGTTGAAGCGGGCGGGTATGAAGCACGTGATCTGCGTGCCCGAGCAGATGGTCATCGACGGCAACTTCCCCACGGTGGTCTCCCCCAACCCGGAGAACCCGGAGGGCTTCTACCTGGCGGTGGACCTGGCCAAGAAGAACAACGTCAGCTTCATCGTAGGCACCGACCCGGACAGCGACCGGGTGGGCAACATGGTCCGGGACGAGAAGGGCGAGTACCAGGTGGTCACCGGCAACCAGACCGGCGTTCTGCTGCTGGACTATCTGCTGGGCGCCATGAAGCGGACCGGCCGCCTGCCGGAGAAGCCCGTGGCCCTGAAGACCATCGTCACCACCGAGATGGCCCGTGCCGTGGCGGAGAGCTACGGCGTCGCCTGCTACGACACCTTCACGGGCTTTAAGTTCCTGGCGGAGAAGAAGGACAAGCTGGAGGCCGCCGGCGAGGGCAAGGTGGTGTTCTCCTACGAGGAGAGCTACGGCTACATGCTGGGGGACTATGTCCGGGACAAGGACGCGGTTACCGCCTCCCTGCTGCTGACGGAGATGGCCGCCTACTACGCCGGCAAGGGCATGACCGTGCTGGACGCCCTGAAGGGCCTCTACGAGAAGTACGGCTGCTACGGCGAGCACACCCACAACCTGGTCATGCCCGGCCTGGACGGCCTGGCGGACATGGCCAAGCTGATGAAGAACCTGCGCCAGGCGCCCCCCAAGGAGATCGCCGGGGTGGCGGTGACGCAGTTCAAGGATTACAGCGACGGCACCGTGGTGGACTGCGCCACCGGGGAGAAGAGCGCCATGGAGCTCAGCGGCTCCAACGTGCTGCGCTTTGAGCTTGCCGACGGCACTTCCATCATCGTCCGCCCCTCCGGCACGGAGCCCAAGATCAAGGTCTACATCCTGACCAAGGGGGCCGACATGGCGGAGCGGGATGCCAACCTGGCCAAATACGGTGCCTGGGTGGACACCCTGAAGAAATAACCCACCGGAAAGGAGGCTCCCATGGACCGCAAGATTCGGACCGTGCTCACCGTCCGGCTGTTTACCGACGAAAAATGCTTTGGCCCCGGCGTGGCCACGCTGCTCCACAAGGTCCGGGAGCTCCACTCCCTCCGGGCCGCGGCCATGGATATGAGCATGGCCTACTCCAAGGCCTGGACCATTGTGAAAAACGCCGAGCGGCAGATGGGCTTTCCCCTGCTCCTGTCCACTACCGGCGGACGGCACGGCGGCGGCGCCGTGCTGACGGAGGAGGGTCAGGCCCTGCTGGACGCCTACGACGGCTACTGCGCGGAGCTGCGGGAAACCGCGGACCGGCTGTACGACAAATACTTTGCCAAATTTCAGTAAAACAGAG
>CAJFVK010000120.1 GCA_904420435.1 uncultured Oscillospiraceae bacterium
GGCCAACATGGGCATCCTGCGGGTGGATCACCCGGACATCATGGAGTTCATCACCTGCAAGAACAACACCAAGGAGATCACCAACTTCAACATCTCCGTAGGGATCACGGAGGCGTTTATGCAGGCCGTGGAGCGGGGCGCGGACTACGACCTCGTTGACCCGGCCACCAAGCGCGTCACCGGCCGGCTCAACGCCAAGGAGGTCTTTGACACCATCGTCACCTCCGCCTGGCAGACCGGGGAGCCGGGCATCATCTTCCTGGACCGGCTGAACCGGGACAACGTGGTCCCGGGCTGCGGGGAGATCGAGTCCACCAACCCCTGCGGCGAGCAGCCCCTGCTGCCCTATGAGGCCTGCAACCTGGGCTCCATCAACCTGGTGGCCCATCTGAAAAAGACCGAATCCGGCTATGCCGTCGACTGGGACAAGCTGGACCGGACCGTCGATCTGGCGGTCCATTTCCTGGACAACGTCATCGAGGTAAACCAGTATCCGCTGCCGGAGATCGACAAAATGACCCGGTCCACCCGGAAGATCGGTCTGGGCGTCATGGGCTTCGCGGATCTGCTGCTCTACCTGGGCATCCCCTATAACAGCAGCGAGGGCGTGGAGATGGGCCGCTCCATCATGAAGCGGGTGAACGAGCGTGGACACGCCGCCAGCCGGGAGCTGGCCAAGAAGCGGGGGGCCTTCCCGCTCTTTGGCGAGAGCACCCTGAAGGACGGAGAGCCCATCCGCAACGCCACGGTCACCACCATCGCGCCCACCGGGACGCTGTCCATTATCGCCGGCGTATCCAGCGGCGTGGAGCCGGTGTTTGCCTACGCCTATATCCGCAATGTGATGGACAATACCCACCTCATTGAAACCAACCAGGTACTGAAGGAGAAGCTGGTTGCCGCAGGCATCTACTCCGAGGAGCTGATGAAGGAGATTGTGGAGCACGG
Organism: uncultured Oscillospiraceae bacterium; assembly: GCA_904420435.1. Taxonomy (GTDB): domain Bacteria; phylum Bacillota; class Clostridia; order Oscillospirales; family Oscillospiraceae; genus CAJFPI01. The sequence goes on from CAJFVK010000120.1 coordinate 949, forward strand.
CACCCTGGCCTATATCAAGGGCATTCCGGAGGAGATCCGCCGGGTCTTTGTCTGCGCTCACGACGTTTCGCCGGTCTGGCATGTCCGGATGCAGGCCGCCTTCCAGGAGTATACGGACAACGCGGTTTCCAAGACCGTCAATTTCCCAAACAGTGCCACCAGGGAGGACGTGGAGGAAGTCTACCATCTGGCCTATACCTTGGGCTGTAAAGGAACAACTATTTACAGGGATGGCAGCCGGGACGAGCAGGTCCTGAACATCAAGAAGGTCAACGACGGGAAGGATGAGGCGCCGGCACCCTGCGCTGCAGGCCACATTGAGGGGGACTATGGCCGCCTGCTGCCGAGGCCCCGCCCGGAGGTGACCTCCGGGTTTACCGAGAAGGTGAAGATCGGCTGCGGCAATCTCTACATCACCGTCAACTCCGATGAGAACGGGATCTGCGAGGTCTTTACCAACACCGGCCGCGCCGGCGGCTGTCCCAGCCAGAGCGAGGCCACGGCCCGCCTGGTTTCCGTGGCCATCCGGACAGGGATGGACCCCAAGGAGATCATTCAGCAGCTGAAGGGGATCCGGTGCCCCTCCTGCCTGCGGCAGCCTGGCGTCCCGGTGATGAGCTGCCCGGACGCCATCGCCAAGTGCCTGGAGAAGGTTATCAAAAATAACCCCAGCGCCCAGAAAGGGGGAGAGCCGGCCCCCGCGAAGCCGGTTCTGACCGGTCCAATGGCGAAGCGGGATGTGAGCCCTGCGGAGGCAAAGCTGGCGAAATTCTGCCCGGAGTGCGGCAACAAGCTGGAGCACGAGGGCGGCTGCGTCACCTGCCGGGAGTGCGGCTACTCCAAGTGCGGCTGACCCGCCGGCGGGGAAGTGTCTGACACTGCCCGCTTCGGAAAACAGGAGCAATGAAAGAAGGAGCCTGGTATTACCAGGCTCCTTCTTTTTCCATGGCGGATTTACTTGTCGAAAGACGGGTTCATATAGTAGACGTTCTTTTCGCCCATCCGGTCTTTCGCCAGCCGCAGACCCTCACCAAAGCGCTGGAAGTGGACAATCTCCCTGGCCCGCAGGAACTTGATGACATCGTTCACGTCCGGGTCATCGCTGAGGCGGAGAATGTTGTCATAGGTGACCCGGGCCTTCTGCTCTGCGGCCAGGTCCTCGGTCAGGTCGCAGATCACGTCGCCTTTCACGCCGATGCCGGCGGCGCTCCAGGGAAAACCGGAGGCCGCGGTGGGGTAGACGCCGGCGGTGTGGTCCACAAAGTAGGCGTCAAAGCCGGCGGTGCGGATCTGCTCCTCCGTCAGATTCCGGGTGAGCTGATGGACGATGGTGCCGACCATCTCCAGGTGGCCCAGCTCCTCCGTGCCGATATCGGTCAAAAGGCCCTTCAGCTCCGGATAGGGCATGGAGAAGCGCTGGCTGAGATAACGGAGAGAGGCGCCCAGCTCCCCGTCCGGCCCGCCGTACTGAGAGATGATGACAGACGCCAGCTTGGGGTTGGTGTTTTTGATCCGGATCGGGTACTGGAGCTTTTTCTCATAGACAAACATTATTTGCTCCCCCTTTCATAGTCCCAGGGCCAGGGATCGCTGAGCCAGGAGTAGCTCCCCAGCCGGGCAGTGCTGATCTGATTGAGGGGGCCGTACTGCTTTTCATACTTTTCCTTGCCCTCCTTGTAGAGGTTGGCATAGTAGGTATAGAGCGCGAAAGCGTCCTTGTCGTCTTTATGGGTGTCCAGATACAGCCCCAGCTCCGCCACGGCAAAGTCCAGGGCCATCAGCTCACAGAGGGCCGGCTCGGCACAGTTCATCTGACTTTTCACCGCGCGGAAGAAGGGGAGGTTGAGTCCGGGAAACAGGGTGCCCGTGCTGAGCCCCTCCTCCTTGGAGTACGTATCGGGGGTGTTCTCCTGCATGGCGATATAAGGAAACACCATTGCGGCGCATTTCCCGGGCAATTTGCCCTCTGTTGTGCCGCAGGCATGGGGTTGATTTTCAGCTTGCAAAGGAATTCCTCCTATCTGTATGGAACGGCGGCAGGGCGCAGCCGTCTGTTCCATCATATGTGGCGGGGACAAAAGTGTCCCCAGCTATTCCATTTGTGGATGAGCTGTGGTAGAATATATAAAAACCCCCTGTCATACTCTTCGGTGGGGGTGTTTTTGTGTTTTATGTTCTCAATATCAAAAAAATTCTGGCGCTGGCCGGCGGAGGGCTGGCTGTTTTCGCGCTGCTGCTCTGCCTTCGGCCGGAAGTGACTGCGCCGGCATCCAGCAGTCAGCTGCTTCCGGCGGCCCGGGCTGTGCTGATCATCGACCCCGGCCACGGGGGAGAGGACGGCGGCGCGGTGGCGGAGGACGGGACGGTGGAGTCCGGCATCAACCTCTCGATTGCCCTGCGCCTGCGGGATTTGATGGACCTGCTGGGTTGGGACACTGCCATGACCCGGGAGGAGGATATCTCTGTCTATACCGAGGGGGCGTCCACCCTGCGGGAGAAAAAGGTATCCGATCTGCAAAATCGTGTGGCAATGATCAACGGGTATGAGGACGCTGTGCTACTATCCATCCACCAAAACAGCTTGCCTCAGGCAAAGAGCGTACGCGGCGCCCAGGCGTTCTACAATACGGCGGAGGGGGCGGAGCAGATGGCGGCGGCCATCCAGGAAACGCTTAATCTGGCGGCCAATGGGGAAACGCCGAAAGCCCACAAGGCGATCGACTCCTCTGTCTATCTGATGAAGCATATCGACTGTGCCGGCGTGCTGATCGAGTGCGGCTTTCTCTCCAACGGGGAGGATTTGGCCCGCCTACAGGAGGACGCTTACCAGAAAGCGCTGGTGGCCGCCATTGCTGCGGGATTTCTTCAAAATTACTCATTGAATTAGAAGCTGGGGAAGGAACAAATGAAAGAGAAAACAATCTTTTTTTGCACAGAATGCGGAAATGAAACGCCAAAATGGGCGGGAAAGTGCCCGGCCTGCGGCGCGTGGAACACGATTGTGGAGCGGCCGTCCGCCCCGAAAGGCCGCTCGACGAAAAGGGAGGAGGGGAGAGGGGGACACCCCGCTCCCAGGGTCCAGCGGCTCTCCGATGTGGAAGGGAGGGACGAGATCCGCTTCTCCACCGGCATGGGGGAGCTGGACCGGGTGCTGGGCGGCGGTGCGGTGACCGGCTCGCTGGTCCTGGTAGGCGGCGCGCCCGGCATAGGCAAGAGCACGTTGATGCTCCAGATCTGCGGCACCCTCTGCGCCTCGTCAAAAGTGCTCTATGTATCCGGGGAGGAGTCTGTAGGGCAGCTGAAGCTGCGAGCCCAGCGGCTGAAGGTAACGGGAGATCAGCTCTACATCCTCTCGGAAACCGGGCTGGAGGATGTGCTGGAGGCGGTCCGGGCGGAGTCACCGGATATCCTTATCGTGGATTCCATTCAGACACTGTACAATCCCTCTCTGGATACGCCCCCCGGAAGCGTCGGGCAGGTGAAGGATTGCACGCTGGCCCTGATGGACCTGGCCAAGCACCAGGGTGTGACCGTATTTGTGATCGGCCATGTCAACAAGGAGGGCAACATCGCTGGGCCCAAGGTGCTGGAGCACATGGTGGACTGCGTGCTGTACTTTGAAGGGGATCAGCACAACACCTACCGGATTCTCCGGGCGGCGAAAAACCGCTTTGGGGCGACCAATGAGATCGGCGTTTTCGAGATGCAGAACGACGGGCTCTATGAGGTGGAAAATCCATCCCGGATGCTGCTGTCCGGCCGCCCGGAGGGGGCCTCCGGCACCTGCGTTGCCTGCGTCATGGAGGGGGCGCGTCCTGTCCTGGCGGAGATCCAGGCGCTGGTGGCGCCCAGCAGTTTTTCCGCACCCCGGCGGACCAGCAACGGCTTTGACTTTAACCGCAGCGCCATGCTGATGGCGGTTCTGGAGAAGCGCGGGGGCTTTAAGCTGTCCACTTGTGATGTATATCTGAACATTATCGGCGGCCTGACGCTGGACGAGCCCGCCGCGGATCTGGCCGCTATTCTGGCCCTGGCCTCCAGCTATCTGGACAGGAGCATCGACAATGATCTCGCAGCCATTGGCGAGGTTGGCCTCACCGGTGAGCTGCGGGCGGTCAACCATTTAGACCAGCGCCTGTCGGAGGTGCGCCGCTTGGGCTTTACCAAATGTGTGATTCCCAAACGTCACAGCGGAAAACTTGTCGCGCCGGACGGTTTAACGCTGATCCAGGCGAACCATATCGGTGAGGCAATCCGGGCCGTCTTAGGAAAATAGCGGGCAGGGGACTTCAATGACCGCCCACACATAATTGAACAAAATAAAAAGGTGGCTACGGTCTGCTGTGCAGCTGCTTCGGATCAAGATAGCTTTCCGAAGATGGAATAAAAAGAAGAGGAGGGGTTAACCCTCCTCTTTCGTTTAGCTGATCTTCTTCTGTAGCTCTGCGATTTTTTCGTTTTGCATCCGGATCATGGTTTTCAGCAGATTGACATCTTCCTCGAGTGCTTCTACCCTGCTTTTTGGCGCCAGGGTTTCTAACAGGTTCTTTTGCCCGTCTGCCAGTAGGTTGAATTTCGGAGTAACGGCACTTTCGATGTAAGCCACTAGCTGGCTCTGGCTGGTGCTGATCATATCCTGGATGGCCTGTAGATCGTCTTTCGTCAGCATGTTTGTACCCTCCATCAAAGTCTGTTGGTTCCAGTATAGCATGGGCTGTCAAGTAGTGATAGGAGCTGAGCTCAGGCGGAGCCGGAGCTCGGTTACCAACATCACGGCGAAAAGGACGCAGCTGTCAAGGGCCAGGGTGGAGATTTTGCCGCAGGCAAAATACTACCCCCTTGACAGGTAAGGACGTTCGCCTACCGGGGCCATTCCAGCCCCCTGGGAAGTCCTAAAAGATAGTCGGCAGATACGTTCATCATCAGGGCGATTGTGATGAGCATTTCTGCGGGTATTTTCCTTTTCCCTGTTTCATATAGGCTGTATTGTTGCTGTGTTATCCCTAATGCGTTCGCTATTTCTTTTTGCCCTATGTCCTTGTCTTTTCGGGTTTCTTGGATCCGCTGATAGTATTTCATATTTCATCACCCAATTATTTTTTATCGTACATTCGAATAAATGTGTTGACTTTACATTTATTCGAATGTAATATTGTTGTAGGACATAGTTTGTCCATATTTGAGAAATGGAGGTAATTCTATGAAGTGTAATCTGCATGGCTTCCGGCGCATTGACATGACGGACGATTCCGGA
>CAJFVK010000121.1 GCA_904420435.1 uncultured Oscillospiraceae bacterium
GGGCAGGGGCCGGCCGGCCACCACGGTGGGGCCGCCGCCGTGCATCTTCAGGGCCCGGATGGTGGCCACCAGCACGGACACGTTGGGGGTCAGGCCGCTCAGACGGCACTTCACGTTCCAGAACTTCTCAAAGCCGATGTCCGCGGCGAAGCCGGACTCGGTGACATGGTAGTCGAACAGCTTCAGAGCCAGACGGTCGCCGATGACGGAGGACTGGCCGATGGCGATGTTGGCGAAGGGGCCGGCGTGGATCAGCACCGGCTGGTGTTCCACGGAGTAGCACAGGGTGGGGTTGATGGTGTTGCGCATCCAGGCGGTCATGGCGCCGGCCACCTCCAGGTCCTCGGTGGTGACGGGGTTGCCCTTGCGGTCATAGGCCACAACGATCTTGCCGATCCGCTCCCGCAGGTCCTTCAGATCCCGGGCCACGGAGAGGATGGCCATCAGCTCGCTGCCCACGGCGATGCCGAACTTGGACTCCATCAGGTAGCCGTCCTTGGGGCCGCCGATGCCGATGATGATGTTGCGCAGGCCCTGGGCGCAGAAATCCATGACCCAGCCCATCTCCACCCGCTTGGGGTCGATGTCCAGCCGCTTCAGGCCGCGCTTGGCCAGCTGCTCATCGTCGTAGTTGCGCTCGTGCTGCATCCGGGCGTTCAGCGCCACCATGGCCAGGTTGTGGGCGTTCATGATGTCGTTGATATCGCCGGTGAGCCCCAGGGAGAACTCGGTCATGGGGATCAGCAGGGCGTTGCCGCCGCCGGCAGCGGTACCCTTCACGTTCATGGTGGGGCCGCCGGAGGGCTGACGCAGGCAGCCGCCCACGTTCTTGCCCAGCTTGCCCAGGCCCTCAATCAGGCCCAGGGAAGTGGTGGACTTGCCCTCGCCCAGGGGGGTGGGGGTAATGGCGGTCACTTCAATATACTTACCGTCGGGCTTGTCCTTCAGGCGGTTCATGATCTTGATGAAGTCCAGCTTCGGCGTCTTGCCATAGGGGATGATCTCGTCAGGCAGCAGCCCCAGCTTCTCCCGGAAATACTCCACGGAGGGAAGAGCCTTCTCCGCCTCTTCGGCGATCTGCCAGTCCTTGTAGACGGTGGGGTCAAGGGTCACCTTGCCGTTTTCGTCCACGTACCTGCCGTCGGTAAAGTTGATTGCCATAGTCATGTCCTCCTTCTTCCCGGGACCTTTCACCATCCCCGGGAAACGTCATTTTGGATGTTTGGTGCTGTGCATCTATCGTCCGCAACTCCCAGCACGCCATCGTTAATGTTTTATCGTTAATGTTTTAACGGGACATGTTTATTCTAGCATTCCCTATTTGTAATGTCAAGAAATTCACAAAAAATTACTTCTAAAGATCCGGGATTTTTCCGGAAAATTCTGTTGAAAATCCCCAAACTTCCAGCCTTTTCCCAAGTTTGCCGGCACTTACGCCTCCTCCACCTGGGCGAAGCGGCGCACCAGGGCCATGGCCTTCCGGGTCCTGACGCTGCGCTCCACCGCGGCGGCGAACTCCTCGTCATAGGCCGCCTGGAGCTGCTCCATGGTCAGGTGGTTGCGCCGGGAGATCTCCGCCAGAGCGTCGGCGATCTCCCGCTCCGTGGCCTCCAGGTGCTCCAGCTGGGAGATCCGGTCCACGGCGGCCTGGAGCCGCAGCAGCTGCTCCGCCTCCGGCCGCTCGTCCTCCCGGAGCTCCTCCTGGGTCTTTCCGGTGAACTGGCCGTACATCTCCAGAGTCAGCCCCTGCCGGGCCAGCTGGGAGCGGAGGGTTTCCATCCGCTCGTCCAGGGCCGCCTCCACCTGCCGCTGCTCCGGCCGGAACTCCAGGGTGGCCGCCGCCTGCCGCAGCAGCCGGTCCTGGAGCTCCAGCTCCCCCCGCTCGTCCGCGTAGGACTGGAGGCTCTGCCGCAGCTGGCCGCGCAGGTCCGCCAGGTCCCGGCTTCCTACGGCCCGGGCAAACTCGTCCCCCAGCTCCCAGGGGAGCTGCCGGGTGATCCGGTGGACGGTGCAGCGGAACTCCGCCTCCTTCCCCGCCAGCTGCTCCGCGTGGTAGGGGGTGGGGAAGGTGACCTTCACCGTGACCCGGTCGCCGGGGCGGCTGCCCACCAGCTGCTCCTCAAAGCCGGGGATGAAGGCGCCGCTGCCCAGGGTCAGGCTCTGGTTCTGGGCGGTGCCGCCGTCAAACTGCTCCCCGCCGCAGAAGCCCGCATAGTCCAGCTCCAGGGTGTCGCCGTTCTGGGCGGGCCGGTCGGTGATCTCCTGGACCTGGGGCGTCTGCTGACGCAGGCGCTCCAGCTGCCGGTCCACCTCCTCCTCCGTGACCAGGTGGCGGGCATAGTCGGCCCGCAGGCCCTTGTAAACAAATTCCATGGCGTATTTCTCTCCTATTCATCCGCCCCGGCCCCCGGCGCAGGCGCCAGGCGGGGTCGGGGCGGAGTGGTGTACAGATTGGATGGGCGGGGGGAGCCGGCTCTTTCCCGGACATGCGGAGCCGCCGGAGGGAGCCCGGCCGCCGCTACTGCTTCAGAAAGCAGTCCCGGACCTCGCCGCTCATGTAGAGGGAGCCCAGGGCGCAGCAGACGCCGTCGCGCCCGGCGTCCTTCATGGCCGCCTCCACCCCGTCGGCCACGCTGCCGCAGGGGGTGGCCTGGGCCCCCATGGCCCGGATCCGCCGGGCCAGCTCCCCGGCCTCCATGGCCCGGGGGTTGTTGGGGGTGACGGTGTAGAAGTGGTCCGCCATGGGGACGATCAGCCCCAGGATATGCTCCACATCCTTGTCGGCCATGACGCCGGTGACGAAGATGAAGCGCTTGCCGGGGAAAATCCGCCGGAGGCTCTCCGCCGTGGCCCGGATGCCGTGGGGGTTGTGGCCGCCGTCCACGATGAACACCGGGTCCCGGTGGAGCACCTCGAACCGGGCGGGCCAGGTGGTGGCCTTCAGCCCGGCGCGGATGGTGTCGTCGGTCACCGGCCAGCCCTCCTGCCGGAGGACATCGGCGGCGGTGATGACCACGGCGGCGTTGTTGAGCTGGTAGACCCCCGCCAGGGGGATCCACAGGTCCTTCAGCCGACCGTAGGAGAAGCTCTGGCCGTCCAGGTTAAAGTCCCCGGGGGTCAGGCTGGCGTAGTCCGGATAGTGGAGGGAGGCCCCCCGCTCCCGGCAGACCCGCTCAAAGACCGCCTGGGCCTCCGGGTTCTGGCCGTAGGCCACCACCTGGCCGCCGGATTTGATGATGCCGGCCTTGGCGGAGGCGATCTCCGTCATGGTGTTGCCCAGCACCTGGGTGTGGTCGTAGCCCATGGCGGTGATGACGGCCACCTCCGGGGTGTCGATCACGTTGGTGGAATCCAGTTCGCCGCCCATGCCCACCTCCAGCACTACGATATCGCAGGCCTTCCGGCGGAAATACTCCATGGCCAGAACGGTGATCAGCTCAAACTCCGTGGGGGAGTCGTCCATGCTGTCGGCATAGGGGCGGATGAATTCTGTCAGCTCGGCCAGCTCCTCGTCGCCGATGCACACGTGGTTCACCTGGATCCGCTCGTTGAAGCGGTTGATAAAGGGGGAGGTGTAGAGGCCCACGGTGAGCCCCCCCTGCTCCAGGATGGAGGAGAGCATGGCGGCGGTGGAGCCCTTGCCGTTGGTGCCGGCGATGTGGACAAATTTCAGGCTCTTCTCCGGGTTGCCGATCTTGGCCAGGAGCTCCCGGGTGCGGCTCAGGCCGGGGACGCTCCCCTTCCAGCTGATGCTGTGAATATAGGACAGGGCTTCGTTGTAGTTCATTCCGATTACCTGATTTCTTTCTAATAAATTGGGTTTTTATCTCATGCCCGGTTGATGATCCGGCCAATGACGGGCTTATAGACTGCCTTGTTGACCAGCGCTACCAGCACGGCGTCCACCACGATGGTCAGGGGCTTGCTGACCAGGCGCTGGCCCAGGTTATAGAGCAGCAGGGCGCCGAAGGCCTTGGTGTTGCCCATAACGACAATGCTGTACAGGCTGGTGGTCACAGCCCCCACCAGGAAACTGTTGACAATGCCCGCCACCACCACGGTGGCCAGCACCTTCCAGGTGTCCCTGGCGGCGGTCAGGTCGCTTTTGAAGATGTACTTGGTGGAAAGTCCGCTGATGACGCCCACCAGCACAGGCCCCAGGGCGATGGGGGGGAACCAGACGCCGTAGCCGGAGATCACGGTGCCCAGAATGTCGGCGATCAGCGCCACCAGGGCGCCGCTGACGGGCCCCAGCCACATGCCGGCCAGGATCACGGGCACGCTCTCAAAGCTGACGCGCAGGGTGTCGCTGGCCTGGATGCTGAGGAACCTGGCCAGGATGATCTGCATGGCTACCAGGGCGGCCATCATAGAGAGATTGCGAACAGAAAAAACATGGTTACGCTTCATGCGTATTTCCTCCTTCAAATTGCGGACGGAAAAGTGAGCATAGAAGCTACGACACGAGAAATGGGCAAAAAAACACCAATCCGCCTGTTGGAAGGGGCCGGGGCCCCAGCGAATTGGCAGTTTCGATCACCCGTAGCTTGTGCGGTAGCGGATGCAGAGCAACATCGTAGGCCCTATTTCTCGGGGGCCTTTCGTGCAAGGGCGACTTCCCAGCCACTTGCCACTTTACGCGTTACCCTTACTCTACCAATCCTAAATAGATTGTACATGCCGGAGGGCGCGGAGCGAGATCTCCCGCCGCCTCCTACAGGGTGGATGAAATGGCTTTCATCCGGTTGAGAACGATATCTCCGATATTGGCCATGTCCTCCGCGGTAAAAGCAAAGCGGAAGTTATCGGAGAACAGGATCTGTCCATTGGGCGGGAACTCGTCGTCCCCCAGCCACAGGAGAAACTGCATGGTCAGCCCCTCCATGAGCGTCAGCTCAAATCCCACATCACTCCTCTCGATCAGCCGGGCCGGCATCCGCGCCACGATCTGCCGGAGCACCTCCGGCCTGGAGCCGTAGCTGAAGGCAAACCGCTTGATGCACCGCCCGGTAAACTGCTGAAGATAGACCTCACCCCAGGGGAACTCCCGGTAGGTCAGGTACTGCCCGCTGGGCTCCACGTACCGCCCGTCCAGCAGGTAGCGCAGAAACAGGATGCGCTCCGGGTTGGTGGGGGCCGGCTCGCCGGCAATGGCGAAATCCGGATGGGTGACGGTGTAGCTGCGGCCCAGAAGGTTCATGGTCAGGGCCTCGCCGTCATAGGGCAGGGCGCAGCGCTCCGCCATCTCCCGGGGGTCCCCCTCCCGGAATTTTGCCAGGTAAAACTCCAGCGGCAGCTCTTCCTTGTTATTCTTACCATAAATGGGCTCCATTGTCTATACCTCGTTCCAAAATTTTCAGAAAATTCGAAGGTTTCCTCCCAGCGGGGTATGCTCCCGCCGGGAGGAGGGAGAACTTACTCCACCTCCACGCTGGGGAAGAGGGAGGCGTCGGTGTGGGGCAGGAAGCAGGCTGCCACGAACTCGTCCATGTAGCCCGGCTCGTTGCTCAGCTCCAGATAGGTCATGGACCGGCCCAGCTCAAACACCTTCTGCCGGGCCCCGCTGCTCATGAGCATGGCGTAGGCGCCGGACTGGGAGGAGTTGCCGATGTAGTGGAAGTGGTCCAGGGGAATGTCCGGGAACATGCCGATGGTGACGGCGTTTTTCATGTTGATGCCGCTGCCGATGCCGCCGGCCACATAGACCCGCTCGATCACCGATGCGTCAAAGCCCAGGGAGCGGAGCATGGTGGTGGTGGCGGAGAAGATGGCGCCCTTGGCCCGGATGAAGTTGTCGATGTCCACCTCGTTGATGGTCACGTCCTTCACGCCGCCGGTGTCCTTCTGCCAGGCCAGCACATAGGAGCCCATGCCGTGCTTGTCGT
>CAJFVK010000122.1 GCA_904420435.1 uncultured Oscillospiraceae bacterium
GGCGGGTTGCTGACGATGCAGTCGAACTCGCCGATGGCCTTGGGAGGGCGCTCCCGCGCGTCCATGGCCATGACGGACACCCGGCCGCCCAGCTGGTTGCGGCGGATGTTCTGCCGGCAGATCCGCACCGCCCCCTCGGAGATCTCCCCCAGGAGCACCCGGGCCTGGGGGGCGTTGGCCGCCACCGCCAGGCCGATGCAGCCGCTGCCGGCGCACAGGTCCAGCATCCGGCAGCCACCCAGGGTCCGGACATAGGCGATGGCCTCCCGGGCCAGCACCTCCGTGTCCACCCGGGGGATCAGCACCGCCTCGGAGATGTCCAGGGGCAGGCCGTAGAACTCCCACTCGCCGATCAGATAGGCCACCGGCTCCCCGTCCAGGTGCCGGCGGACCAGGTCCTCGATCCGCGCCTCCACCTCCGGCGGCACGTAGAGGGCGCTGTCCCGGTAGAGCTCCTCCCGGGTCTTGCCGCTGCCGTAACACACCAGCTCCCGGGCCTCCAGGGTGGCGGCGCCGATGCCGCTGCCCCGGAGCCGCCGCCGGACGTTCATATGCAGCTCATTGTACGTAATGGGCATGGCTGCTCTCTCTCCTCCCTGCGGCAAAGCGGCCGCCCGCCTGGTTTCTCCCACACAGAACACAGTAGGTTCCCCAGCTTCAGCGGTTCTGACAGCGCGCGTCAGAATCCTTCGGAGCCGCCTGAGGCGGCGGCTCCAGTCCTCAGACCGGCAGGGGACAGTTGGTTCCCCTTCCGAAATCCGTTTACCACCGGTCCTTTCCCTTCTCCTCCGGGATCACCAGCTTCATGGCCGCGATGGCCACCTCAATCATAGAGTCGTCCGGCTCGTTGGTGGTAAAATTCTGCATCCACATGCCGGGCCGGGCCAGGAAATTGGTCACCGGGTTGTCGTGTCCCCCCACATAGCGGTTGAACTCATAGGTGATGCCCACCACCAGGGGCAGCAGAAGCAGCTGGATGCCGATCCGGGCCGGCAGGCTCTCCACCGGCCAGATGGCGAAAATCACGCTGTGAAACAGGATCGACACGATGATCACCACAAAGAGGAAGCTGGTGCCGCAGCGGGGGTGGTGCTTGGGCTGGGGACGCACGTTCTCCACCGTCAGCTCCAGGCCCTTCTCATAGCAGAAAATAGTCTTGTGCTCAGCGCCGTGATAGGCGAAGACCCTCTTGATGTCCTTTTGCCGGGACACCAGGATCAGATATCCCAGGAACATGACCACCCGCAGCACCGCGTCCACCAGGTTCCGGACCACCTCGCTGTCGGTGAAATAGGGCACCAGGCTGGCCACGGTGGTGGGGATCAGCATAAACAGCAGCAGGGAAAAGCAGACCGCCAGCACCACGGAAAAGCCGATCACCAGCTTCTCAATGGTTTCATTTCCCAGCTTCTCATCCAGCCACTTCTCAAACCGGGAGGGCTCTGTTACCTCCTCCTCCGGATAGTAGTCTGCCGAGAACATCAGGGCCTTGACGCCCTTCACCATGCTGTCCAGAAACGTGACGCTGCCCCGGATGATCGGCAGGCCCAGAATGGGGTACCGGTCCCGGATCAGCTTCAGCTTTTCCTCCTTCACCACCAGGCCCTCCGGACTGCGGACCACAATGGCCTGCTTTTCCGGCCCCCGCATCAGGATTCCCTCGATCAGCGCCTGTCCGCCGATGGTGGTGCGAAAGCCGGTCTTGCTCTGTTTTTCCATAGATTTTTCTGTTCCTTTCCAGGCGGCTGCTCCAAACACACCGCCGCAGATCCGCCGCGGCTGCCGCCCAGGTTCCTTCACACCGGCTGCCTGCTGGCATTATACCACAGCTTTTCAAATTTTACAACATTTGTTCTACTATATTCAAGTCCTCCGACTGTCCGCCTGCCGGCGGGCAGCCCTCTGGGCGGTTTTTCTTTTCCGCGGGCGTCCGCCGCTCACTCCTCCGCCGGCAGCACAATGGTCACGATGGCGCCGCCGCCCGCGGCGTTGTCAATGGAGAACTCCCCGTTGTGCAGGCGGATAATCTCGTCGCACACCGCCAGGCCGATGCCGGAGCCCCGGGCCTTGGAGGAGCCCTTGTAGAATTTCTGCTTGACGAAAGGCAGCTCCTCCTCCGGGATCCCCGGGCCGTAGTCCCGCACCGTCAGAACGACGACGCTCTGCTCCTTGCGGATGGCCGTGTCGATCCGCTTGCCGGAGCCGCCGTGCTTGGCCGCGTTGTCCAGCACGTTGCAGAAGACCTGCTTGAGCCGCTCCGGGTCACCGGGGATGGGGTCGATGACCTGGTCCCCGCCGTCATAGTTGAGCGTAATCCCCTCCTGGCGCAGGAGGGCCTGGTAGGTAAAGATCGTGTCCTCAAACTCCGCCTGGATGTCCGCCTGCTCCACCCGGAGGGTGAAGCGGCCGTCCTCCATGCGGCTGAAATCCAGCAGCTCCTCCACCATGGACGTCAGGCGCTTGGACTCCTTGAGAATGATGCCCACGCCCCGGCGCAGCTCCTCCGGGTCTTCGTCCCCCTCCAACAGGGTCTCCCCCCAGCCATTGATGGCCGTCAGGGGGGTGCGCAGCTCGTGGGACACGGAGGAGATGAACTCCGACTTCACCTTCTCCGACTGGCCGATCTTGGTGGACATGTCGTTGATGGAGTCGATGAGCTCCCCGATCTCGTCCTGGTAGTGGTTCTCCAGCTGGATGCCATAGCTGCCGCCGGAGATCCGCTTGGCGGTTTCCGTCACCTCCGCCACCGGCGCCACCACGTTGTTGATGAACACCATGTTGGAGAAGTAGACCATGGCCAGGGCCACCAGGGCCACCAGCACCGCCACCAGGATGCTGATCAGCAGCTGCCGGTTCACCCGGTCCATGGCGGTCACATACCGCATGCAGCCCACCACCCGGCCGTCAAACTCCAGGGGGGCGGAAACGGCCATAATGGACTGGCCGGTGGCCGGGTCCTCCCCCATGTAGTAGCCGATCTCATTCTGGGTCAGGGCCTCGCTGATGTCCACCGTCCCCGGCGACAGGCCGGAGGTGACGCCGGACAGGGTGGACACCAGGATCCGCCCGTTGCTGCCGATGAACTGCAGCTCCAGCTTGTCCTTATCCTCGAAGGTTTCCGTGTAGCTGTAGGCGGTCTGGTAGAACTCGTTGTAGCTGTTCATGGCGTAGGTGTTGAAGGCGCCGGTGGCCTCCCGGGCCTTGGCCTCCAGCCCGCTGCGCATGCCGCCGTAGTAGTAGTTGGCGATGCTGACCGAGAAAACCGCCACGCCCAGCAGGGCCACCACCAGGATCGGGCCGATGGCGTTGATCAGCCACCGCTTCCGGAGGCCGCGGATCCGTATTTTCTTTTTCTTTGCCTCCATCCTCGGCCCTCCTCTCCGTCCCGGCGCGTGTTCCTGTTCTCCCGGAAGCTAGAACCCCCACTTGTACCCGTAGCCCCACACGGTGGTAATATAGGTGGGGTTCTGGGCGCTGCTCCCCGCAGGCCCCGCCTGCGGGGGCCCCTCCTATTTTTCCTGCGCGGCGGAAGTGAATTTCGCCTTGCGCCAAGGTTTTGCCTGCCGGCAAAACGCTTGTACGCCGCTCCCGCGGCGGCCGAGGACAACGCCCCGGCCCTCGAAAGCTAGAACCCCCACTTGTACCCGTAACCCCACACGGTGGTGATATAGGTGGGGTTCTGGGCGTTGTCCTCGATTTTCAGCCGGAGGCGGCGGATATTCACGTCCACGATCTTCAGCTCCCCGAAATAGTCCCGGCCCCAGACCGTGTCCAGGATCTCCTCCCGGCTCAGGGCCTTCCCCGGATTCTCCATGAACATCTTCATGATGGCGTACTCCACCTGGGTCAGCTTCACCCGCTCCCCGTTCTTCTCCAGGGTGCGGTTGCGGGTATTCAGCCGGAAGGGGGGCTGGACGATCTCCCCCGCCTGCTCCGGCGCGGCCAGTCCGCCTCCCGCCCGGCGGAACAGGGCGTCCACCCTGGCGGTGAGCTCCGCCGGGGAGAAGGGCTTTGTCACATAGTCGTCCGCCCCGGTCATGAGCCCGGTGACCTTGTCCATCTCCTGGCTCCGGGCGGTGAGCATAATGATCCCAATGGTGGTGTTGGTGGCCCGGATCCGCCGGCACACCTCAAAGCCGTCGATCCCCGGCAGCATGATGTCCAGCAGAGCCACCCGGATGTCGCTGTTCTTCTGGAGCAGCTCCAGGGCCTCCTCGCCGCTTTCCGCCTCGATCACCTCATAGCCGGCCCGGGTGAGGTTGATTACGATAAATCCCCGGATGCTGGACTCATCTTCCAGCACCAGTACCTTCCTTGCCATCCCTGTCCCCTCTTTCTGTTTGATCTGTCCTGTTTCGCTAGTTCTCCTCGGTGGACCACTCCTTGGCCACCAGGCGGAACCGCTGGCTCAGCTCCTCCTGGGTGATTGCCAGGGGGCTGCCGCTGTTTTCATAGATGTAAGCCGCATAGACGGTGTTTACCTGCCGCTGGAGCACAAAGCGCCCGTTGCGGGTAGCCCGGTACTCCCGGGTCCCCCCAGTGATGGAGTAGATGGCCACAAGGTCCGTGTACGTCCCGTCCTCATTGGCGATGGAAAACACCGTCCCCTGCTCCTCCGCACCGTCCGACTGCCGGATGGAAATCGCCCGGTCCCAGCTGTCCGGCAGCAGGAGATACCAGCCCTCGCTGATGTTGTGGTAGGTCATGGCCACGGTTTCCCCCTGGCCCCGGATATTATAGTTGCGCCAGTAAATCTGCCAGTAGGTTTCCCCCGTGTCGGCAGAAGTCCCCAGGGCCACGGGCATGGGAACCTCCGTCACGCCGTCGCCGTCAATGTCCTCCGGCGCCAGGGAAACGTAGCGGGAGATCTCGCTGGATACGCCGGTCACGTCGTTGCGGACGATGTTGATCATGCTCTCCTGCCGGTAGGCCAGGATATCCGTGATGGCCCGGGTTTCCTCCGCCACGCCGGTGACAAAGAGGGCCGGCTCCCCGTCCCGCAGCTGGCCGATCTCCATGCCCTGCAGCTCCGCCATGGTCATGGAGATCCTGGCTGTAGACTGGATCTCCATGGCGCGGCCCGCCCAGTCATAGTACTCCGCCACCGGCTCCCCCTGGTCGTTGCTGCGCAGCAGCACCAGCTCCAGCATCCCGTCCTCGTCGAAGTCCAGCACCTCATACCGGGTGTACAGGCTGAACATCAGAGGCTCCGGCTGGTAGTTGGAAATGTCATAGACGCCAACGGCGAGGATCTCCGGGCTGACACGCCAGCCCACCACGATCTCCCGGACGCCGTTGCCGTCCATGTCGATGTATTGGATACTGTAGATAGAGGTGCCGCTGCTCTCGATCAGCGCGGCCTCCTCATAGGAGTCGCCCACCGCCCGGAAAATGTGGATTTTCAGGGGCTTCTGGTCCGCGGAGTTGCGAAAAAAAGCCACTGCCTCCTCCACGGCGTCCCCGTCCAGGTCGACCATCTGGACGGATTGAATGTTGGTCCCCGAGGTGGGAGCGGCGTACTCCGCTCCGCCCGCCAGGATCGCGTCGATCTGGGTCTGGAGCTCCGTGTATTCCGCAGGCAGCTGGGGCGGGGTGTACATCTCCTCGGCGGAGGCGTTGAAGGCACAGCCGGACAGCGTCGCCGCCAGCAGCGCGCACAGCAGGGCCAATAGCAGTCCCTTCGCAAGCCGTGTCATTCCCCACACTCCTTTCCTGATGGCCGTATTTTTAGAAATACAGTATAGCACATTCCCTTCCTGTTTGGTAGACCTATCTCCTATTTTCCGCTTGGTAAATTGTAAATTTTCTGTATAGGGATGGCATCTAGATCGAAGCCGGAAAAAGAACTTGCTTT
>CAJFVK010000123.1 GCA_904420435.1 uncultured Oscillospiraceae bacterium
AGCGTCAGGAGTTCCTTGCCAGCGGCGGTACGGATCCGAAGGCGGCCCGGGAGGCGGCCCAGAAGGCCGCCGAGCACAAGAGCAACGTGCTCTACGGCACCATCGGCATCCTGTTCCTGGTCATTACCGCCGCCCTGCTGTTTTATAACTACGGCTACAGCGCCATCGTCAACAACGCCCGGCGCAACACCACCGCCGTCACCATCGGCGACAAGGTCTACACCGCCGCGGACCTGAGCTTCTATTACTACGACAGCCTGAACCAGATGTATCAGATGACCGGCAACCTGAGCATGCTGGGCATCGACACCTCCCTCCCCTTCTCCGAGCAGACCGTGGCCGGCACCGGGGAGGACGGGGAGGAGGCCCAGACCTGGGACGACTACTTCAAGGATTCGGCCATCAACACCATGCGCTACGTCACCGCCCTGAACGCCGCCGCCCAGGAGGCCGGCTATACCCTCAGCGAGGAGGGGGAAACCCTGCTCAGCGACACCGTCGCCTCCCTGCAGGAGCAGGCCTCTGCCAGCGGCCTCTCCTATGAGGACTACCTCCGGAGCCTCTACGGCTCCCTGATGACGGCGGACTGCTTTGAGGAGAACCTCCGGGAGCAGCTGACCGCCAACTACTTTGCCCAGGAGCACGAGGACAGCCTCACCTACACCGACGAGGAGATCCAGGCCCTCTACGAGGAGGACCCCAGGGAGTACGACTCCGTTTCCTATGAGCTGGTCAGCATCAGCGGCCAGGCGGAGAGCACCGAGGACGAGGAGGGCAACACTGTGGAGCCCACCGACGAGGAGAATGCCGCCGCCTGGACTGCCGCCCAGGAGGCCGGCCAGGCCATCCTGGAGAGCTACGAGGCCGGCGGGGACCTGGAGGAGCTGGCCGGGGAGTACGAGGACATCGCCACCTACTCCTCCTCTGACGCCGCCACCTATGTGAGCTCCGTCACCTATCTGGAGTGGTGCTTTGAGGAGGGCCGCGCCGCCGGCGACAGCACTGTGATCGAAAACGAGGACGCCAGCCGGGTCTATGTGGTGGTGTTCCGCGACCGGTTCCTGGACGAGCGGCCCACCGCCAACGTCCGCCACATCCTGATCAACGCCGACAGCATGGACGCCGCCGAGGGCGAGGAGCCCTCCGACGAGGAGATCCAGGCCAGAGCCCAGGAGATCCTGGACAGCTGGGACGGCACCGAGGACGGCTTCGTAGAGCTGGTGGCGGAGTACTCCCAGGATACCGCCAGCGTCCCTGACGGCGGGCTGATCGAGCACATCAGCGCAAACTCCAGCTACGTTCAGGAGTTCAAGGACTGGGCCCTGGCCGAGGGCCGCACCGCCGGCGACACCGGGATCATCCAGAGCACCTACGGCTTCCACATCATGTACTACGTGGGGAGCGACAGCCCCATCTGGGAGCTGGACGCGGAGAATGCCCTCCGCCGGGAGGACATGACCGCCTGGGAGGACGAGCTCCAGGCGCCCTATGAGGCGGTGACCAACCAGGAGGGCCTGGACTACTGCACCCGCTGAATCCCCTTTTCCTGAAACAACCGGCCGGCCCTGCATCCAGACAGGGCCGGCCTCTTTCTTACACAGGAGGTGCCTATGGACGAAACCTTTCTCCGAGAGGAGATGCTGCTGGGCAGCGCCGCCATGGAGCGGCTGGCGGCCAGCCATGTGTGCGTAGTGGGCCTGGGGGGCGTGGGCAGCTACGCCGTGGAGGCCCTGGCCCGGTCCGGAGTGGGGGAGCTGACCCTGGTGGACCAGGATTCCTATGGGGAGAGCAATCTGAACCGCCAGCTGGGGGCCCTCCGCTCCACCCTGGGCCGGAGCAAAGCGGAGGTCCTGGCGGACCGGGTCCAGGACATCAATCCCCGCTGTGCCGTCCACCCCGTCACCGCCCGGTATGAGGGGGCCAGCCGGGACGCCGTCCTGCCCGCCGCCTGCGATTACCTGGTGGACGCCATCGATCTGGTGTCCTGCAAGGTGGACCTGATCTGCACTGCTCTGGAGCGGCAGATTCCCGTGATCTCAGCCCTGGGCACCGGCAACAAGCTGGCCCCCTCCCTCCTGGAGGTGACGGATCTCAGCAAGACCCGGGGCTGCCCCCTGGCCCGGGTCATGCGCCGGGAGCTGGGCCGCCGGGGCGTCCGTCACCTGAAGGTGGTCTACAGCCCGGAGGAGCCCCGCCCCTGCGCCCAACTGGAGGTCCCGCCCCCGGGCCGCCGCAGCGTCCCCGGCAGCGTGGCCTGGGTCCCCTCGGTGGCGGGGCTCATGCTGGGCGGCGCTGTGGTCCTGGACCTGGTGGGGGACCTGCTGCCTCCGGAGAAGTGAATGGCCCCCTGTGGGAAACGGAAGAGAGCCCGCCGGTCAGCTGACCGGCGGGCCCTTTTTCTATTTGTTTTTTGGGGGGATGTGCCGTGGCCCGCTCACGCTCCCCGGTCCAGGGGGATCTCCGTGTCCCCGATCCGCAGGGCGGCCACGTCCGCCACGTCGATGGGCACCGGCCACTGGTGGGAGCAGTACCAGGTGTCGTCAGACCGCAGACTGCCGCTGCTGCCGGTGGAGCGGACCTCCGTGCCGTCAGAGAGGATGGCTGTTGCCCACAGGTTCCCCACCCCATTGCTGTCCGCCAGGAAGGACAGGCCTGTGGCGGTCAGGGTGAGATCCCGCAGGGTGACCTCCTTGTACTCCCACTCGTCCGCGTCCCCCTCCAGCAGCTCCCCGGCCACCGTAACGGGGCCCTCCATGGTGACTGTGGCAGAGAGGCTCTCCACCGTCAGGGGGATGGAGAAAGTCCAGGTCCCCGGGCACAGGATCTCCTCCCCCTCCCCGCTCCGGTGGCGGCACAGGTCCTCCAGGAGGATCTCCAGGGCATAGCCCCCGTCGGTGAGCTGGTTGCCGGTGGAGATGGTGGAGGTGTACTCCAGCAGCATCCGGCAGTTTCCGTCCTCCGTGAGGCCGATGCTCCGAACGCTGTATCCGGCCCCGCCGTATTCCCCCTCCGAGGGGTCAGGGCTGATCCCCACATCCATGGCGCCAAAGGTGTACTGACCCTCCCGGTCAAATTCCCAGCCCTCCACCTCCAGGAGGGCCCACAGGCTGTCGCTGCCCACGGTGATGCTGTCCACGGTGACGGTGACCCCATTGTCCGCGGCGCTCTGCCCCACCTCCTGGGTGAGGCTCTCGATCACCACCGCCTGGCCCTCGCTGATCTCTCCGCCGGTCCGCTCCCCCCACTGGCGGGCAAACCAATCCCGCAGAGTGGGGCTGGCGGCCACCGCCAGGGCGGAGGTGGCCAGCACCGCCGCCAGCACCGCCGCCACCAGTCCCGCCGCCCTCAGCCGCCGGCGCCCTCTGTTCCGATTTTCCTGATTGCTCATTTGCAGTACCTCCATTCGAAGTTCATCGGAGGCCCTCACCTCGTCAAACATCTCCCGGACTCTGTTCTCCATGGCTCACTCCTCCGTCAGTTGTCGTTTCAGGGTTTCCCGTCCCCGGGCCAGCCTGGTCTGGACCGTGGACTCCCGCAGGCCCATCACCTGGGCGATCTCCCGGACGCTGCACCTCTCGTAGTAGTAGAGGTACAGGGGGACCCGGTACTTCCCCGGCAGGGCCATCACCGCCTGGTAGACCTCCCGGCGCTCCGGCGAAGAGAAGGCCGGCTGCTCCCGGCAGGACTCCAGGGGCACCGTCCGGCGGCGCCAGGGGGCGGCGGACAGGCGCTTGCACTCGTTGATGGTCACCCGCACCAGCCAGTGGCGCAGGTGGTCCTCCCCGGCGAAGGCGGTGTCCGTCCGCAGCAGGCGCAGCATGGCGTTCTGGGCAGCGTCCTCGGCGTCTGCCGGGTGGCCGAACCAGTTGAGGGCGATGCGGTAGACCATGTCCAGGTAGCGCTGGACACAGGCGGTAAATTCCTGATCTGTCATGGGTTTCTCCTTGCCTGAAAAGCTTTTCACCTGGAATACCCGGCCAGGGCCCGAAATATCCCACGAATGGAGGAAAAATTTTAGCCCGGAGGATGACTCCCCCGAAAGAAAAATCCCCTGTCCCGATGGGACAGGGGATTTTGCAGCAGAGTCGAAAAAGTCCTTACTTGACCTCGACCTTGGCGCCGGCCTCTTCCAGCTTCTTCTTCAGCTCCTCGGCCTCGTCCTTGCCGATCGCCTCCTTGACAGCCTTGGGGGCGCTCTCCACGAAAGCCTTGGCCTCGCCCAGACCCAGGCCGGTGATCTCACGGACCACCTTGATGACCTTGATCTTGGCGGCGGCGTCAAAGCCGGCCAGGACCACGTCAAACTCGGTCTTCTCCTCAGCAGCGGGAGCGGCAGCGCCAGCGGCGGGAGCGGCCATAGCGGCAGCGGACACGCCGAACTCCTCCTCCAGAGCGTGGACCAGCTCGCTCAGCTCCAGAACAGTCAGGCCCTTGATTTCCTCGATCATAGCGGTAACTTTCTCACTAGCCATTGTAGGATACCTCCTGATAAAGATAAGTTTTTAATAAAGTTTTGTAAAAAGTTTGCCGGAATTACTCGGCAGCGGGGGCCTCAGCGGCCTCACCAGCGGGAGCGCCCTGCTTCTCGGCGATCTGCTTGAGGACCACAGCCAGGCCGGTGATGGGGGCCAGCATGGTGCCCAGGACCTGGGCCTGCAGCACGGGCAGAGCGGGGATCGACGCCAGGGCGTTGATGGTCTCCATGGGAACGACCTTGCCGTCCATGAAGCCGCCCTTGATCTCGAACTTGTCCTGCAGCTTCTTGGCAAAGTCGGCGATCACACGGGCGGGAGCCACAGGATCGTCCTTGCAGACAGCCAGGGCGGTGGTGCCGTTCAGCACGCCGTCCAGCTCGTTCATGCCGACGTTGTCCACAGCAAAGCGCAGCAGGGTGTTCTTCACCACGGCGTACTCCACGTTGTTCTTGCGGAGCTCCACACGCAGAGCGGTGTCCTCAGCCACGGTGATGCCCTTGTAGTCCACCAGCACGCCGGCGGCGGCATTCTGCAGCTTTTCTGTGAGAGAAGCAACGATGGCCTGCTTCTCGCTCAGAACTTTTGCGTTAGGCATTCTTGGTTTCACCTCCATTAGATTTCGCGGGGACATGTTGGTGCGTTCAAGAAAAGGAAACAGTCCCTGTGCCCGCAAAGACACAAGGACTGAAAGCAAATCAGATTGACTGCCATCCTCGGCAGGACTTACGGCTCACGCCACCTGCTGTCTTTGGAACGCATCCAGTATTATATGGAATTCCTGCCAATTTGTCAAGCAGCAATTTCCTTTTTCCCGCCCGGAAAATCCGGGAAAAAGGGCCAGGAAAAAACCTACGGTTTTTTCCGGTTTCTTCCGCCCAAAGGCGGAAGAAACAAAGAAAATCATTTTTCCAAGGACATGCGCCTTGGAAAAATACCCCGACCCGCGCGCCCGGGGCGCGCACACCAGTGACCGGCGTCACTGGTGTGGGGTGGCTCGGAGGGGAGCCAGCTCCCCTCCGAACAGTTTTACATCATCTTCGCGGCGTTCACCTTGACGCCGGGGCCCATGGTGGAAGCGGCCACGCAGCTCTTGATATACTGGCCCTTGGCAGCGGAGGGCTTGGCCTTGATGATGGCGCCCATGAGGGCGGTGAAGTTGTCGTTCAGCTTCTCAGGGCCAAAGGAAACCTTGCCAATGGGGCAGTGGATGATGTTGGTCTTGTCCAGGCGGTACTCGATCTTACCGGCCTTGGACTCCTGGACAG
>CAJFVK010000124.1 GCA_904420435.1 uncultured Oscillospiraceae bacterium
CACTACGGCAAGATGGTGGAGGGCACCCTGAAGCTGGGGGACACCGTCCGGGCCCAGATCGACGGGGAGCGCCGGAAGGCCGTCATGCGGGCCCACAGCGCCACCCATCTGCTGGACGCCGCCCTGCGCTCCGTGCTGGGGGACCATGTCCACCAGGCCGGCTCCCTGGTGGAGCCCGACCGGCTGCGCTTTGACTTCACCCACTTCTCCGCCATGACGCCCGAGGAGCTCTCGGAGGTCAGCCGGATCATCAACGAGAAGGTGCTGGACGGCTCCGCGGTGGTCACCGAGGAGATGGGTCTGGACGCGGCCCGGGAGAAGGGCGCCATCGCCCTCTTCGGCGAGAAGTACGGCGACAGGGTCCGGGTGGTGGAGATGGGCGACGGCTTCTCCATGGAGCTGTGCGGCGGCACCCACGTGGACAACACCGCCAAGGTGGGCGTGTTCCACATCAACAGCGAGTTCTCCGTGGCCTCCGGTGTCCGCCGGATCGAGGCCACCACCGGCGTGGCCTCTCTGGACGTGATGAACCGGAACCAGGAGCTGCTCTTCCAGGCCGCCGCCGCTCTGAAGGTGAAGCCGGTTGAGCTGCGGGACCGGGCGGAGAACGTGATGGGCGAGGTGCGCCAGCTCCACCAGACCGTGGAGAAGCTGAAGGCCAGGGAGTTCCTGAACCGGGCAGACCAGTTCCTGCTGTCCGCCAAGGATGTGAAGGGCCTGAAGGTGGTCACCATGAGCCTCAAGGATATCTCGGCGGACGACATGCGCAAGATGGGCGACTTCCTCCGGGACAAGGAGCCCCGGGTCGTGGCCCTGCTGGCTGTGGTCAGCGGGGAGAAGATCACCTTCTTGGCGGTCTGCGGCAAGGATGCCGTGGCCCAGGGGGTCAAGGCCGGGGATATCATCAAGGCCATCGCCCCCATCTGCGGCGGCAAGGGCGGCGGCAAGCCCGACAGCGCCATGGGCGGCGGCTCCGACCTGCTGAAGCTGGACGACGCTCTGGCGGCAGTGGATAACTTCGTAGCGGAGAAGCTGGGGGTGTGAGCCGACCATGGCGCTCTCCCGGGAGCCCAAGGCGAGCCCAGCGCAGCGGGTCGCCTTGGGAGAGGAGGAGCAAGGGAGCGGCCTCCGGTTTCGCCGCCAGGCGGAACCGGAGGCAAGCGGACTTTCTGGCAAAAAAACAGGAGGCCCTCTCCGCCGTGGCCGCCGCCTTTCACCTGGAGCCGGCCGACCCCTGGGGACCGGTGAAGACCCTTCAGAGGGCCTTTGACCCATCCGCGCTGACCTTTTCCCCGGAGTACTACGACGTGCTGGGGCTGGAGCCTCCGGCCGGCGGATAAAGTCGTCCAACACCGCCGCAAACAGACCCCTGCCCGGCGGGACAGACCAGAAAGGAAATGAATATGCTGATTGATTTCCATACCATGGAAACCACCGTGATCCCCCACTTCCGGGGCGGGGAGAAGGAGCTTTCCTCCGAGATGTATACAGACCCCTGCAACAAGATCATGCGGGGACGGCTGATCCCTGGGGCCAGCATCGGCCTTCACACCCATGAAACCAGCAGCGAGATCATCTACATCCTCTCCGGAACCGGCAAGGCCCTCTGTGACGGGGTGTATGAGGACCTCTCCGCCGGCAAGTGCCACTACTGCCCCAAGGGCCACACCCACAGCCTCATCAACGACGGCGGCGAGGACCTGGTCTTCTTCGCCGTGGTGCCGGAGCACGCCTGATGGGATTTTTTGACAGATGACAGACTGAGGGAGCGGACCGCCGTCGGCGGTCCGCTCCCTGTTGTATGCAGGTATTCAGCGGCGTTTGGGAGGATATTGGGCGCACAGGCTGTCGTGGCAGTCCAGGGCGGTTTTGGACAGCGCCCGGGCCCGTTCGGCATCTGCGGCGGCACACCGGCGGGCCGCCCTGCCCAGAAGGCGCTCCAGGTGGGTTCGGTTCAGCCTGTCCTCCACCCGGAACAGACCGGCGTGGCCGCAGTTCTTGAACCGCTCCCCCAGGAGATACCGGTGCCACAGCCGGCCCGGCCCGCGAAGTCCGGCCAGCTCACCCAGTTCCCGGCCCGCCTCCAGCCCCTGGGCAAACTCCGGAGCGGAACGCACCCGCCCCATGAGGGACTGGGCCCTGGCGGCGCGGATGTCGTCGGCCAGCTTCCGGGCGCCCGACGGGGCCTCCTTGGCCAGCCCAAAGATGGCCATCACCGCGCCCACGGCCATGATGACGAGATAGCCGATGAGGATCAGCCCGCCGATCCCCAGGGCCAGCAGCACCAGGGGGCCCAGGAAGGGCAGCAGTACCACCGCCAGCAGGATACCCGCCGCGATCATCAGGATGAGCGGCATGGATCAGCCCTCCTTGGTATAGGTTTCGTCGTAGATGACGGTGTCGCCGTCCTGGATGAGGATGCGGATGGCCCCGTCGGTGAAGGACGCGGTGGCGGTGACGGTGTCATAGGTTTCGGTGACCGCCATGTCGTTCACCGGGGACAGGTCGGAGAAGAAGGTGTGGACGGTGACCCCCATGGCGGTGAGGTCAAAGGGCTGGGTCGTGGCCCAGCACACCTGCCCCTCCCTCAGGCGGAACTCCGAGTACATCGTGGTTGTTTTCTGCCCGTCGGCCGTGTGGGCGAAGGTCCCGGTATAGGAGAGATACGGCTCCTCATAGACGATGGTGGTGCCCTCAATCAGTTCATACCAGGCGTACGAAAATTCCGATATACCTTCTGCCGGGAGATTTTCCTGATAGTCTTCGGATACCTCCGCAGTGAGATCAGCAAAATCGCCATAGATCACCGAGTCCAGTGAATTGTCCGGATGCACATAAATGATGGAACTGCTCCGGAAGCCGATTGCACTGCCGTCCTCGTTTAGATAGACATAGCCGTAGCCGTCGTCTCCCAGGGTTGGGTTTAGATTCCCGTCATAGTTCTCCCCCAGAAGATAGTAATAATAGCTGGTGCGCGACTGATTTCCGCTGCTGATCTCCTCCCGCTGCCCCGAGGACAGCGACCACCAGACTTCCGGCGTCATCTCGCTCATGTCATATTGGCCGCCGCCGCTGCTGACGACCCGCTGGGCGAAGTCGCCGTAGTAGGTGATCTGGCCGTTCCCATCGATCTCGTGGGTGTCGTAATAGCCGCCCGCCCAGTTGCGCAGGGTATAGAGCGCCCCGCCGTCCTCCATGAGGAAGTCCACGATCTCCACGCTGTCCAGGAAGGTCTGCCCCTCCAGGACGGGGGAGGAGGTGGCGGCGGACAGGGCCTTGGCAAAGGTCGCCCGGTCACCGGCATCTTGAGAAAGCTGGATGGCCTGGCCATAGTGCTGGGCGATCTCCTCCGCCGTGGCCACCTGGTCGGCGGGAATCTGATAGAAGTCGCCGCCCACCTGGCCGAAGGCAGTTGCGTCCTGGAGCACCTGGTCCAGATAGCTGCCCTGCTCCAACTCGTTTTCCTGCGAGGTCTCCTCCAGCTCGGTCCGCTCCCTGGCCCCCTGGGCCGCATCCGCGAAAAAGGCGATGAAGCTGTCCCGCAGCTCCTCGTCCTCATAGCCAGCCTCGTTCAAAAAGCCGACCACGTCAGAGAAGAGGTTTTCCACCTCTCCATAGTAGAGCCTGTCCCCATACCTGGTTTCGATCATCGTAAGGTCGTCCCGGCCAAAATCGTAGTTGTGGAGTCCCACCTGGGAAAATTCGTCCACGATCTCTACCAGCTCCCGATGGAATCTCCTGTTGTCCCGCACCGTTTCAAACTCCTCGAGATAGTCCGGATAGGCCGACTCGTCATCCAGATCGAAGGTACCGGTGCCAAGATAATCAAACAGCTGATTGATCATATAGTCCGCCTGGTACTGGGCCTCATTGCTGGACTGAATGTAAAAGAAACCGCCAACTGCCGCCCCAATCACGAATATAACGACCAGAATAATAATTTTCCCCTTGGATAACACCATATTCATACCCCCTTCAGCAGATTTCGTCCGTGGGATATCCCACGGTGTGGAGCGGGCCCGCTCCACAAGAATTTCTGTGCTCAGCTGCACTTTTTCACTTCATTATACCTGACCGCCACAGCAAAAACAATATGCTGGCAGCATAGGGTTCGAAATTTTGACCCTGCCGGGCCAGGCAGATTTTCGTTGCAATTTTCCGCCGGAGGTGTACAATGGAGGTATCTGAGTGATAAAGGAGGGTTTCCAATGTCCGACTGTCTGTTCTGCAGGATCACTGCCGGGGAAATTCCCAGCAAAAAGGTGTACGAGGACGACCTGTGCTACGCCTTTTACGATATCGATCCCCAGGCGCCCACCCACTTCCTGGTGATCCCCAAGGACCACATCCCGTCCGTTTCCGCGGTCAATGAGGAGAACGCGCCGGTGGTGGGGCACATCTTCGCCGTAATTGCGAAGCTCACAAAGGAGCTGGGGCTGGAGAGCTACCGGGTGGTGTCCAATATCGGGCAGCAGGCGGGGCAGAGTGTGTTCCATCTCCACTTCCACGTGCTGTCCGGCCGGGATATGACCTGGCCGCCGGGCTGATGGGGAGGTGAGCCGCTATGCTTCCGGAAGATCCGGTGATTCTGCTGAGCGTCGTCAATACCCGCCTGCGGGACCAGTACGCCTCCCTGGAGGAGCTGTGCGCGGCGGAGGGGGCGGACCGGGCGGCCCTGGAGGGCAAGCTGGCCGCCCTGGACCGGCGCTACGACCCGGACAGCAACCAATTCATCTGATGCGGCAAGGGCCGGCAAGGAATTTTCCTTGCCGGCCCTGCCTTGTGTACAATTGATAAATGAAAGGGAGCCATGGGGCTGACTCTCACGCGCCAAACCCCTCGATGATATCCACGATCTCCATGCCGATGCGCCGCTGGGCCTCCTGGGTGGAGGCGCCGATGTGGGGGGTGCAGGAAACGTTGGGGTGGGAATACAGCGCCTGGTTCTTGGGGGGCTCCTCCGCGTAGACGTCCAGGCCGGCGGCCCGGATCTTGCCGCTCTCCAGCCCCTCCAGCAGGGCCTCCTCATCCACGTTGTCCCCCCGGGAGGTGTTGATGAAGATGACGCCGTCCTTCATTTTCGCGATGTTCTCCCGGCAGATCAGCTTCACGCCGCCCAGGGAGGGGGTGTGGAGGGAGATCACGTCGGAGGAGGCCAGCAGCTCGTCCAGCTCCACATAGCGGATGCCCATCTCCTCCTCGATGCCGGGGACGTGGTAGATGTCCTGGGCGATAACCTCCATGCCCAGGGCCTTGGCCTTCCTGCCCAGGGCCTGGCCGATCCGGCCGAAGCCGATGATGCCCAGGGTCCTGCCGGAGAGCTCCATGCCCTTGCCGTAGGCCTTCTTCTCCCACTTGCCCTCCCGCATGCTGTGGCCGGCAATGGAGATGTACCGGGCGCAGGAGAACATGTGGGCGATGGCCAGCTCCGCCACCGCGTTGGAGGAGGCCTTCGGGGTGTTCCTGACCTTGATGCCGTTCTCCTCGGCGTAGGATACGTCGATGTTGTCCACCCCTACGCCGCCCCGGATGACCAGCTTCAGCCGGCCGCCCTTGGCCTCGTCGATCTGCTGCTTGCGGATCTTGGTGGCGCTGCGGACCACCACGGCGTCAAAGGACCGCAGGGCTTCGCCCAGCTCCTCAGGCGGATAAAACTGCTCCGTCACCTCGTGGCCGTTCTCCCGGAGCTTTGCCAGGGCGGTCTTGTCCATTCCGTCGGTTACCAGGATTTTCATCTTCT
>CAJFVK010000125.1 GCA_904420435.1 uncultured Oscillospiraceae bacterium
AGCCGATCTGCATCTTCATCTCCTCGGCGGTCCGCTCGCCCAGGAGGATGTTGTGCTTGCGGCGCATGTATTTCACCACCGCCTCGTTGAACTGGTCCCCGGCCACCTTGATGGAGGCGGACTCCACCACGCCGGAGAGGGAGATGACGGCGATATCGCTGGTGCCGCCGCCGATATCCACCACCATGTGGCCGTCGGGCTTGGTGATGTCGATACCCGCGCCGATGGCGGCGGCCACCGGCTCCTCAATCAGGTACACCTTCCGGGCGCCGGCCTGGATGCCCGCGTCGATGACGGCCCGCTCCTCCACCTCGGTAATGCCGGAGGGGACGCAGATGATGACCCGGGGCTTGAAGAGCATGAAGCCGCTGACCTTCCGGATAAACTCCCGGAGCATCCGCTCGGTCATGTCGTAGTCGGAGATGACCCCCTCCCGCAGGGGACGGATGGCCACAATGTTCCCAGGGGTGCGGCCCAGCATCTGCCGGGCCTCCTCGCCCACCTTCAAAAGCTTGCCGGTGTTCTTGTCGATGGCCACCACGCTGGGCTCATTGAGAATGACGCCCTTGCCCTTTACATATACCAGCACGGAAGCGGTGCCCAGATCGATCCCGATATCCTTCGCCAATGCGCACATAGTTCCACCTCATCGCTCTTTCTTACTCTCTATTGTAAGCAGAAAATCCTGCTTATACTCCTATCCCTTGATTATAAACAGTGCCGGAATAATTTGCAAGTGAATAATTTGTGACTTTACCGCCGGATTTTTGTCACGTTTTTTCCTTCTTAGGCCGGGGTGCGGCCAAGGCGGCGCAGACCACCGAGGCGGCCCCCGCCAGCAGCAGGGCGTCCCGGGCGGCGGCAAGGGTGCTGCCGGTGGTGACCACGTCGTCCACCAGCAGGATCCGCCGGCCCTCCACAGATGCCCCGGGCAGGGCCCGGTAGGCCCCCAGCACGTTGGCCCGGCGCTCCTCCGGGGCGGAGAGGGTGGACTGGGCCGCCGTGTCCCGGACCTTCTCCAGGGTGGGCGCCGCCCGGGTGTCCCAGATGGCGGCCAGGGCCTCCGCAAGGAGCCGGGCCTGGTCGTAGCCCCGCTGGCGCAGGCGTTTCCGGCTCACGGGAACAAAGCTCACCGTGTCGAACTCCCCGGCCAGGTGCTCCGCCGCCGCCTGGGCCAAAAAGGGCGCAAAAACCTGGGCGGCGCTGCTGCGGCCGCCGAATTTCAGGCCGTGGATCCCCTGCCGGACCATGTCCTCATACCAGAGGGCCACGGCGCACCGGCCGTAGGGCCCCCGGAGCAGGGTGTCCGCCAGGGGCAGGTGCTCCCGGCAGTCCGGGCAGACCCCGTCCCCCCGCCGGTCCAGGAGGGCCTGGCAGAAGGCGCACCGGGGCGGGAAGAGGAGGTCCAGAAAAGCGGACCACAGGCTCATTTTCTTTTCTTCCTGGGATAGGGCCGCTTCTCATCGGTCAGCCCCAGCAGGTAGTCCACGCTGGTCTGATGAATTTCTGCCAGCGCAATCAGATTTTCCAGGCTGATCTCCGTCACACCGTTCTCATAGGCGCAGTAAGACGTCCGACTGATGTGCAGCATCTCCGCTACCTGCTTCTGGGTCCAGTCCCTGTCTTCCCTTAAATTCCGAATTCTTTCGTAAATTGCCATGGAATCTCCCTCCATGGCCAAAAGTATAAAATGTCAGAAATCCCGACATATTATTATGGCAGGAATTCTGACATTTCATACCATATTCGACTCGTCGTCTTGTCCGGCGGGGGAATTTTGGCATTTGCCATGCCAGGGCTTTTTTTGCCTCCGGCGGCCCACGGGAGTGCCCTCCTCGCGGCATAGCCGCTGCGGCCTACGCGAAAAACATGCCGCCGGCATGTTTTCTTAACGCTGCGGTTCCGCGCCCCAAAGAAAAGCCCCGGCATTGGCAAATGCCAAAAAATCAAGTGGCCGCCAGCCGCCGCCGAAGGCCGCTGTAGCGCCGCTGCTGCCGGTCGTTCTCCGCCATCTGGCCGATGGCCGAGTCGTCCCCCACCACCACCAGCAGCTCCCTGGCCCGGGTGATGGCCGTGTAGAGCACCCCCCGGACCATCAGGGACGGGGCGCAGCGCATGACCGCCAGTACCACGCACCGGTACTCGCTGCCCTGGGCCTTGTGGACGGTCATGGCGTAGGCCATGTCCAGCTCCGAGAGCATCTCCGCGGTGTAGGTGGCCTTCCGCTCGTCGAAGGACACCGTCACCATCTCCCCGGAGGGGTCCACCTCCAGGATCTGGCCCACGTCCCCGTTGAAGATGCCGCTGCCCACGGTGCCGTCGGGCCGCTCCCAGAGCACGTCGTAGTCGTTCCGGGTCTGCATGACCCGGTCCCCCTCCCGGAAGATCAGATCCCCCCAGCTCTTCTCCCGCTTGTCCGGGGAAGGGGGGTTCAGCGCCGCCTGGAGGGCCCGGTTCAGGGCCTCCGTGCCCCAGGGGCCCTTCCGG
This sequence comes from uncultured Oscillospiraceae bacterium, assembly GCA_904420435.1. GTDB lineage: Bacteria > Bacillota > Clostridia > Oscillospirales > Oscillospiraceae > CAJFPI01. Next base: position 2,488 of record CAJFVK010000125.1, read on the forward strand.
GTGGGGCACACCACCTGGATCTGGCCGGGCTCCATGCCCATGCTGCCCGGCAGGCGCTGGGCGCACAGGCCCACCACCGTGTCCACCAGCCGCTGGGGGTCCCGGCGGCAGAGGAAGAAGAAGTCCCCCTGGTTGTTGTCCAGGCAGGGCCGCTGGCCCAGGTTCACCTGGTGGGCGTTGCGGACGATGGCGCTCTGCCGGGCCTGCCGGAAGATCTCCGTCAGGGCCACCTCGGGGATGGCCTCGCTGCGGATCAGGTCGTAGAACACGTTCCCCGGCCCCACGGAGGGCAGCTGGTCCGGGTCCCCCACCATCACCAGCCGGCAGTCCGGCCGGAGGGCGGCCAGGAGGGCGCGCATCAGCGGCAGGTCCACCATGCTCATCTCGTCCACGATCACCGCGTTGGCCTCCAGGGGCTCCTTCTCGTTTTTGGAGAAGGTCAGCTCCCCGGTCTGCTCGTTCCAGCACATGCCCAGGCACCGGTGGATGGTCTGGGCCTCCCGGCCGGTGAGCTCCCCCAGGCGCTTGGCCGCCCGGCCCGTGGGGGCCAGGAGCAGCAGGTCCATGCCCAGGCTCTCAAACATGGCCACCACCCCCCGCACGGAGGTGGTCTTGCCGGTGCCGGGGCCGCCGGTGAGGAGGATCATGCTCTCCGTAGCCGCCAGCTCCACCGCCCGGCGCTGGGCGGCGGCGTAGGTGATGCCCTGCTCCCGCTCGATGCGCTCGATGAGCCGGGGCATGTTCCGCCCCGGGTCCGGCTTGTAGGCGGCCATCAGGCGCAGCTTCTCCGCCACGTACCGCTCCGCCTCCCACATCCGCCAGAGGTAGCAGGCCTCCACCTTGCCCACCATCTCCTGGACCACCGCCCGGCGGCCGATCAGATCGTCCAGGGAGATCTCCACCTCCCCGGCGTCCAGGCCGATCAGCTGGGCGGTGGCGGCGATGAGCTTGTCCCGTGGGAGGAACACGTGGCCGTTGTTCAGGTTGTGGCTCAGCTCAAAGAGCACCGCCGCCTCGGTCCGGCGGCGGCTGGAGCCGTCAAACCCCAGGGAGAGGGCGATGGTGTCCATGACGGAGAAATCCACCCCGTAGAGCTCATCCACCAGCAGGTAGGGGTTCTCCCGCACCGCGTCCGCCGCCTCCATGCCGTAGCGGCGGTAGAGCCGCATGGCCAGGCCCAGGGGCAGCTCATACCGGGAGAGGAACTCCAGCAGCCGGCGCATCCCCGTCTGGTGGCGGAAGCCCTCCACGATCTCCCGGGCCTTCTTGGCGGTGATGCCCTTGGTGTCCGCCACCCGCTCCGGCTCCTCCTCCAGCACCCGGAGGGTGTCGTCCCCGAACCGGTCCACCAGACGCTGGGCCGTGGCGGGCCCCACCCCCTTGATGACGCCGGAGGCCAGGTAGCTGAGGATCTCCGTGGCGTCGGTGGGCAGGTGGCGCTCCACCTCCTCGGCCTTGAACTGCTGCCCGTGCTGGGGGTGGGTCATCCACACGCCGGTGAGCACCAGGCTCTCCCCCGGGGCGGCGCAGGGGATGCAGCCCACCACGGTGATGATCTCCCCATCCCCCGTCACCAGGCGCAGCACGGTGTAGCCGTTCTCCTCGTTCTGGAAGATCGTATTCAGTATGGTGCCGTCGATGGTGATTCTCTGGGACATACGCACTACCCCTTATGTATCCTTTGTTTTACCGCAAAAAGTCCCCCAGTTCTTCCCGGGCGCAGAGGGCTACGTCCCGCTCGTCCCGGGCCAGGAGCTGGGCCACCTGCCGGCCCACCTCGTTGAGCCCGCAGTCCACGATCACAATGGAGCCGAAGCCCCCGTGGTCCCGCCGCAGCTGCTCCAGGGTCCGCACCGCGTGCTCCAGGCCGCCGGCGGCCCCCCGGGCCGGCACCAGCGCCACCACCTGGCAGAGCATCTCCCGCCGGAAGCGGAGGAACGCGCTGACCACCAGCCACAGCAGCGTGGCCAGGCCCACCGCCGAGAGCATGGCAATGATCCCATCCTGTAGAAGCTTCATCGTCTCACCTCTGCCCATCCTATGCGCCGGGCAGGGGCTTTGCCCCTCCGCCCGCCGGGCGGGGGGAGGCGGCGATCACCCCTCCGCTGTCAGATCCGCGAAGGCGGCGCCGGTCACCGCCGCCAGGTCCGCCGGGGCGCAGGACACCTGGTAGCCGATCTTCCCGGCTGACACCACCATGGCGTCCCCCTCCCGGGCGCTCTCGTGGAACACCGTGGGGTACCGCTTCTTCATCCCCACCGGACTGCAGCCCCCCCGGACATAGCCGGTGAGGCCGTTGATCTCCTTCACGTGGACCATCTCCACGGATTTCTCCCCCACGGACCGGGCCGCCTTCTTCAGGTCCAGGCTCGCCGCCACCGGGATCACAAACACGTAGATCCCCTTGGAGGCTCCCCGGGCCACCAGGGTCTTGAACACCCGCGCCGGGTCCAGGCCCAGGCTCCCGGCCACGGTGACCCCGTCCACCGGCACCCCCTCCTGGTGGGGATAGGTGTAGGCGGTGTAGGGGATCTTCCTCTGGTCCAGGGTCCGCATGACGTTGGTTTTTTCTTCTTTTTTTGACATAGAAAGTGGCTCCTTTTTTTGGCTCTCCCGGGCCAGGGGGGTAATTCGCCGCTGGCCCGGCGGGGGCAGGTTCCGCCTGCGGGCGACCCACGGGAGTGCCCTCCTCGCGGCATAGCCGCTGCGGCCTACGCTAAAAACATGCCGCCGGCATGTTTTCTTAACGCTGCGGTTCCGCGCCCCGGCGCGGGTCCCGTTTTTGGCATTTGCCATGCCAAGGCTTTTTTGCCTCCGGCGGCCCACTTTTGTCGCTGAACAAAAGTGGGCAAAAGTCAGCTTAGAACCTTCGGTTCTAAGGACTCCCTTTGCCCTGACGTGTACTGGCAGTCCTGTTCCTCTG
>CAJFVK010000126.1 GCA_904420435.1 uncultured Oscillospiraceae bacterium
GTAAGAGATTTGAAGGGAGCTGTCCTTAGTACGAGAGGACCGGGATGGACGTACCTCTGGTGCACCAGTTGTCGTGCCAACGGCACAGCTGGGTAGCTAAGTACGGACGTGATAAACGCTGAAGGCATCTAAGCGTGAAACACCCCCTAAGATGAGATCTCTCATCCTTTATGGAGTAAGGGCCCAAGGAGACTACTTGGTTGATAGGCAGGAGGTGGAAGCGCGGTAACGTGTGGAGCTGACCTGTACTAATCGCCCGAGGGCTTGACCTACAAGAAAATGCAGGCGGCCTTCAGAGGCACGGAGCTTTCTTTGTTCGGTTTTCAGGGTGCAAGAAATCCCCGGAGTCCAATCACAAACCAGCGAAGCGTTTGTGATTGGAAGAGGAGACGCAGCGAAATGAGCGAGCTTTTGCCGAAGGCAGAAGTGAGGGATATGGAGCTTGTGTCGACGATATGCGCCTTTAGCTCAGTTGGTAGAGCAACTGACTCTTAATCAGTGGGTCCCGGGTTCGAGTCCCTGAAGGCGCACCAGAGTCCCCCCCATCGGGGCGCGGGTGCGTCCCCGGTGGAGGAGCGAAACGAAATGGCCCGTTGGTCAAGCGGTTAAGACGGCGGCCTCTCACGCCGCAAACATGGGTTCGATTCCCGTACGGGTCACCATTTTCCTCTTGACAAAGGGGAGCGCATGCTTTACAATTTAGGTTGTTGCTGAGAGATTCTCAGTGATAATAGAAACTCAAATCGCAAACCAGCGAAGCGTTTGTGATTTGAAGAGGAGAAGCAACGTAGCGATATGGAGTTTTCGGTAAAGCCGGAAACGAAATGAGCGCAGTTTGCTTCGACGAAGTTGGTGTTGATTAGGTCGAGGGTCCACCCGTTCCCATCCCGAACACGGAAGTTAAGCTCGATTCTGCCCACAATACTTGGCTGGCGACGGCCCGGAAAGATAGGTAACGCCAACATTCTGTGAGGAGGTCTGGTCTGACCGGACCAGACCTCCCTTTATATTCCTCCATAGCTCAGTCGGTAGAGCACGCGGCTGTTAACCGCGGTGTCGTTGGTTCGAGTCCAACTGGGGGAGCCAACAGCGGGCCGCTGCTGAGAAGCGGCGGCCCGCATTTTTTCTTGAAAATTTAGGGAGCAAGCAAACTTGGGCCTTTAGCTCAGTTGGTTAGAGCAGACGGCTCATAACCGTCCGGTCCCGGGTTCGAGTCCCCGAAGGCCCACCACATAGGGGTATAGCTCAGCTGGTAGAGCAGCGGTCTCCAAAACCGCGTGCCGAGGGTTCGAATCCTTCTGCCCCTGCCATATCAAATAGCAGCCGTGTGCTGATGGAATAGAAGCGCATACGCTGCTGTAGCTCAGTAGGTAGAGCGCATCCTTGGTAAGGATGAGGTCGGCGGTTCGAATCCGCCCAGCAGCTCCAGGAAACCCTTGAACCGATGCTGGTTCGAGGGTTTCTTCATTTTCTAGATTTTTAAGGAATGTTTTCACACGCAGCGGATGCTGCTTCCAAGGAGGGACGGCAGGTATGAAGCAAACAGCAGAGGCCCCGGAGGCCATTCAGATCCGGGGAGCTCGGGTGCACAACCTGAAGCAGGTGGATGTGGATGTCCCGCTGCACCGGATCGTAGGCGTCGCCGGGGTATCCGGCTCCGGCAAGTCCTCCCTGGCCCTGGGGGTGCTCTACGCTGAGGGGTCCAGGCGGTACCTGGAGTCCCTGTCCACTTACACCAGGCGGCGGATGACCCAAGCGGCCAAGGCGGACGTGGACCAGGTACTCTATGTCCCGGCGGCCCTGGCCCTCCACCAGCGTCCCGGCGTGCCGGGGATCCGCAGCACCTTCGGTACGGGGACGGAGCTGCTCAACAGCCTGCGGCTCATGTACTCCCGGCTGGCCAGCCACCGGTGCCCCAACGGCCACTATGTCCCCCCCACCCTGGCGGTGGCGGCGGGGCAGGAGCTGGTCTGCCCGGCGTGTGGGGAGCGGTTCTACGCCCCCGGGGCGGAGGAGCTGGCCTTTAACAGCCAGGGGGCCTGCCGCACCTGCGGCGGCACCGGCGTGGTCCGGGCGGTGGACTGGTCCACCCTGGTGCCCGATGAGTCTTTGACCATCGACCAGGGGGCGGTGGCCCCCTGGAACAGCCTCATGTGGTCCCTGATGACCGATGTGTGCCGGGCCATGGGGGTCCGCACCGACGTGCCCTTCCGGGACCTGACGCCGGAGGAGAAGGATATCGTCTACAACGGCCCGGCGGAGAAGAAGCACATCCTCTACCGGGGCAAGAAGCTGGACCAGGCCACGGAGCTGGATTTCACCTACTTCAACGCGGTGTATACGGTGGAGAACGCCCTCAGCAAGGTAAAGGACGAGAAGGGCATGAAGCGGGTAGAGCGGTTTCTGAAGGAGGACCTGTGCCCCGACTGCGGGGGTACCCGCCTGTCGGAGGCGGCCAGGGCCCCAAAGCTCCGGGGCATCGGCCTGGACGAGGCCTGTCAAATGACCCTCACTCAGCTGGTGGCCTGGGTGGACGGCGTTCCCGGCTCCCTCCCAGAGGAGATGCGCCCTATGGCGGCGAGCATCTGCCAGTCCTTCCAGGGGGCGGCCCGGCGGCTCATGGAGCTGGGGCTGGGGTACCTGACCCTGGACCGGGCGGCATCCACCCTCTCCACCGGGGAGCGGCAGCGGATGCAGCTGGCCCGGGCGGTGCGCAACCGCACCACGGGAGTGCTGTACGTGCTGGACGAGCCCTCCATCGGTCTCCACCCGGCCAATATCGTGGGCCTCACGGCGGTGATGGACGACCTGGTGGCGGACGGCAACTCCGTGCTCCTGGTGGACCACGACGCCCAGATCCTCTCCCATGCGGACTGGATCATCGAGATGGGGCCCCAGGCCGGCGCCAGGGGCGGACAGGTCATCGCCCAGGGCACGGTGGAGGAGCTCGGGAAGGACCCGGCTTCCCAGATCGGACCCTTCCTCGCGGGAGCGGAAGCCGCGGACGTCCGCCGGCGGGCGGCGGGACAGGAGCTCTTTGAGGACGGCCGGATCCGCCTCGCTACCGGGGCCATCCACACGGTGAAGCCCCTGGAGGTGGATATTCCCAAGGGAAAGCTCACAGTGGTGACGGGGGTGTCCGGCTCCGGCAAGACCACCCTGATCCTGGAGAGCCTGGTGCCGGGCCTGGAGGCGGCCATCGCCGGGCGGAAGCTGCCGGATCACGTGCTGGACGTGGAGGCGGAGGGCATCGAGCGGGTGAAGCTCATCGACGCCACCCCCATCGGCATCAACGTGCGCTCCACCGTGGCCACCTACGCCAATGTCCACGACGAGCTGCGGAAGATCTACGCCCGGCACCCGGAGGCCAGGGCCCTGGGGTACAAGGCGGGAGATTTCTCCTACAACACAGGTAAGCTCCGCTGCCCCACCTGCGACGGCACCGGCTCCATCAGCCTGGACGTGCAGTTCCTGCCGGATGTGGACATCCCCTGCCCGGACTGCCGGGGGAGCCGGTACGGGAAGGACGCGGGCCGGGTGCGGGTGAAGACCCGGTCCGGGGCGGCCTTTACCCTGCCGGAGCTGATGGCCCTGGATATCCACACGGCCCTGGGGGCCTGCGAGGACTGGAAGATCGTCCGCCAGCGGCTGGAGGTGCTGGACCAGCTGGGGCTGGGCTACCTGACCCTGGGGGAGGACACCCCCAGCCTCTCCGGCGGTGAGGCCCAGCGGCTGAAGCTGGCCAGCGAGATGGGCCGGGGCCAGGGGGACACGGTCTTCGTCTTTGACGAGCCCACCATCGGCCTCCACCCCCTGGACGTGCGGACCCTGCTGGGGGTGTTCCAGACCCTCATGGACCATGGGGCCACGGTGGTGGTGATCGAGCACGACCTGGATGTGATCCGCAGCGCCGACTATGTGATCGACATGGGCCCCGGCGGCGGGGAGGAGGGCGGCCGGATCGTGGCTGCCGGCACGCCGGAGGAGGTGGCCGCCTGCCCGGAGAGCGTCACCGGCCGGTTTCTTCGGGCTTTGAGAGAAGCGGCCCCGCAAGAGAGGTGCGAAGAGTAGATGGACTGGATGAAGGAAGTGGCCGGAAGGCTGAGGAGAAAGAATCAGGTGCTCTTCTCCAAGGATTCGCCGTATCTGGAGGACCTGGCGCTGCTGCTCCGGGGGCAGGACCGCCGGGCGGCGGTGCTGTGGGCCCTTGAGCTGGCGGCGGAGTCCGTGGCCGCGCTGGAGGCGCGCTACCCGGGGGAGCGGCGGCCCCGGGAGGCCCTGGAGGCCGCCCGGCAGTGGGCGGCGGGGGAGATCAAGATGCCCATCGCCCAGAGGAAAATCCTGGACTGCCACGCCTTGGCGAAGGAACTCGGCCCCAGGGAGGACATTGCCGCCTGCCACGCCGTGGGGCAGGCCTGCTCGGTAGTCCACACGGCGGGACACGCGCTGGGCTATCCCATCTACGACCTGACCGGGCTGGTCTTCCGGTTCGGCCTGGAGGGCTGCAGGGAGAGCGTGGAGGCGCGCAAGCGGGCGTATCTCGAAAAGCTCCTCTACTGGCAGGACCATCTGGAGGACTACCGGGGACCGTGGGCAGAGTTCCTGCTGCCCGCCGGCGGATGACGGGGCGGAGCGCGCAGAATAAGGGGCAGCCGGCTTCAAGCCGGCTGCCCTTATTTGCGAAAGGAACGATCCTTCCGGGCTCCTGGGAGAAAAGCACCGGAACGGGAGATGGCAGAGGCGCGGACAGATTGCCGAAAGCTGCTGCTTGCGACCCGCTGCGGGCACAAGCCTGGAATGTTTAGTTCTTCAGGCTCTGCAGCGGTGCCGGGATCCGGCCGCCCCGGGCAATGAAGGCCGCGGCGGAGGCGGGGTGCACCGGCATCACCGGGGCGCTGCCCAGAAGGCCCCCCATCTCCATGGTGTCCCCCACCCTGGCCCCGGGGACGGGGATGATCCGAACGGCGGTGGTCTTGCTGTTCACCATGCCGATGGCCGCCTCGTCGGCGATGATGGCGCTGATGGTGTCGGCGCTGGTGTCTCCGGGGACGGCGATCATGTCCAGGCCCACGGAGCACACGCAGGTCATGGCCTCCAGCTTGTCCAGGTGGAGGGCGCCGGAGCGGGCGGCGGCGATCATGCCCTCGTCCTCGCTGACGGGGATGAAGGCGCCGGACAGGCCGCCCACGTGGGAGGAGGCCATGACGCCCCCCTTCTTCACCGCGTCG
>CAJFVK010000127.1 GCA_904420435.1 uncultured Oscillospiraceae bacterium
GGCGCTCCACGTCGATGGCGGCGGACACCGCGTCCCCCAGCTTGAGCACGCCGCCGGTCATCTTGCCGTAGTGCATATATTTGCCGCCCTTGTTCTTCTGCACGTCGGTGACCTGGAATTTGCCGCCGTTGGGAGCGGTGATGACGCCGTGATCGGCCACCTGGCCGCCCATCTCGGCATAGAACGGGGTCTTGTCCAGAACCACGATGGCCTCCACGCCGGGCATGAGCTCCTCGGCCTGCTCGTTCTCCACCACCAGGGCCACCACCTTGGCGCCGGTGGTGGTCTGCTCGGTGTAGCCCACAAACTCGGTCTCCGGCACGTCCTTGCCGAACTCCACGCCGGCCCAGCCCAGGTCGCCCAGGGCCTCCCGTGCCTTCCGGGCCCGCTGGCGCTGCTCCTCCATCAGCTGGTGGAAGCCGGCCTCGTCCAGGGTCATCCCCTGCTCGGCCACCATCTCCACCGTCAGGTCCACAGGGAAGCCGAAGGTGTCGTAGAGCTTGAAGGCGTCGGCCCCGGAGAAGGTCTTCTCCCCCTTGGCCTTGTGGTCGGCCAGCATCTCCCCGAAGATCTTCAGGCCGCCGTCGATGGTCTTGGCGAAGTTCTCCTCCTCCACCCGGATGACCTTGGTGATATATCCCTGGCGCTCCCGGAGCTCGGGATAGTGGCCCTCGTTCTCGTGGATCACCGTGTCGCACACCTCGTAGAGGAAGGGGCGGTCCACCCCCAGGAGCTTCCCATGGCGGGCCGCCCGGCGGAGGAGCCGGCGCAGCACATAGCCCCGGCCCTCGTTGGAGGGCAGCACCCCGTCGCAGATCATGAAGGTGGCGGAGCGAATGTGGTCGGTGATGACCCGGAGGGACACGTCCTTCTCGTGGCTCTCCCCGTAGTGGGCGCCGGTGATCTCGCTGACCTTGTGGGTGATATTCATGACCGTGTCCACATCGAAGAGGCTGGCCACATTCTGGCACACGCAGGCCAGCCGCTCCAGGCCCATGCCGGTGTCGATGTTCTTCTGCTTGAGCTCGGTGTAGTGGCCCTCCCCGTCGTTGTCAAACTGGGAGAAGACAATGTTCCACACCTCGATATACCGGTCGCAGTCGCAGCCCACGGTGCAGCCCGGCTTGCCGCAGCCCCACTCGGGGCCCCGATCGTAGTAGATTTCGGAGCAGGGGCCGCAGGGGCCGGAGCCGTGCTCCCAGAAGTTGTCCTCCTTGCCGAACTTGTAGATCCGGTCGGCGGGGATGCCGATCTCCTCGTTCCAGATGCGGAAGGCCTCGTCGTCGGCGGGGGTGGTCTCATTGCCGGCGAAGACCGAGGGATACAGCCGGTCCGGCTCCAGGCCCACCCACTCGGGGCTGGTCAGAAACTCCCAGGCCCAGTGGATGGCCTCCCGCTTAAAGTAGTCCCCGAAGGAGAAGTTGCCCAGCATCTCGAAGTAGGTGCCGTGGCGGGCGGTGTGGCCGATGTTCTCAATATCCCCGGTGCGGATGCACTTCTGGCAGGTGGTCACCCGGTGGCGGGGGGGCTCCTGCTCCCCGGTGAACCAGGGCTTCATGGGCGCCATGCCGGAGTTGATCAGCAGCAGGCTGGCGTCGTTCTGGGGGATCAGGGAAAAGCTGGGCAGCCGCAGATGTCCCTTGGTTTCAAAAAATTTCAGGAACATCTCCCGCAGCTCATTCAGGCCGTATTGCTTGTGCATGGTTGGTTACCTCCAAAATTTCTTATGTAAACTACAGAGCACACAAATTTACCGGGCCGCCAGCCCGATGTTATCGATGGCCACATCCCCCCGCTGGTCAAATTCAAAGGTGATGGCGGTCACCGAATTCAGGTCGAACCCCTCCTCCCCGTAAAAGGACTCACAGGGGATGGTGACAGTGGAGAACGCCTGGCGGAAGGTGCTGGTCTGGAACAGGTCGTCCAGCTTGTCCGTCCGGATGGGGATGGCGGGGAAAACGGTTGCAAAATCGCTGAGCCTGGCGGCGGCGGTCCGCCCCTGGCTGTCCGTGAGCCCCACCAGGAAGTCCACCAGCTGGTACGTCCCCTCCTCCACAGACGCCGTGTCCATATCGCAGACGTCGAAGGTCAGGGACAGGCCGCTGAGGTCCGTTTCCGGCAGGGAAACGGTGTATTGGGAGCCGGAGGCGTTCACCTTCAGCCGCAGGGCGTGGGTGTCGTAGGACGTGTCGTTGGCAAAGTCGATCAGCTCCTCCGTCCAGGTGCGCGTGCCGCTGGCCTGGAGGGTAACGCCCTCCGCCGTGGCGGTTTCCAGGTTTGAGTCCTCCTCAAAATCCGCCAGGATGGTGGTGCCGGACTGCTGGTAGCACTGCATGTAGACGGTGTCCGGCAGCTGGGCGGCGTAGCTGTCCCAGTCGGTGAGGAGGGTGCGGCAGCTGTCGTCCTCCAGGAGGGTCACGTCCAGAAAGGTCTTGATGAACAGGCAGGCGATGGTCTGCTGCTCCTCCTGGTCAAGGAGGCTCTCCGTGTTCAGCAGGGCGCTGAAGGGGGCCGACTTGTCGTAGGCGCCCCAGAGGGAGTTGAACTGGCCGTGGTTAGCGCCGGCGATGTAGAGGGCGCTCTTCAGGTAGTCCCCCTGGCCGGAGAAGGTGATGTTCTCATACTGGGCCATGCCCATGAAATTGGTGACATCCCGGTCGCTGGCCCCGTGGAGCAGCAGATAGTTCACGTCTTCCAGCGCCACCGGGTGGTCCGCCGGCTGGTACTGGTTCACGGTGGGGGCGATGGCGATCAGGGAACGGATGTTGTAGTGGTAGTCAAAGCGGATGGCGCCGTTTTCCGGATAGCGGTCGTACTGGTTGAAGAGGTAGGCGGTGGCCACCATCTCCCCGCCTCGGGAGTGGCCCGCAATGGCCAGGTTGTCCTCGTCCAGAAGGCCGTAGAGGGGGTTGTCCGGGTCCCGGTTGTAGGCCAGCAGCAGACCGATGTGCTCCAGGAGGAGCACCGCCCGGCCGTCGTTCTCCCCGGAGAGCAGGTTGCAGGCGTTCTGGTCCACGCTGACCACCACATAGCCGTGGCTGGCCAGATACTCCCCCAGGTAGTCGTAGCCCAGATAGGAGTCCACGGCAATCTCGTGGTTGCCGTGGGCGATGAACAGCACCGGGCGGTTCTCCGCCCCCTCCGGGTACCAGACCCGCCCCACCAGGGGCACAGACCCCAGGCCGTAGTCCAGATAGTGCTCCGCGTAGTCGCCGGTAAAGCCAGCGGCGTCCCGGCTCATGTAGGCCGCCAGGCTCACCGTATCCGAGGGGAGGCCCTCCTCTGTTCCGTAGTCCAGCACGGAAACGGACCAGGGCCCGGCCCCCAGGGAGGGCTCCAGGGCGCTCTCCAAGGCGTCCGGGCAAGGCTCCAGGGCCAGGTACTCCTCCAGCCAGCTGCTCTGGACCCCATCCCCCAGGAGGAACGCCCCCCAGAGGACGGTCAGGGCCAGGGAGATCCCGCCGGACAGCCAGAGCGTCAGGGACCGGCGGCGGAGCAGCCGCCAGAGGGACGCCCCGCAGACCCAAACGGTCAGGGCAAAGGCGATGGAAACGCCGATGACCCGGGCGGAGTACCCCTCCCCCGCGCCCCGGCAGAAAAATTCCACCGAGGCCCCGATCAACACCGCCAGGGAGTAGACCCACCGCAGGTCCTTCCCCAGCCAGAGCCGCAGCAGGCGGTACAGGAGATAGCTGGCCGCCAGCAGCACCAGAAGCACCGCCCCGGCGGACAGCAGGTACCCGGCGGCGGTGGGACAGTAGGTGTCCGCCCAGCTGATGCCGATCACCGCCGCCGCGGCGGCCATGGCCACCGCGTTCAGGGCCGGGCCGGCCCCCACATAATTTCGGACAAACCAATCCCGCAGGCGCAGCCACCACCGGGCCGCGCCGGTCCTGGTCAGTTCGGTCAACAAGACCACTCCTCTGTTCTTCTTTTCCGAGGGCGGCAGCCTCTCTCCGGCCCTCTGCCCCGGGCGATTCCCGGCGGCAGGGCCCTCCTGCCGCCAAAAGAAAATCCCTCGCCCACCTATAGGGGCGAAGGACTCGCGGTACCACCCTACTTGCCCCCAATGGGGGCATCTCGGCGGCCCAATAACGGAAGGCCGCGCCGTGGGGCTCCTCGCCCCCCGCTCCGGACTGGCTGACCGGCACGCCCTGCCCCGGGGCTCTCACCGTCTCCCCGTTCGCTTTGCGCCGCTGTGCCGGACTGGGTCCTTCATCGCGTTTCACTGTTAGCTATTATAGCATAGTTTAGAGCCTTGTCAACCGCCTGTTTTCCCCTGTTTCCCCTCCTTTTTTCTCCCCTGGCAGCGGGATGGGGCAGAAAGAGGGGCCGGTCCCGGACATCGGGACCGGCCCCCTCCATGGGACGATTCTCTTTTGCTCAATCCTGGCAGCCGGGGAACTGGGGCAGGCCGGCAAAGCCCTTCTCCATATCCTCATCTGTGGGGATATAGTCGCTCATCTTGCCGTCGTTGTAGGCCTGGTAGGCGTACAGGTCAAAGTAGCCGGTGCCGGTCAGGCCGAAGAGGATGGTCTTCTCCTCGCCGGTTTCCTTGCACTTCATGGCCTCGTCGATGGCCACCTTAATGGCGTGGCTGGACTCCGGAGCGGGCAGGATGCCCTCAATGCGGGCGAATTTCTCCGCCGCCTCGAACACATCCGTCTGCTTGACGGAAACCGCCTCCATGAGCCCGTCGTGGTAGAGCTGGCTCAGGGTGCTGCTCATGCCGTGGTACCGCAGGCCGCCGGCGTGGTTGGGGGCGGGGATGAAGCCGCTGCCCAGGGTGTACATCTTGGCCAGGGGGCAGACCATGCCGGTGTCGCAGAAGTCATAGGCGAATTTTCCCCGGGTGAAGGAGGGGCAGGAGGCCGGCTCCACGGCGATGAAGCGGTAATCCGCCTCACCCCGGAGCTTCTCGCCCATAAAGGGGGCGATCAGTCCGCCCAGGTTGGAGCCGCCGCCGGCGCAGCCGATGATCAGGTCGGGCTTGACGCCGTATTTGTCCAGGGCGGTCTTGCACTCCAGGCCGATGATGGATTGGTGGAGCAGCACCTGGTTCAAAACGCTGCCCAGCACATAGCGGTAGCCGGGGGTAGTGGTGGCGACCTCCACCGCCTCGCTGATGGCGCACCCCAGGGAGCCGCTGGTGTTGGGATCCTTTTCCAGGATCTTCCGGCCCACGGCGGTGGTGTCGGAGGGGGAGGGGGTGACGCTGGCGCCGTA
>CAJFVK010000128.1 GCA_904420435.1 uncultured Oscillospiraceae bacterium
CCTGCGGGTGTACCGCCAGCAGGGCGTGGATATCAACGACAAGCACATCGAGGTCATTGTCCGCCAGATGATGCGCAAGTGCCGGGTGGAGGACTCCGGGGACACCAAGCTGCTCAGCGGCTCCATGGTGGACGTGATGGAGCTCTACGAGGCCAACGAGGAGATCGACCGCCGCAACGCCGCCGGCGAGCGGCGGGAGGATGGGGAGCCCCTGCAGAAGGCGGAGGTCACCCAGCTGCTCATGGGCATCACCAAGGCCTCCCTGGCCACGGATTCCTGGATGTCCGCCGCCTCCTTCCAGGAAACCACCAAGGTACTCACCGAGGCCGCCATCAAGGGCAAGGTGGACCACCTGCTGGGTCTGAAGGAGAACGTGATCATCGGCAAGCTGATCCCCGCCGGCGCGGGGCTCGGCGCCTACCGGGATCTGGCGGAGAAGGTGGTTCCCGATGTGGAAACGCCTTCCGCCTCCTACGAGGGCCCCGCCGCGGACGACGGGTTCCCGGGCCTTTTCAGCGAGGACTTCGAGATCCCCTCCTCCCATGGGGAGCAGCCCGCCGACTGATTTCCCTTCCATTGTTGCATGAAAACACCCCCGGCGCTTATAAAGCGCCGGGGGTGTTTCTCTATGTTCGCCAGGCAGACGGGCTTCACTGCTTTCCTTCCGACTGGAGGGCCTCCTCCAGGGCCCTGGACAGCTGGTCCGGGCAGGAGGTGTCCTTGAAGCCGCAGCGGATCCCTTTCAGCCGGCGGATGGCCTCCTCCGCCGGCATTCCCTCCACCAGGCGGGAGATCCCCTGGAGGTTTCCGTGGCAGCCGCCGGCAATCTGGAGGGACTTGATGATCCCACCCTCCAGCTCCAGCTTCATCTCCCGGGAGCAGACGCCCCGGGGGCGATAGGTATAGGTCATGTTGCGATTCACTCCTTTTTTCTGATCCTTAAAAGCATACCACACCGCGCCCCAGGTTGTCCATCACAAATCCGAGCCCCGGCACATACAATGAAGTGAGCAGGAGTGTGAACACTATGGCTTATTCGGACCGCGAGCTTCTGGCGAGGCTCATCCAGTGCGAAGCAGGCGGCGAGGGGGAGACCGGCATGAAGGCGGTGGCCAGCGTGGTGATGAACCGGGTCCACGCCAAGGGCGGCGAGTACGCCCGGGTGGGCCAGGGGAGCATCCGGAACATCATCTTCCAGCCCTACCAGTTTGTGTGCGCCAGCGAAACGGAGAACGGCGCCTACAACCCCCAGAATATCTACAACATGCGCCCGGAGGCCATCCACTACGAGATCGCCGACTGGGCCATTGCCGGCAACCGGCTGCCGGAGGCGGCGGACGCCCTGTGGTTCTATAACCCCTTCGGCCCCAACTGCCGCTCCCGGTTTCCCTCCGATGTGGGCTACTGGTACATCCGCATCGGCGACCACTGCTTCTACAACCCCACCAACGCCTACTATGACACCTGAAAAAGGAGTGCTTTCCCATGATCCAAAACTACATGGAGCAAACCGACTGGACCCAGGAGGTGCAGGCCGGCCCCCGCTCCTCCAGCGCACCCATGCAGCCCATGCAGCCCCAGCAGGAGATGCAGATCCGCCCCTGGTTCCCCCAGGAGCCCCAGGCCTCCCAGCCCTCCGCCGCTCCGGAGCCTGCGGGGCTGGACATGAGCTGCCCCATGATGTCCTGTCAGCACAGCCCTACCACCAACGCCGAGGCCTATCAGGGCTCCTTGAAGAGCCTCCTCTCCCGGAACGTGGGCTACTTTATCGTGGCCACCTTCCTGATCGGCAGCGAGGACACCGTGGTGTGGCAGGGTATCCTCCACACGGTGGGAAACGACTATCTGGTCATCTATCAGCCAGACTACAACCGGTACATCTCCGCGGATCTCTACTCTCTGAAGTTTGTGGAGTTCCACAATACCCAGAGCATCCCCTACTTCGCCGGTATGAACCAGTGGAGCGGCAGCAAGACATAATGGTGACCGGAGGCGGCGCACAGAGCGCCGCCTCCGGTCACTTTCCGGGTGGAAGTCTTCCCGTCCGGGCCGGACGGCGCTCTCTTCGGAAAGGGGCAGAGGCGCGGCGCATAGCGCAGCGCCTTCTCTCCTAGGACTCCCGCAGGAGCATGGGCTGGATCTGCCGCCCGGCCAGGGCCGCCTCCACCGTGTCCCCGATCCGGGAGAAGTCCGCGATCAGGGAGCAGGGCTTGTGGGCCGGGTCGTCCTGCCCGAAGGGTACAAAGTAGTAGTTCTTCCGGTTCAGCAGCGTCCCCAGATTTGCGGCGCTGCCGGAGAGGCCGTCGTTGCTGGCCAGGGCGATCACCACCGGCCGGCCGTTGCGGAGGTGCGCCTTGGCCGCCATGGTCACCGCACTGTCGGTGATGCCCCCCGCCAGCTTGCTCAGGGTGTTGCCGGTGCAGGGCGCGATCACCAGCACGTCCAGCAGCCCCTTGGGGCCGATGGGCTCCACCTCCTTCACCGTGCGCAGGGCCGGCCGCCCGGCGGCCTCCTCCACCCGCCGGATCAGTTCCCGGCAGGTGCCGAACCGGGTATCCGTGGACGCCGAGCTCTCCGAGAGGATCGGCGTCACCGTATAAACCTTGCAGAGCTCCTCCAGCGCCCCCAACGCCTGGCTGTGGGTGCAGAAGGAGCCGCAGATGGCAAAGCCCAGTCGTATGTCCTTCAAATGGGTTCCCCCCGTTCCTCCAGAATGTGATACACGGCATCGCGGATGGCCTGGGCCGCCGTCACCGGCGCCACCCGGCCCGGCAGGAAACGGGCCCAGCAGGCGTCGATCCCCAGGTCCCCGGCGGCGGCAAAATCCACGCCCCCCGGGGCCGAGGCCAGGTCGATGACCACGCAGCCCGGCTTCAATCTCTCCAGCTCTCCGCGCGCCAGCATCGGAGCAGGCACGGTATTGAATATCACGTCAAAATCCCCCAGGGGCTCCCCCTCCAGACGGTCGCTGCGAAGGGCCCGCCAGCCGTAGGCCCGGATCCAGGCCAGGTGGGCGTATTGCCGGGCGGCCACGGAAACCGAGGCCCCCAGCCCCTGGAGCCGATGGGCCAGCAGCTGGCCGATCCGCCCATAGCCGATCACCAGGCATTGAGAGCCGTGGATCGTGGCTGCCGTGCGCTCCATGGCGGCGGCCAGGGCCCCCTCCACTGTGGGCACGGCGTTGGCTACCTGCAGCTCCTCCCGGGCGGCGTAGTCCTCCAGAAAAAGTCCCCGGGCCTCGGTCTGCCGCCGCAGGAGCTCCCCCACCGTTCCGCCGCACAGGACCTGCTCCCGGTTCAGCCGGGGCCACAAGTCCTCCAGCAGGAGGGTTCCCCGGCCAAAGGGCGCGAAGAGGCTCTCCCCGTCCTTCGTCACCGGCATGGGCAGCACCACGCAGGAGGCCCCCAGGGCCTCCGCCAGGGAGCTGTGCGTTTCCCCCTCCACCTGGTCAAATCCATAGAGCGCCGCCGGGTGGCCGTCCCGGCGGAGCTGGCGGGCCAGCTCCAGCTGGCGCCGGTCGCCGCCCAGAACGGCAAACGCGATAGACATATCCATTCCCCCTCTGCACCATGATACGCCCCGACGGGCCGGATGGTGCGGCGGACAGGCAGGCAAAAACCGCCCCAGGGAGCTGACGCTCCCCGGGGCGGTTTTATCGGAGTCACTCCGCGCTGAGCTCCTCCGGCCGGAAGAGGAACTCCTCCACCGGCACCTGGCCAAAGGTTTCCACCTCCTGGCCGTCCACTAAAATTCGCAGCTCCTCCACCGTGTCCAGGGAGTAGAGGCTGTAGGCGATGGATTGGAGCATCAGGCGCTGCTCCGCCGGGTCCTCCGGCAGGATGTCGATGGAGCGCTGGGGCAGACTCAGGTAGCAGACCCCCTCCTCCACCCGGACGCCGCTGATGGTGAACTCCTCCGGGAGCAGGCGGACCAGGGTCTGGGGCCCCTCCAGCAGGGCGGACATGAGGCTCTCCGCCGGGCTCTGCCCCTCGTAGAGGTCCAGAGCTCTGGGCTCCCCGGTCAGCTGGTGGTCCTGGTTGACAAAGTACAGCGTCACATGGACCGTTTCAATCACATCCCCCATGGTGCTGAGGAGCACGTCCTGCTCCATGAGCACCTGGTTGTCCCGGTAGAAGATCTCCCGTCCCATGGAGGTGATGCTCACCGAGCTGACCGCGTCCAGCTGGGTCAGGGACAGGGTGATACAGTAGTCCGCCAGGCTCAGGTCGATTCCCGTCAGGCTGGAATAGCGGGAGGAGAAATCCACATAGGCCCGGCTGCCCTGTATGGAGATGCTCCGCAGGTAGACGCCGCTGGGCAGGGGGCTTCTCCCGCCGGGTACACCGCTGATCAGCGTTTCCACGATGGCCTCCCCCCTCTCCTGGGGCGTGGCGGACTCCTCCAGCCCCAGGTCCACATAGTACCCGGCAATGGCGTCGCCGCCGGCGGCTCCCTCCTCCGCCAGGAGGTAGACCAGAGCGTCCCCCTTCTGGGGCGTTTCCTCCTGGCGGTACAGCAGAGCGAAGCCCAGCAGGATCAAAACAGGGAGCAGCAGCGCGACCAGACGCTTCATGGCTTCGCCTCCTCTCCAGCGGCGGGCAGCCGGATAGTGAACACCGTGCCGCCGCCCTCCCGGTGTCGGGCCTCAATGGTGCCGCCCCGGCGGCGGACCGTATCCCGGACGATAGACAGGCCCAGTCCGGTACCCCCGGCGGCCCGGGACCGGGCCTTGTCCACCCGGTAGAACCGCTCGAAGATATGGCCCAGGTCCTCGTCGGGCACACCGATGCCGTTGTCCTCCACGGTGATGTAGGCGTACTGGGCGTCACAGGAGAGGAGGATCCGGACAAATCCCCCGTCGTGGTTGTACTTGATGGCGTTCTCCACCAGGTTGTAGATCATCTGGTGGACCTCCCCCTTGGTGGACAGCACCACCACCGGGTTCTCCGCCAGCACCTCCATGGTCACATGCCGCTCCGAGGCGGGCAGCTGCAGGGAGTGGACCACCCGGCGGACGATGGGCTCCACCTCCACCGGGGCCGCCGCCTCCACCACGCCGCTGTCCAGCCGGGTCAGCCGGAGCAGGTCCTCGGTGATGTTGCTCAGCCGCTCCGCCTCCTGGCCGATGTCCATGACAAACTCCCGGACCATGTCCT
>CAJFVK010000129.1 GCA_904420435.1 uncultured Oscillospiraceae bacterium
CGCCGCCGCCGGCGCCGTGGGCGTGGTCCGCCGGGACCCCATGGCCATGCTGCCCTTCTGCGGCTACAACATGGGCGACTACTGGCAGCACTGGCTGGATATGGGCGAGAAGGTGGGCGCTGACAAGCTGCCCAAGATCTTCAACGTCAACTGGTTCCGCACCGATGACGAGGGCCACTTCATTTGGCCGGGCTTCGGCGAGAACATGCGGGTGCTGGAGTGGATCATGAAGCGCGCCTTTGACGAGATCGACGCGGTGGAAACCCCCATCGGCTATCAGCCCAAGGTGGACGACATCAACCTGGAGGACCTGGACGTTTCCAAGGAAACTCTGGCGGGCCTGCTGAGCGTGGATCGCGACCTGTGGCGCGAGGAGGCCAAGGGCATCCGGGAGTACTACAGCAAGTTTGGCGACAAGCTGCCCCAGGCGCTGCGGGATGAGCTGGCTACCCTGGAGAACAACCTGAAGTAAGTTTCCCCCTCAAACAAGTCCGTTTACAGGGCGGCGGGACCAGCTGGTCCTGCCGCCCTGCCCCATTTTATCCCAGGAGAGGAGGTCCTGTTCCATGTCCCCTTCCAAATCGTGCCCCATCCTGCCGGAGGAGGCCGCGGCCATTGGCCTGTGGCAGTACGGCCTGCTCCCCACCCGGGAGATCCCCTTCTCCCCGGCGGTGCGGGAAACCTGCGCCGGCAACGCCTGCCGGGGATACGGCGCCACCTGGGCCTGTCCGCCGGCGGTGGGCTCCCTGGAGGACTGCCGCGCCCAGTGCCTATCCTTCCCCCAAATGCTGATGTTCAGCAGCCGCTACCCCCTTGAGGACAGCTTTGACATCGAAGGCATGCGCTCCGCCATGCGCTCCTTCAAGGACGTGTGCGACCGGCTGGACGACCTGGTCCGGCCCCGGCTCCCCCGGTTTCTCCTGCTCTCCAACGAGGGGTGCTTCCGCTGCGGCAAATGCACCTACCCGGACAGCCCCTGCCGCTTCCCGGACCGGCTCCACCCGGCTCTGGAGGGCTACGGCATCCTGGTGGGACAGCTGGCCAAGGCGGCGGGCCTGTCCTACTCCGGCGGGCCGGATACGGTGGTCTACTTCGGCGCCCTTCTCTTTTAAGGGGAGGGCGCCTTTTTCCCGCCCGGCTGGCAGAAATTCCCGCTCCCCGGGATGGACAGGTCCGGACTTTTCCTTTACAATGAAAGCATTCATCCGCCAGCCCATAAAAAACCAAAATCCCTAATCCCGCCAAATTAGCACTCGCTTTATTCGAGTGCTAATCTTTACATTTTGTTCAAATCCTGTCCACAGACCGGACACAACCCGGACCTATACTGTAGCTAACAAAAGAAATCAACAAGAAAAGGATGATTGTTATGCGTACTGTATCCCGTGTTCTGTGGGCCATTGCCGGCATCCTGCTGATGGTCTGCGGCGTTGTCTGTCTGTCCCAGCCTATGGCCGCTCTGGGCACCCTCTCCCTGCTGCTGGGGATCGCCATGCTCTTCTCCGGCGTGGTGGATATTCTGATTTTCGCGAAGGGCCGGAACCTGATGTTCGGCTCCGGATGGTTCCTGGCGGATGGGCTGATCACCGTGATCTTCTCCCTGTTCCTGCTGTTCAACCAGGCCTTCACCACCCTGACGCTGCCCTTTATTTTCGGCATGTGGCTGCTGGTTTCCGGCATCAGTAAATTCGTCAACTCCTTTGACCTGCGCTGCTTCGGCGTCCGCGGCTGGGGCTGGTTCACAGCCCTGGGCATTCTCCTGGCGGTCATGGGCTTCTGCACCCTCCTGGACCCCGTCCTGGGGGCCGTCACCCTGAGCGTGCTGGTGGGCGTGCTCCTGATCGTGCAGGGCGTGGCCTCCATTCTCCGCGCCTGCTTCTCCGGGCGCTTCCTCCGGTGAGGTTACGAAATTTTAACAGAGGTTTTTCCCCTTTGTGGTGGCGGGCGCGGTCCCCTTCCGGTATCATAGAATCGGCCATATGATGCAGAGGAGATGCCGCCATGCGCATCCGCTTTCACCCCCGCCTTTTCCCTATCCCACAAGAGGCTCCCAGTCCCTCCGGCGCCGCGCGCCCTGGGCGGAGGGGGGCCTCTTTGCCTTTTTGCGCTGCGGCTTCCTCCCCGGCGGCCAATCCAAATTGAGAAAGGCAGGAACCGCCATGGAGAAAACCTATGTGCTGGACACCAACGTGCTGATACAGGCTCCCCACGCCCTGGAATCCTTTGAGGACAACCGGATCGTTCTGCCCCTGGCCGTGCTGGAGGAGCTGGACGGTCTGAAGCGGGCCGAGGGGGAGCGGGGCGGCAACGCCCGGCAGGTCATCCGCTATCTGGAGGGCCTCCGGCGGCAGGGAAATCTGCTCCAGGGCGTGGCGCTGCCGGGCGGCGGCAGCCTCCGCTTGGAGGTGAACCATGTGGACGTGGCGCTGCCCGACGGCATGGACCCCTCCAGCCGGGACAACCGGATCCTGAAGGTCTGCCGTGGCCTGATGGAGGAGGGGGCGGACCCGGTGATTCTGGTCACCCAGGACATTGTGGCCCGGATCAAGGCCCAGATGATCGGCGTAGCGGCGGAGGAGTTCACCACCGACCAGACCAGGCCCTCCGTGGAGCGCTACACCGGTCGGGGCAGCTTCTACGTCCCCAACGACCTGCTGTCCGGCTTCAAGAAGAAGGGGCTTCCGGCGGAGGCCCTGTACACCGTGGACGAGGAGGGCCGGCGCCGGGAGGCGGAGCTGACGGAGAACCAGTTTTTGATCCTCCGGTCCGACACGGAGGAGAAGAAGACCCTGCTGGGCCGCTACCACGGCGGCCGGGTGACGGCCCTGGTCCACGGCGGCGAGCGGCCCTTCGGCGTCAAGCCCCGGAGCGTGGGCCAGCAGTTCCTCCAGGAGGCCCTGCTGCTCAGCGCCCAGGAGGCCCCCCTGGTGATCGTCAAGGGCCCCGCCGGCACCGCCAAGACCTTCTACAGCCTGGCCGCCGGCCTGGAACAGACGCTGGAGTCGGAGGAGCGGGCCTTCCGAAAAATCCTGATCTGCCGGCCCAACGCCCAGTTTGACCAGGACATTGGTTTCCTCCCCGGCACGGAGCAGGAGAAGATCTCCCCCCTGCTGCGGCCCATTGTGGACAATCTGGAGATTCTGCTGGACCTGGACCGCCAGAAGAAGGAGCGCCGCAACGAGGAGGAGCTGCGCAGCCGCATCGACTACCTCTTTGAAACCGGCGTCATCACCGCCGAGGCCATGAACTTCATGCGGGGCCGCTCCATCACCGACACCTGGCTCATGATCGACGAGGCCCAAAATCTCACGCCCCGGCAAGTCAAGGGCATCATTACCCGGGTGGGCCAGGGCACCAAGGTCATCCTTCTGGGGGATCCCGCCCAGATCGACCACCCCCTGCTGGACGAGCGGAGCAACGGCCTGAGCTATGCCGCCGACCGGATGCGGGGCAGCCCCCTGTGCGTCCAGCTGACCATGCTCCCGGACGAGTGTGAGCGGTCCGCCCTGGCCCTGGACGCGGCGGTGCGGATGGATCGCGGGACGGAGCAGCGGACCTGACTTCCCTGCCCCAGGCAGAAAAAAGCAGCGGATCGAAATCGATCCGCTGCTTTCTGTTTCCGCTCCCTATTTTCCCACGGAGATGACCTGCTCCGCCCCCAGGTCAAAGACCGCGTAGTAGAGCCCCTCCTGCCCCTCGATCCGGCAGTTCAGCTGGACCTGGGTGTCCGACAGCCACTGGGCGGACAGGATCTCCACCCCTCCGTCCACCAGCCCGTCGAACTGGGTCAGGGTGCGGCTCATGCCGTACTTTTCCGAGGTGACAGTGTAGTCCATGGGGTCCGCTGTCAGGTTCACCCAGTGTGTCCCGTCCTCGGACCAGTACCGGGCCATGGTGGCGTCGCTCTCCAGGCGGCTGGCGGTCATGTCCTCCACCACGCCCCGGAGGCTGTCCCAGTCGGAGAAGCTGGAGGCGGTGAACACCGCCAGGATCTGGGCCTCCAGGGTCCGGTCCGGATTCTCCCGGTAGCTCAGGTCGGCGTAATCGCTCAGGTAGATGTAGGACCCGTCCGCCACCAGGTAGCTGTACCGCTGCTGGGTGATGGAGCCGCCGGAGCGGGTGTCGTCCCTGCGGTAGAGGAAGTGCCTGCTCTCAAAGGTGATGTCGTGGACCACCGGCTGGCCGCTGAGGGTGTAGCTCACCATCCGCAGCATGGTGGGCGTGCCGTCGGCCACCTTCTCCAGGAAATCCAGCACCCGCTCCTCGCTGCCGCCGATGATGGCGCCGGACTCGTCGATCACCAGGTCGCAGTCCAGCTCCTCCGGCCCCAGCTCCTCCGGCAGGTCCTCCAGAGGCCCGTAGCCGTAGGGGTTATCCACGGTTGTCTCCACAATGCCGATGACAAACTCCGCGCAGCAGAGCCTGCCGCCGATCTCCTTGACGATGCGGTAGGTGCCGTCCTCCACGGTGTAGTCCGGATACTGCCAGAAGCTGAAGCTGCCGCTGACCGTCTCCCCCGGCCGGGCCTCTATGGTCTTCTCGCTGTTTCCTGCCGCCGTGCCGCCGCTGGCGGGCAGCTCCATCCAGGTGTCCCCCTGGAGCACCTCCACGCTGTAGTCCGCGGAGAAGGTCAGATCCTCCTCCGTGTTGTTGGTCACATAGTAGGTAAAGCTCTCCACGCTCTTGTCGTAGTTGGGGTACTGGGTGGTCAGCACCACCTCCCCCGAGGTGTCAAAGTCCGACGCCTCATAGGCAGAGGGCGTCAGGTTCCTTCCACAGGAGAGCAGCGCCGCGGCCAGGGCCAGCGCCAGCAGGATGCAGAGCAATCTCTTCATCGGCAGTCACCTCATCTTTCACTTTTCTTAGACGCACAGCCCCTCCAAAAGTTCCCTGCACACAACTTGGAATTTTTTCGATAAAAAAAGACACCGCGTCGGCGACGCGATGTCTCTTTCTCCCATGTTACAGCTTCTCGCGAATCTTGGCGGCCTTACCAACCCGATCACGCAGGTAGTAGAGCTTCGCCCGGCGAACAAAGCCGCTGCGGACCGTCTCAATCTTGTCAATGGAGGGGGAGTGCAGGGGGAAGACCTTCTCCACACCCACGCCGTAGGAAACCCGGCGAACGGTGATGGTCTCCTCG
>CAJFVK010000130.1 GCA_904420435.1 uncultured Oscillospiraceae bacterium
ACGGCGGTCAAAAATTAAAGCCGTCTGATTGGCGGCCTGCGGTTTTCTAATCTTCTTATTTCCCTTTTGTGTATAAATACATGAAGCGGTGGCCTCGTCCAGCAGGACAATGGGCGCGTCCTTCAAAAGCGCCCGGGCGATGGAGATCCGCTGCCGCTCCCCGCCGGAGAGCCGGGCCCCGTTCTCCCCGATGGGGGTGCGGTAGCTCTGGGGCAGCCGCCGGACAAACTCCTCGCAGTTGGCGGCCCGGGCGGCGGCCAACACCTCCTCGTCTGTCGCTCCCCGTTTGCCCAGGCGGATGTTCTCCATCACCGTGTCGTCAAAGAGCACCACGTCCTGGAACACCATGGAGTAGTCGCCGAGCAGCACCTCCGGGTCCACGGTGGAGATGTCCACGCCGCCCACCCGGATGGCACCGGCGGTGACGTCCCACAGCCGGGCAGCAAGCCTCGCGCAGGTGCTCTTGCCTGATCCGGAGGGGCCCACCAGGGCGGTGACCTCCCCCTCCCGGGCGGTAAAGCTCACGTCGTGGAGGACCTCCTTCTCGTCGTAGGAGAAGCTCACGCGGTCGAACACAATGTCATGGCCCTGGGGGTGGAAGACCTCCGTCCCCTCGGCGGTGGGCGTTTCATAGATCTCATTGATCCGGTCGGCGGACACCTGGGAGAGGAACAGTTCCGCGATGAGGGCCAGGCTCTGGTCAAAGGGGGCGTAGACCCGGGTGATGACCAGCAGGAACAGGAACAGCAGCATGAAGTCGACTCTCCCGGAGAGGATCAAATCAGCCCCCGCCAGGATGGTGGTGGCCACCCCCAGGCGCATGATGACGCTGGCGGCGTTGATGAACAGGCCGTTGGTCAGCTCCCCCCGGATGGTGACCCTTTCGTGCTGGTCGATCTTCTCGTTGAGGCCGGCCAGATACCGCTCCTCCTGGTTGGCAGCCCGGATCTCCCGGACGTTCTCCAGCGCCTCCTGGATGCCGTCGGAGACCCGGAGGGCCGCCGCCTTGGTGGCCTCGGAGCTGCGCTCGGCCAGCTTCCGGCTGCCGAACAGCAGCCCAAAGGCCACCGGCACCCCCCACAGGCAGGCGATGGCCAGCCGCCAGTCATAAAAGAGCAGGCACAGGGCGATGATGGCCGTGGAGAGGTAGGCCCCGTACAGATACCCCAGCACGTGGCTCCAGACGTGCTCCATCCGGTTCACGTCCCCCATGATGGTCTCAGTCAGGTCCGCCAGATCCCGCCTGCCGAAGTAGCCAAGAGACAGTTTCCGCAGCCGCTCCGCCAGGGAGAGCCGGGTGTCCCGGACCTGGTCGTATACGAGGCCATAGGTGGCCCTGTACTGCTGCAGATGGGTCAGGAAGGAGAGCAGGAGGAATAAAATCACCAGGACCACCGGCAGCGCCGCCCCGGGCAGGGGCGCGCCCTCCGTCAGGGTATTCATAAAGTTTCCCATCAACAGATACAGGATGCCCATGCCGCCCATGACTACCAGATTGACGGTGACCGTCCAGAGCGTCCCCCTCTTGGCATTCCGAAACCCCTGGTCCGTCAGGGCGTATTTGCGCTGAAAGCTTTTGCTGAACATTTCCGTCTCCCTCCTTTACTGCCCGCTGGTAATCTTCCACGCCGCCGCCCGGTTGTAGTCCGACCACATTTTGGCGTACAGCCCTCCGGCGGCGGTCAGCTCCTGGTGGGTCCCTTGCTCCGCCACGCTGCCCTGATCCAGGACCAGGATCTTGTCCGCCCCCACCACGGTGGACAGGCGGTGGGCGATCATGATGACGGTGCGGCCCTTTGTCAGCTGGGCAAAGGCCCTCTGGATCAGCGCCTCGTTCTCCGGGTCGGCAAAGGCGGTGGCCTCGTCCAGCACCACGATGGGGGCGTCCTTCAGGATGGCCCGGGCCAGGGCGATGCGCTGCTGCTCCCCGCCGGAGAGGTAGGTCCCCTCCGTGCCGATCTGGGTGTCCATGCCCTGGGGCAGCTTCTCCAGGATGTCCCCGCACTGGGCGGCCATGAGGGCGGAGCGCACCTGCTCCCGGGTGGCCTCCGGCCGGGCGGTCCGGACATTCTCCAGGATGGAGGCCTTGAACAGGCGGCTGTTCTGGAACACGAAGGCGATCTGCTCCATGAGTACATGGGGGTCCATCTCCCGCACATCCACGCCGCCCACCGTCACCGCGCCGTCGGTCACGTCCCAGAACCGGGGGATCAGGCTGGCGGCGGTGGTCTTGCCGCCGCCGGAGGGACCCACCAGGGCCACGGTCTGCCCCGGCTCCGCCGTGAAGGACACGTGGGACAGGGCGGGAAGCTCCGCCCCGTCGTAGGTAAAGCTCACGTCCTGAAACTCCACCCGGCTGCCCTGGGGCACCTTGGGGTGGGCCGGCGTCTCCAGGGTGGGGGCGTCCATGACCTGGCTGACGCGGCCCAGGGCGGCGCTGGCCAGCATCATGCCGGAGGCCGCGAACATGACACGGGCCAGGGCGGTGGAGATGATGGCGGAGAACACCGCGTAGAAGGCAAAGTCAGTGACAAACCCGACGAAATCCCCCGCAGCCAGAGCGCCGGGAGCCAGGAGCACGGCCGCAGGCACCAGAAACACAAAGGCCCCCTCGGTGAAGGTCAGATTGATGGACTGGGGCACCCGGCAGACATTCTCCTGCCAGTGCTTGGCCTTGGTGCTGTACTCCTCGATAGCCTGTTGAAAGGCTTTGAAGGAGTAGACCGTCTGCTGGAAGATCTTTACCACCGGGATGCCCCGGACATACTCCGTCCCCGCCTTGGTGATCCGGTCCAGGGCCGCCTGGTATTCCGCCAGGATCTGCGCGTTTTTTCCGCCCATCATGGAGAACATGGCCAGCACCGAGATCACCGCTGCCAGCAGGCAGGCCAGCCCCATCCGCCAGTCAAAGGCCAGCATCAGCGCCAGCATGGCGAGAAACATGGTGATGGTACCCACGATGTCCGCCAGGTTGTGGGCCAGCAGCGTTTCCGTGTCGGCGGCGGCCGCGTCCAGCCGCCCCCGGATGAGGCCGGAGGCGTTGGCGTCAAAATAGCCCAGAGGCGCCTGCAGCACATGGGCCACCCCCCGCTTGCGGATGTTGGCCGCCGTGCGGAAGGCGGCCAGATGGGTGCACATCAGCCCCAGAAAGTACAGGATGATGCCAGCCACCGCAAAGGCGAAGGCCAGCCACCCGTACCGGGTGACGCTCTGGGCCGCCGTCCAGTCCGGCGCCACGGCGATCAGCTCCCGGGCTACCAGCCAGATGCAGAGGTACGGCGCCATGCTCAGCACCATGGACACCGCCGACAGCCCGAGGCCCAGAAAGGTCAGCCCCCTGTGGCTGCCCGCATAGTCCAGCAGGACTGCCACGTCACTCTTTTTTCCTTTTGCCATGGGAAAACCTCCTTTTGATGGTTAGTTTTAGCTAACTCATATTCAAAAAAGATAGGGGTCAACCCCCCATCAATTTCAGCCATCCGCCGGTGTAGAAGCTCCGGAACTGCTCCACGTCCCGCAGCGCCTGCTCCAAAGGCATGTCGTGGATCACGATCTCAAACAGGCCGTTGAACATCCCACTGGCAATGATGTGGCACAGGGAGCGGTTCAGCTCCGGGATATCCCGGCCAAGATGCCGGAGAACCTCCATATACTGGAGGGTGGACTCCACCTCCACCTCCACCATATTGTGGACAAAGTGCTCATAGCTGGTGCCCTCCGCCCGGCAGAGAAGCAGCTTCACCGGCTGGCGGTGCTGGCAGATATACTCCACCATCCATCTGACACACTGGCCGGACGCCTCCCCCATGCGCTCCGGCTGCTCCTCCTCCGGAAGCTCGGCAAAGTCGCTCTGAGCCTCCATGAATTTTCCCATCAGGGCGGCGGCGTGAGGTTCCACAATGGAGGCGAACAGGGCCTCCTTACTGGAAAAATAGCCGTAAAAAGCCCCAGTGGTCACCCCGGCGTTCTTCACGATCTGCCGCAGGGAGGCCCCCAGGAACCCCTTGTCCAGAAACTCCGCCATGGCGGCCTGCTGGATATTTTCAAGAGTGGAGCTGGATCTGGCCTCCATATCGCCCTCCATGTAACAAAGTTATATCACAGTGTTATAATACACTTGACCTGCGCAGTTGTCAAGTAGGTTCCGAAGAACAGCGGCAGCAATCTTTCAAAATCAGGCCTCAGGAAGCAGCGCCGCTCCCGGGTTCCTTTGTCCACAGAGAAGATTTCTCCCGCTTTCGATTGTGAAAAAGCCGGAAAGGCCCGTGGATTTGACAAAACCCCGGAACCAAAAGGAAATTTACATGGGTCAAAGGATTGCGAGTGTATGCAGTTTTCTCCTCCGTCAACGAGGAATCATCTTTTATCAGATTGACCAAGGATCGTGACACATTAATATTTAGAAAATGCAACTGCATCTCCCTGCAGCGGAACCAGCTGCACCCCCTGTTCCGCAAAAAATTTCCCATTCCACGCAGATTCCACTTTTTCGGCGGGGCCGGGAGGACTAGGGATGTGGAAACCTGGAACTTTTGCGCATAAAAAAAAGACCTGAAACCAATGTTTCAGGTCTTTTCCCCTCATTTCGAGGTGGTCCGAGTGACTGGATTCGAACCAGCGGCCTCTTGAACCCCATTCAAGCGCGATACCAAACTTCGCCACACCCGGATCTCTTCTGTTTTCAGCTCAATTAGAATACCATATCTCTCCCCGAATTGCAAGCCCTTTTTTTCAAATAATTACAGTTTTTTCGTTGACAAAGCGGAAACCCTATGGTATCATAATGTCTGCGCCTGAAAACCGATTGGGAGAGATGTCCGAGCGGTTTAAGGAACCGGTCTTGAAAACCGGCGATGTGAAAGCATCCGTGGGTTCGAATCCCACTCTCTCCGCCAG
>CAJFVK010000131.1 GCA_904420435.1 uncultured Oscillospiraceae bacterium
GCCGGTTCTTCGCCGCACCTCCTTCTGCGGCTTCCGCCGCAGGAGGCCGCCCTGCCTACAGCCGGTTCTCGTCCCCCCACTCACACATCTGGTCCAGAATGGGGATCAGGGACTTCCCCCGCTCCGTCAGGCTGTACTCCACCCTGGGCGGGATCTGGGGGTACTCCTCCCGGTGGACCAGCTGGTCCGCCTCCAGCTCCTTCAGGGTGGCGCTGAGGGTCTTGTAGGAGATGCCGCCGATGTAGCGCTTCATCTCGTTGAACCGCACCACGCCGAACTCCATCAGGGTGTAGAGGATGGTCATCTTGTACTTGCCGCTGATCAGGGACAGGGTATAGCTGAAGCCCGTGGTGCTCAGGCACTCGTTGGAAATACACCGCTCGCCCATTTAGCACTCTCCTTTTTGTAAGTATCTCTCTTTCCTGATAGTATCGCACTTTAATATGCGTACTTGTCTTTCTTCCTGCATTTGCTATGATTATAGTGTTCCATCTGTGAAAAGTCAATGGCACAGGATATTTTGTGAGATTTGGAGGAATCTGTTATGGGCAAGAAGATCGTTGTGATCACCGGCAGCCCCCGGAAGCGCGGCAACACCGCCGCCCTGGTCCAGTCCTTCACCCGAGGGGCAGAGGCCGCGGGGAACACCGTCACGACATTTTTCCTGGACGGCATGGATATCCACGGCTGCAAGGGCTGCTTCGGCGGCCACAGCGGCCGGGAATGTCCCTGCGTCCAGCGGGACGATATGGACAAAATCTATCCGGCGGTGAAGGAGAGCGACGTGGTGGTGCTGGCCTCCCCTCTCTACTACTGGAACCTGAGCGGCCAGCTGCGCACCGCCGTGGACCGGCTCTTCGCCCTGGAGGAGGGGAACGGCAACCTGCTGCGGGGAAACGGCCGGGCCTCCTGCCTCCTGATGACGGCGGAGGGGAACGGCTTTGGGGACGTGCTGGCCTACTACGACCACCTGACGGAGCACCTGCGCTGGACCAACCTGGGCCACGTGCTGGCCGGGGGCAACATGGACGTGGGCGACATCAATGGCAAGCCGGAGCTCCAGGCGGCCTACGACCTGGGGAACTCCATCCGGTAAGCGTTTCCCCGGCGTTGCAAAACCGCGCCGGCTGTGGTATGCTGGTGCTACCATATACCGTTGGGAGCGGCGGCCCTGTGGCCGCCGCTCCCCCTTTCAGGAGGTGCGGACGATGAACCACAGGGAACTGGCCGAGAACAATTTCCTGGCAGGCTACAACTGCGCCCAGTCGGTCCTGCTGGCCTTCGCGGAGGATCTGGGCCTGGACGGGGATTTTGCCCTGCGCCTGAGTTCCTCCTTCGGCGGCGGCATGGGACGGCTGCGGGAGGTCTGCGGGGCGGTGAGCGCCATCCTCATGGCCGCCGGCCTGGTCTACGGCTACACCGCCCCCGGGGACGACGGCGCCAAGGCCGCCCACTACGCCCGGGTCCAGGCCCTGGCGGAAGCCTTCCGCCGGGAGCACGGCTCCATCCTCTGCCGGGAGCTTCTGGGCAGAGCCGGCCCGGAGTCCCCCGTCCCGGAGGCCCGGACCGCCGCCTACTACGCCGGCCGGCCCTGCGCCGCCCTGGTGGGCAGCGCGGCGGAGATCTTCGAAACGTATCTGGCCGAGCATCCGCCGGAGCGGAGGGAACATCCATCTATATCGAAATAAATACAGGAGGTCTGCTATGAAACAGGAGATTCAGGTGTTTGATTACGCGAAGGAGATCACCCAGGCTCTTTCCAAAGGCGTCCTGCTGACCACCAGGGTTCAGGACAAGGTCAACTCCATGACCATCGGCTGGGGCACCCTGGGCGTGGTGTGGGGCGAACCGATCTTTATCGTCTTTGTCCGGGAGGGCCGGTTTACCCGGGAGCAGCTGGACGCCTCCGGGGAGTTCACGGTCAACATTCCCTATGGCAGCTATGACCGGAAAATCCTCGGATACTGCGGCGCGCACTCCGGCAGGGACACCGACAAGATCCGGGACCTGGGCCTGACCCTGGTGGACGCCGACCTGGTGAAGGCCCCCGCCATCCGGGAGCTGCCCCTGACGCTGGAGTGCCGGGTGCTCTACCGCCAGCTCCAGGACCGAAACGCCATCCCGGAGGAGATCCGCGAAGCCATGTACCCGGAGGACGTGGACAGCTCCAACCCCATGGCCAACCGGGACTACCACGTGGCCTACTATGGGAAAATCCTCAAAGCCTACCTGCTTTAAGCGGGCGGCGGTCTTACCATGAGGCCGCGGGGAGCTTCCGGGCGGCGAAGCCCCGCTGTCCGGGAACTCTACGTTCCATAGGGTGACAACTGCCCGCCGCTCCGGTAGACTGAGAGCAGAGAGGAGGGCTGCTATGGACGCGAAGAAAACCGGAACCTTCATCGGCATGCTCCGCAGGCAGATGGGCCTGACCCAGGCGGAGCTGGCGGAGCGGATCGGCGTGACCGACAAGGCCGTCAGCCGCTGGGAGACGGGCAAGGGGTTCCCCGACCTCTCCCTGCTCCAGCCCCTCGCGGCGGAGCTGGGCACCTCGGTGGCGGAGCTGCTGGCCGGAGAGGCCCTGTCGGCGGAGGAAAGGGCGGAGCGGGCGGACAGCGCCCTGCTGGAGGCCATCCGCTATACCGGCGGCATGGGGCTTACCGTTCTGTCGGCGCTGCTGGCGGTGGCGGGGTGCTTTTTGTTC
This sequence comes from uncultured Oscillospiraceae bacterium, assembly GCA_904420435.1. Lineage (GTDB taxonomy): Bacteria > Bacillota > Clostridia > Oscillospirales > Oscillospiraceae > CAJFPI01. Next base: position 2,702 of record CAJFVK010000131.1, read on the forward strand.
CTGTCGCCCCTGTTCACAGCCGGGCAGGGGCCGCTCCCGCGGCTGGCCGGGGCGGCCCTGCTGGTCATGGCGGCCGCCGTCCGGTGGGCGAAATTCCGGTGGCCGCGTCCGGGGCGCCGCCTCCGGCACCACCTCTCCCCCGGCGCGGCCCGGGCGGGGACGGCGCTCTGCCTGCTGGCGGCCTTTATCCTGGAGCTGATGCCCTATGGGGCGGTGCTGGTCTTTGGCCGGCCGGCGGAGGACGGCACCATCGGCCGCTTCCGGGAGACCTACTCCTACTTCAGCCTCATGCCCGTGGGATACGCCAACTTCTTCCCCATGCTCACCGGCATTCTGACGGCGATCCTGCTGGGGCTGGGGACGCTGCACCTGCTGCGGCCGCGAAAAAGGCTGGGGGATTTCCTCTTCGTTCTCAACGCCGTGGCCCTGGTGTTCTCCGTAATGCCCTGGGTGCTTTTCGGCCCAGACTTTTTCTCCGCCGCGGGGGCGTCTATCACCGGGGCGCTGCTCCTGTCCGGCTGCTTCCTGGCCCTGGGAAACAGCGGCGCGAAAAATCCCAAAAAAGAGAAAAAAGCGGTTGACAATCCGACCGACAGCTGATATACTTGATAAGCCGCTTTGAATGGGTATAAGTGCGTCCTTTTTCGGCCGCCGCCCCCGACAGCGAGCCCGTAATGAAGGAGTTGAAATTAGGAATGCACGCAATCATCGTGACCGGCGGCAAGCAGTACAAGGTGACCGAGGGCGACACCCTGTTCATCGAGAAGCTGCCTGTGGAGGCCGGCGACAAGGTGGTGTTCGACCAGGTCCTGGCGGTCCTGGACGGGGACAAGGCCACCTTCGGCACCCCCGCCGTGGCCGGCGCCACCGTGGAGGCCAACACCGTGAAGAACGGCAAGGGCAAGAAGATCCGGATCTTCAAGTACAATCCCAAGAAGGGCTACCGCAAGCGTCAGGGTCATCGTCAGCCTTACACCAAGGTTGAGATCACCAAGATCAACGCCTGAGCAGATGACCACTGTCACATTCCACATGGAGGGCAGTGCCATCACCGGCTTTGACGCCAGGGGCCACAGCGGCTTCGCCCAGGAGGGCGAGGACATCGTCTGTGCCGCTGTCACCAGCGCGGTGCGCCTGGTGGAGTGTACGATCAACGATGTGCTGGGGCTCAGCGCGTCGGTGAAGGTCCGGGAGCAGGACGCCCATATCTCCCTCCGGCTGCCGGGGGGCCTGTCCGCCCAGGCGGACAGCACCTGTCAGGCCCTTTTGACGGGGATGATGGTGTATCTGGCGGAGCTTCACAGCGAGTATCCCGATTATATCGAGGTTTTGGAGGCGTAGGCCTCTGCATCTTACAGAAAGGATGGCAGACTACCATGATTCGTATTGGTTTACAGTTCTTCGCCCACAAAAAGGGCGTTGGTTCCACCCGGAACGGCCGTGACAGCGAGTCCAAGCGTCTTGGGCCCAAGCGTGCCGACGGTCAGCATGTTCTGGCCGGCAACATTCTGGTCCGCCAGCGCGGCACCCACATTCACCCCGGCGTGAACGTGGGCAAGGGCAGCGACGACACCCTGTTCGCCAAGGTCAACGGTGTGGTTCGCTTTGAGCGCCTGGGCCGGGACCGCAAGCAGGTTTCTGTTTACGAGGCTCAGTAAGTGCGGCGCAAAGAGGTTCCGGATGGCTCCGGAACCTCTTTTTTTGCCCTGCTGCGGCTTGATTTTTTCTCCCCCATCCGATAAAATATTGCGGAAATAGAGCAGTTTACGACTTTCAGGAGGTTCCTATGGCGACATCCTTTGTGGACAAGGCCCGCATCACCGTGAAGGCGGGCAGCGGCGGCAACGGCTGCGTATCCTTCCACCGGGAAAAATATGTGGCCGCCGGCGGCCCCGACGGGGGCGACGGCGGCAATGGCGGCAGCATCGTCCTCCAGGTGGACGACAACCTCTCCACCCTGATGGATTTCCGCTACAAGCGCAAGTATACCGCGGAGAACGGGGTGGACGGCTCCGGCTCCCGGAAAACCGGGAAGAACGGCCGGGACTTGGTGATCCGGGTCCCCCGGGGGACCCTGGTCCGGGACGCGGAAACCAATGAGATCATCCAGGACATGTCCGGCAGCGAGCCCTACGTCCTCTGCCGCGGCGGCAAGGGCGGCTGGG
>CAJFVK010000132.1 GCA_904420435.1 uncultured Oscillospiraceae bacterium
GTTCGACGACCGGGATAAGGCGGCGCTGGCGTGGCTGGGATTCTGCGGATTCTATATCTTTGCAGGATGGCTGGCCGGCGGCATGGATTGGCGGTATTACCCCAGTATCCGTGGAGCCGCAATTACACCGTTGACCATCAGCTTCCAGCTTGTGTATTTAGCCTTGTGTCTGACGCCGGTCGTGGTAAACTGGAGGGAGGACCGGAAGTGGAAAAAGCTGGAGAAAGAGAGGATACTGCCTTGTATCAAAGCATGAACCTGCCCCTGTGCGAACGGACGGGGAAAGAATATGGCAACTGGGATGGGGTGCGGCAGGAGTGTGCCCGGCTGGGTTTGGACGGCGTAGAAGGGATCTGGGGCGGTGAGGATATTCCCAAGAGCTTTCCGCCGGAGCTGCTGGTGGGGTACCACCTAACGTTCTTTCCGGACTGGCTGGACTTCTACCGGAAGGATGCAGGGGCGCTGGAACGGAAATTTATCCATGTGGAAGCCATTGAGCGGTACTACGGAGGAAGCAGTCCGGAGGTGCTGCTGCGGACCTACCGGGAAGACCTGGAGCGTTCGGTATCTCTCGGAGCAAAATACGTGGTCTTTCACGTCACCGACGTGTCCCTGGAAGAGAACTACACCTATCACTGGCTTCACACCAACGAGGAGATCATCGACACAGCAGTGGAACTGATCAACTTGCTGCTTGACGTCAGGGACTGGCCCTTTGAGTTCTTGGTGGAGAACCAATGGTGGCCTGGCTTTACCTTTACCGAGCCAGAGAACACGGCCCGACTGCTGGAGGGCATCCACTACCTCCGAAAGGGAATTGTCCTGGATACGGGACATTTGATGAATGTCAATCCGGCGATCCGCAGCCAGGGAGAGGGCCTCCGTTTTATCCACCGCATGCTGGACCGGCACGGAACGCTGTGCCGCTCTATTCGGGCAGTACATCTCCACCAGAGCATCAGCGGCACCTATGTCCGCGCCCATACAGGGGAATTACCGGACCTGCCGGAGGACTACGGCCAGCGCTTTGCCGTCAGCTATGCTCATGTCCAGCAGATCGACCAGCACCGCCCCTGGACAGACCCGGCGGTCGGAGAGCTGGTGGCCCGGCTGGCCCCCGCTTATCTTACCCACGAGCTGTCCGCCCGGACGCGCCGGCAGCGGGAAGCAGCCATCCGGACCCAGCGGGAAACTTTACAGAAAGGCGGGAGATGCGTTTGAACGGAATGACGGCAGGCAGCCTGGAGCTGTCGCATGTTTCCTTTACCTATCCGGAGCAGCGGGAAAAGGCGCTGGACGACGTCACCCTGACGGTGCCCGCTGGCGCGTTTCTGGTGCTCTGCGGCCCCTCCGGCTGCGGCAAGAGCACCCTGCTCCGGCAGCTGAAGACCGTCCTGGCTCCCCACGGACGGCGCAGCGGGGAAATCCTGCTGGACGGGACGCCCCTGGACAACATCGGCCAGCGGGAGCAGTCGGAGCGGATCGGCTTCGTGCTCCAGTCGCCGGACAATCAGATCGTGACGGACAAGGTGTGGCATGAGCTGGCCTTCGGGCTGGAGAGCCTCGGGTATGACACCCCCACCATCCGCCGCCGGGTGGCGGAGATGGCTAGCTTTTTCGGCATCCAAACCTGGTTTTACAAGAACGTCACCGAGCTCTCCGGCGGGCAGAAACAGCTTTTGAACCTGGCATCCATCATGGCCCTTCAGCCCTCGGTCCTGATTCTGGACGAGCCCACCAGCCAACTGGACCCCATCGCTGCCAGCGATTTTTTGGCCACCCTCGGAAAGATCAACCGGGAGCTGGGCACCACCATCCTGCTGACCGAGCACCGCCTGGAGGAGGCCTTTCCCCTAGCCACCTCTGTGGCGGTTATGGATGCCGGAAAGCTCCTCTGCACCGGCACGCCCCGTGAGGTAGGGATACGACTGCGTCGGAGCGGCCACGCCATGTTCTTGGCTATGCCCGCCGCCATGCGGGTGTGGGCGGCGGTGGAAAGCAACCTGCCGTGCCCCATCACTGTCCGCGACGGCCGGGAGTGGCTGGAAGCGTATGCAGAAGGTTACGCCCTGCAGAGCCTGCCGCCGGAGAGGCTCCACCCCCATGGAGCAGACACGGTGCTCGCCCTGCGGGATCTCTGGTTCAAGTATGAGAAGGATCTGCCGGATGTGGTGAGGGGGCTGTCCCTCTCCGTACAAAGGGGAGAGTTTCTGGCGATTCTTGGGGGCAACGGCACGGGAAAAACCACGTCGCTGAAGCTGGCGGCAGGGCTTTTGAAGCCCTACCGGGGCGAAGTATCCGTCCACGGCCGGGTGGGCACCCTGCCCCAGAACCCGCAGACCCTGTTCGTCAAGAAAACCGTGCGGGAGGATCTGGCCGAAATCCTGAAAGGGAAAGGAATGGCACCGGGGGAGGCGGAGAGCAGGATCGCACGGATGGTGCGCCTCTGCGGCTTGGAGCATCTGCTGGACCGGCACCCCTACGACCTGTCTGGCGGAGAGCAGCAGCGGGCGGCCCTGGCTAAGGTGCTTCTGCTGGAGCCGGAGATCCTCCTTATGGACGAGCCCACCAAGGGCCTGGACGCGGAGTTCAAGCAGGTGTTTGCGGAAATCCTCTCTGTCCTTCTCCGCCGCGGTGTGACCATCCTGATGGTCAGCCATGATATTGAGTTCTGCGCGAAATATGCCCACCGGTGCGCCCTGTTTTTTGACGGGAGCATCGTCACCGAGGGGACGCCCCGGGCCTTCTTCTCCGGCAACAGCTTCTACACCACCGCCGCCAACCGCATGGCCCGTGGGCTGCTGCCGGAGGCGGTGACGGCGGAGAACGTGATCGCCGCCTGCGGCGGGGCCCTGCCGGAACCGCCGGAACTGCCGGCGGACGACTTTATTTTGCCGGAGCCGGACGACAGCACGGACAAAGGAAAGCCCCAAAAGCTGCCCTGGTGGCGCAAGCTGGGCGCTGTGGTTTCCGGCACGGTTGCCCTGCTTTTGTTCCTGCAATTTATGAACGTGACTGACCTGACGGCGCTGATCGGCGCGGAGGGGATGACGCCCCTTGCATCCCATCAGCTGCTGCTGTATGGGATTTTTATTGCCGCTCTGTTTGTGTTCGCCGCCTGCATCAGCAGGCGCAGCCACAGGCCGGATTATCTCGTACAGACCCCGCGGGACAAGCGGAAGCTTTCCTGCCGCACTCTGGTCGCCACGGTCTTGATCCTCCTGCTGATCCCCCTGACACTGTTTATCGGCGTCTACTATCTGGACGGGAAAAAGTATTACTTCATCTCTCTCATGGTGCTTTTAGAGTGTATGGTTCCCTTCTTTCTGATCTTCGAGGGCAGGAAGCCCCAGGCGAGGGAGCTGGTCATTATTGCGGTGCTCTGCGCCATCGCGATTGCAGGACGGGCGGCCTTCTTTATGCTGCCCCAGTTTAAGCCGGTGATGGCCCTGGTCATCATCGCCGGTGTGGCCTTCGGCGGGGAAACCGGCTTCCTGGTGGGAGCCATGACCATGCTGGCATCCAATGTGCTCTTCTCCCAGGGACCGTGGACGCCGTGGCAGATGTTCGCCATGGGCATCATCGGCTTCCTGGCCGGCGTCCTGTTCCGCAAGGGCTGGCTGCGGCGGACGCGCACCTCCCTCTGCGTCTACGGCGCGCTGGCCGCCATCCTCATCTACGGCGGCATCATGAACCCGGCCTCGGCGCTGATGTGGGCGTCCGAACTCAATTGGGAGACCCTCATCACCTACTATGTTACCGGTCTGCCCTTTGACTGCATCCAGGCCGCCGCCACATGGCTCTTCCTCTGGTTTGCCGCCGAACCCATGCTGGAAAAGCTGGACCGCATCAAGGTCAAGTACGGGCTGGTGGAGTAGGACTGGAGGTGAAAGAAGGATATTATGCAAAATGATAGCCAACGGAGAATGTTTATTTTGCTAAAATTTCTCATGGAGCAGACGGATGAAAGCCACTATATATCGGTGACAGATATCCTGCAGTTTTGGGAAGCCCACGGCATCCACGGCAACCGGAAGAACGTGTACAGCGATATCCAACTGCTCATGGACTTCGGCGTGGATGTCATCTGCATCCGAAACATACAGAACCGCTACTTTATAGGCTCCCGGCTGCTGGAGCTGCCGGAACTGAAACTGCTGGTGGACGCCGTGGAGTCCTCCCACCTCATCACGGAGAAGAAAAGCGCCGCTCTCATCGAGAAGTTGGGGCACCTCACCAGCCGGCACAATGCCGCGCTCCTGAACCGCCCCCTCTATATGGACGGCACGACTAAGCCAGACAACGAAACTGTGTACTACGCTATCGACGCGATCCAGACGGCGATCCATGAACAGCGGGCCATCTCATTCCAGTATTTTGAGTACACACCGAAGAAGGAAAAGGTGTTGAAACATGACGGGTACCGCTATGGATTCAGCCCCTATGCCCTTATCTGGAGTAGGGATTTCTACTACGCCGTGGGCTGGTCAGAAAAGCACGACAAACTGGCCCAGTTCCGGGTGGATCGCATGACAGCCTTTCAGGAGTCGGATGCCCCCTACATAGCAGATCCGTCCTTTGACCCGGCGGCCTACATCCGGGAGGTCTTTGGCATGTACCACGACGCGCCCCAGCGGGTGACGCTGCTGTGTGAGAACCGCACCATGCGAAATGTCATAGACCACTTCGGAGAGGATGTGGCCACAGAGGTGATGGACGCCAGCCACTTCCAAGCCACCGTGGATGTGGCGCCTACCCCACCGTTCTTCTCATGGGTATTCACCTTCGGCGGCGCCATCCGTATCGAAGGGCCTGCGGAGGTTCTGGCGAAAATGAAGAAT
>CAJFVK010000133.1 GCA_904420435.1 uncultured Oscillospiraceae bacterium
CTACGAGGGCGGCATCATCGACGAGAAGGAGTTCCTGGACAAGCTGCCCCAGGTGGCCGAGCTGGCCGTGGGCGACGCCTGCACCGGCTCCAATCCCCGGCCCATCACCCCCGCGGAGATGGAGAAGCTCCTCAAGTGCTGCTTCTACGACCAGGAAGTGGATTTCTGATCTCCATCCTGTTTTCCCCCTTTTGCGAAACCGGCACAGGCTTTTGCCTGTGCCGGTTTCCCTTTTTAGGCGGAGGGCCTCCCTCCTGTCAGCTCCATTCCCAGGACCTGGCAGGCCCCGGAGCGCACCGCGATTTCCAGTTCCGCCTGCTGCCGCTCCTCCGGCGGGACGTCGCCCCTCTGGCACGCCAGCAGATACTCCAGACGGAGGCGGTACACCCCGCCGCCCAGGGGCTTCGGGGCATGGATGTAGCTGGGCCGCCGGTTGTAGAGGGCCTGGCCGGACAGGGCGCTCTCGTCCACCGGCTGGGCCTCCATGGCGTCGCACCGCTCCGCCTCCCCATAGGCCGCCAGGAGGAAATACTTCACCCCTGTGGCCATCACCGCCTCGTTGGCCGGATCGGCAGCGTACGCCTCCTTCTCCTCAGAAAACGCGCTGATCTTTTGGCCCATGATCTCAAAGGTCCCGCTCTCGCCGGTCAGGGTCCCGTCCTCCCCGTAGTCGGCCTCCCAGGAGGGGCTGACCCACAGGGGGTACTCCTCCAGACGGTCCACGGTTTCGTCGTCATAGAGGCTGTCCGCCGCCACCCGGCTGGCATCCCCCAGCACGCGGGCGTCGGCCAGGGCCCGGAGGGCCACCTGGCGGGGGTCCAGGGCCCAGTCCGCCTCCCCGGCGTCCGCCTGGGCCTGGAGCTGGGCGTAGTAGTCCACTGCGGCCAGGTCCGTGTCCGGCGGATACCAGAGGTAGGTGTTCTCCCCCTCCTGCCACCGCTCCACGCACCAGATGCCGCCCTCCCCCTGGGAAGCCGGCTGGGAAAGGGTCAGCGTCCAGGGGTCCCGGTAGGAGCCCTCATCGGCCAGATGGGGGTAATACACCGGCCAGCGGTGGGCCCCGGGATAGGTGAACGATGCCGCGGCCACCGCCTGCACATCCTCCCAGGTAAAGGGCTCCACCCCCTCCTCCCCCAGGATCACCGACGCCGTCCACTCCAGCAGGGCCGCCTGCGCCGCCTCATACTCCTCCTGGAGGAGGGGAGAGAACTGCACATCGGTGGCTGTCGCGGACACGTAGTAGCCACCTTCGTCCCGCCCGATGGGGGCGAGCCCGCTGTGGTCCACCGCGTAGAAGGTATACTCGAACTGGCCGGGGGACAGATACCGCACCCCCATCAGGCCGCCCAGGCCGTTCTCCGTGTCGTCGGCGGAGAGGTAGTAGGAGGCGAGGACGTCACCCGTCCCCTCCCGGACCTCCACCGCCCCCGACAGCTCCTCCGGCAGGTCCCGGAGCTTCTCCCGGAGCGTCTGTCCCGCTGAGCCGCCCCCCGCCCCGGTAAACGTACAGCCCACCGCGATCCCCACCGCCAGCAGCAGGCAGAGGACGGTGACGGCCAGCATCCGGGGCTTTTTGGCAATGAACATCACCCGCTCCCGGAGGCCGCCCCGCCGGTCGGCCATGGTGGTGGCCGTCTGCAAAAGCCGCGCCGGGGAGGCGGTTTCCGCCGCCAGGGCCACCAGCGTACGGCCATAAGCCAGCCGCTCCTTCTCCCCGAGGCGGCGGATGGCGCCCTCGTCGCAGGCCAGCTCCCCGTCCCGCCGGGATAGGTCCGCCGCCCACCACACCAGCGGATTGAACCAGTACAGGCACAGGCACACGCCCCGGACCAGAGCCCACCAGGGGTCCCTGTGCCGCCAGTGGGTCTCCTCATGGGCCAGCACATGGCGCAGGCCCTCCGGGCTCTCCAGGCAGGCGGGGGTCAGGTAGATCCGGGGACGGACCAGCCCCACCAGGCAGGGGGATGGCACGGCGGCGGACCGGAACACCGGCAATGGGCAGTCCGCCTCGACCCGCGCTGCACCCGCCCCCGCCCGGCGGCGGAAGCGGAGGTTCACCCACAGGAACCACAGTGCCATGCCGGCGCAGCCCGCCAGCCAGATCCAGCCCAGCACGTCGGACCAGGAAGCTGCAGGCCGTCTCGCCGGCTCTCCCACCGGAGCGATGCTCTCCCCCGAAGGCGCAGTTTCTCCGTACGCGTCCGCCTCAGGCTCCGGGATTTGCTCCCCGACTGTTCCGGATCCAGCGATCCCCGGCTCCGCCGGCTGAACCGCCTGGCTCTCCGGTTCCGGCACCAGATTCAGCACGCTGATGGGGCTCTGCCCCAGCTGCACCGGCACCAGCAGACGCACTGCCGCCAGCAGCCACAGGGCATATTGCAGCCGCAGGCTGATCCGTCCCCGCAGCAGCCGGCGCAGGGCTGCCAGCGCCAGGATCAGCACGCTGGAGGTCAACAGAATCTCTTTCATGGCAGTTCCTCCTCCGCCTTGCGCAAAACAGCGTACAGCTCGTCGATGTCCGCCCGGCTGAGGGCCTCCCGCTGGGCCAGCGTGTTCACCAGCAGTCCCACGCTGCCGTGGTAGGCCCGCCGCAGCAGGGACTCTGTTTCCGCCGCCGCCGCATCTTCCCTGCTCACCGCCGGCAGAAAGGTCTTGGTGCGTCCCTCCTGCCGGTAAGCAAGCAGCCCCTTATCCTCCATCCTGCGGACCATGGTCGTCACCGTGCTCTTGGCCCAGCCTGTCCGCTCCTTCAGCAGCCGCACCAGCTCCATCAGGGTCTTGGGCCCCTCCCACAGGGCCTCCATGACCTGCCACTCCCCCGGGGACAGGGTGACGGGCGCTCTGTCCATCCTCTCTCACCTCCTATTGGTTTACTTCTGTAATCCAATTATACCAGACTGGACTACATCTGTCAACTAAAATCTGTGAAAAAACGGGATATGCCGATGGCATATCCCGCAAAGAGGAGGTTTCGTCGTTACCGGCCCTCCAGGCCGTCCGCAATGTCCCGGATTTTCTTCCCCTGCTCGTCCCAGAATTTTTTCAGCACCTTGAACTGATCCCCCAGGGAGAAATGGCGGACACCCAGATCGATATAGTACTGGGCCTCCTCCGGCGTCTGGATCTCGCAGCGGGGCTGAATCCCGTGCCGGAGGGCAGTTTCGATCATCCGTTTTTCCGCCTCCCGGGTGGCGTCCTTGTTCTCCGCCGCGTTCCTTCCGGCGCTCATGGAGTAATCCGACGGCCCGAACTGAAGCATGTCGATCCCGGGTACGGAGCAGATCTCCTCCAGATGCTCCATGGCCTCCACCTTCTCAATCATAAAGCAGATCACGATGTCGTCCAGCCGCTGGGCGTGGTCCATCTGGCTTAAGTGGGAGGTGGTGCCGATAAACCGGCGGTTGGGATAGCCGAACCGCCCCTGGCCCAGCCGGTCCGGCTTCAGCATGGCGATGCTCTCCCGGACCTCCTCCGCTGTGTGGTGGTCAGCAAAGAGGACGGCCTGAAAGCCCGCAGCCACAGCCTTTTGAGCCACATAGCCCCGGTTCTGGAAGTCCACCTTGATCATGCTTCCCATATCGTGGAGCTCCGCCGCCCGGGCCATGTTCTCCAGATCCGCCTGGGTAAAGGGCGCATATTCCGCCACAAACTCCATGTAGTCAAAGTTTCCTGTTGCGCCCAGGACCTCCGCATAGAAGGGCCAGGTGCTCCACAGCCGGGTGGAAGTGGATGGCTTTCCCTCCCGCAGCAGTCTCCTCAGCTTATTCTCCTTCATAAGATCACTCCTCCTTGATATCCGCTCCGGCTTCCATAAAAAGCGAGTGGGCCTCCGCTTCTGAGATTTTTCAGCCGCGGACTATTTCACACCCTGTGCCGGCTTCTATCCCACCATAGCATATTTTTCCAATGTCGTCAATCAACCGGCCCATCACAGAGTGCTTACAAGCACACAGATATAAGAAAAGACGAACAGCAATCGCTGTTCGTCTTACATTGTGTTGGCGTTACCTATCTTTCCGGGCCGTCTCCAGCCAAGTATTGTCGGCAGAATCGAGCTTAACTTCCGTGTTCGGGATGGGAACGGGTGGACCCTCGACCTAATCAACACCAACTATCATTACCAAAGCTTACGCCTCAGCAACAATCTGAATTGTAATGGATTCACGCTCTTTTGTCAAGAAAAACTTTCCTGAAAAGTGGTGACCCGTGGGAGAGTCGAACTCCCGTTTGCGGCGTGAGAGGCCGCCGTCTTGACCACTTGACCAACGGGCCACATGTCGCGCTGCTCTATATCAAAACCCTTTCCAGAGTCTTAATACCTGGTGCGCCTTCAGGGACTCGAACCCGGGACCCACTGATTAAGAGTCAGTTGCTCTACCAACTGAGCTAAAGGCGCAAATACCGCTCGCATCTCTACAGAAATGCCCGCGATTCTTGCACCCTGAAAACCGAACAAAGAAACTCGCAACTTCGAAAGGCCGCCTGCATTGCTTCTTGTAGGTCAAGCCCTCGGGCGATTAGTACAGATCAGCTACACACATTACTGCGCTTCCACCTTCTGCCTATCAACCAGGTCGTCTTCCTGGGCCCTTACTCCATTAAGGATGAGAGATCTCATCTTAGGGGGTGTTTCACGCTTAGATGCCTTCAGCGTTTATCACGTCCGTACTTAGCTACCCAGCTGTGCCCTTGGCAGGACAACTGGTGCACCAGAGGTACGTCCATCCCGGTCCTCTCGTACTAAGGACAGCTCCCTTCAAATCTCTTCCGCCCGCAACAGATA
>CAJFVK010000134.1 GCA_904420435.1 uncultured Oscillospiraceae bacterium
TCTCGCTTGCCAACCGGCTTCCTGTCTGGCGCCGCCCGGCTCTCCCGGACAGCTCGTTTACTATACCACCTCACTACCACCTTGTCAACTACTTTTTTCAAAAAATTGCTAATTTCTTTTTTCTTCGCCGATTTGCTTCTGGTTTGCCCGGTTTCTATATATAATTGTATAAGCAGGCTTCTCACTTCCACTCCCGGGGGCTCTTCCCGTAAGCTGCCTGGAAGGCACGGAGAAAGGCGGAGTAGTCGTTGAACCCGGCCTCCATGGCCGCCTTCAGCACCGGCGTCCCCCGCCGCAGCTCATCCGCCGCCCGCAAAAGCCGCTTTTGCCGGATGTACTGGTGGACGGTGACGCCATAGACCTCCTTGAAACGGTGCATCAGGTAATAGCGGCTCAGATAGAACTGGTTCGCCAGCCGCTCAATGGGCAGCTCCTCGCTGAGGTGCTCCCCGATGAACCGGGTTACCTCCTCCATCTTCGGGTCAAACCGGTACTCCACGTCCTCTCCCGCCTCCGGCTGGGCCAGGATATCCCGGTTCAGCGCCACCATCAGCCGCCACAGGCAGGACTCAGCCAGGGTAGCGCTGCCGAACGCCTCCTCCCCCTGGGCCTCCTCGATCTGCTCAAACATCCGCCGGTAGCGCAGCCGGTCCTCCCCCCGGGGACGGAACATGTGGAAGCCCCTGCGCTCTGTCAGCCGGAAGCAGCTGCCCAGGTCGCAGTCCCCGCTGCCGGCGGTTTCCAGATACTCTGCACTGAGCCACAGGATGATCCGCTCGTAGGGCTCCCCCTGGCCGATCACCGGGCGGTGGAGCAGGTTCCGCCCCACCAGCAGGATGTCGTAGGGCTTGAGCTCATAGCTCTTGCCCTCCACGCTGTAGGTCACCCGCCCGGCCAGGTGGAACACGATCTTCTCAAAGGCGTGGTAGTGGTAATCCATCCGCTGGGCCAGCTCGTCCCGCAGGTGAAACAGGCGGTAGTCCTCCAGCAGATACCCCTTCTCGTCGCCGATGCAGCCCTCCATTTTCCCCGTCGCCTCCTCTCCCCGCCGCCGGCGGAAGGGACCGCCGGCGCGCCGGTAAAAGCTGAGAGAATTTTACCACGCCGCTGGCTTTTTTACAAGGCACAGCCCTTTTCAAACCAGGTTTTCTGTGCTATGATAGCCGGGAAAGAAAAGGAGGGCCAGGGCCATGAGCTATGCCGATCAAGTATTCATCAACGTCTGCCGGGAGATCCTGGAGGGCGGATTCTGGGACACCCAGCTCCAGGTCCGCCCCCACTGGGAGGACGGCACGCCTGCCCACACCGTGAAGAAATTCGGCGTGGTGAACCGCTACAACCTGCAGGAGGAGTTCCCTGTCATGACCCTGCGGCGGACCTACTTCAAGTCCTGCGTGGACGAGCTGCTGTGGATCTGGCAGAAGAAGTCCAACGACATCCACCAGCTCCACAGCCACGTGTGGGACGCCTGGGCCGATGAAAACGGGACCATCGGCAAGGCTTACGGCTACCAGCTGGGGGTGAAGCACAAGTACAGCGACGGCTGGTACGACCAGGTGGACCGGGTGCTGAAGGATCTAAAGGAGAACCCCGCCAGCCGGCGGATGGTCACCAATCTCTTCAACCACCACGATCTCAGCGAGATGGGCCTCTACCCCTGTGCCTATTCCATGACCTTCAACGTCACCGGCAACACCCTCAACGCCATTTTGAACCAGCGCAGCCAGGACATGCTCACTGCCAGCAACTGGAACGTGTGCCAGTACGCGGTGCTGGTCCACATGATGGCCCAGGTCAGCGGCCTGGTGGCCGGGGAGCTGGTCCACGTGATTGCCGACTGCCACATCTACGACCGGCACGTCCCCCTTGTGGAAAAGCTGATCGAGCGCCAGCCCCGGCCGGCGCCCAAGCTGTGGATCAACCCAGAGGTGAAAAACTTCTACGACTTCACCGTGGACGATTTTAAGCTGGAGGGCTACGACCCCTGGCCCTTTGACGAGAGAATCGAGGTGGCCATATGAACGCCATCGCCGCCGTCAGCCTGGACTGGGGCATCGGCCGGGACAACCAGCTGCTCTTCCACATCAAGGAGGACATGAAGCGCTTTCGCTCCCTCACCAGCGGCGGGATGGTCCTCATGGGCCGCAAGACCCTGGACTCCATGCCCGGTGGGAAGCCCCTCCCCAACCGCCGCAACATTGTCATCACCCGCCAGGCGGACTTCTCCCGCCCTGGCGTGGAAACCGCCGCCTCCCCGGAGGAGGCGGTACGGATGGCCGCCGGCTGGGACCCGGAAACCGTCTGGGTGATCGGGGGTGGGGAGATCTACCGGGCCCTGCTCCCCTACTGCCGCCGCTGCTTTCTGACCCAGGTCTACGACCGGCCGGCCTGCGACAGCTTTTTCCCCAACCTGGACAGCCTCTCCAACTGGCAGCCCTTCCGCTGGGACGCCCTGCAGGTGGAGGGGGAGCTGGCCTACCAGTTTATCGAGTATCTCAACCAGCACCCGGAGCGCCTTTAGGCCCCGGCCGGTGCCCACGGGGAAGCGGCGCCCCGATTTGGCAGCCGGCAGCGCGCTGAAAAAAGGTAAAATCGCCGCAGGTGCGCGCCCCTGTGGGCGCCGGAAAGGAGCAAACAGCATGATCTGCAAGAAGGAGGTCCTGGCCACCCTGGACCACTGCTACGCCGTGTCCGTTATCGGCCCTGAAAAGCGGGCCTATTTCGCCTCGGAGGAGTGCGCCCCCTGCCTGTCCTTTGACAGCCGGGGGCGGGACTGCCGCACCGTCTGGGAGGCCCCCGGCGGGACCATGAGCATGGTGGAGATCCCCGGCAGCGGCGGCGATTTCCTGGCCATCCAGAATTTTCTCCCGGTCTTCCGCTCGGAGAACGCCAAACTGGTCTGGGTCCATCCCCAGCCGGACGGCTCCTACCAGATCAGGGACTTCGTCAGCATCCCCTTCGTCCACCGGTTTGACCTGATGGAGAGCGGGGGCGTGGTCTACTTTGTGGCCTGCACCCTCTGTGGCGGCAAGGCCTTCACCGAGGACTGGTCCCAGCCCGGCAAGGTCTATGTGGGCGTCATGCCCGCCCGGCCGGAGGATGGCATCTCCCTCTCCGTTCTGCTGGAGGGCATCACCCGCAACCACGGGTACTGCGGAGGCATGCTCAACGGCCGCCGGACCGGCCTGGTCACCGGCGACGAGGGGATCTTCGCCATCTGCCCGCCCGCCGCGGCCGGCGGGGAGTGGTCCGTCCGGAAGATCTCCGACCGCCCTACCGGCGACGCCGCCATTGTGGACATCGACGGGGACGGGCAGGATGAGATCGCCACCATCGAGCCCTTCCACGGGGCGGACCTGGCCATCTACAAGCTGGACGGGGACGGCCTGTGCCGGGAGATGAAGCGCTTCCCGGGCCGGCTGACCTTCGGCCACGCCATCTGGGGTGGCCAGCTTCTGGGCAGCGGCGCCGTGGTGTGCGGCTACCGCCAGGGGGACGCCGCCCTGTTCTGCCTGCGGTACCGGGACGGGGCGTTTTATGAGGAGCCCATCGACTGCGGCGGCGGGCCCAGCAACATCGCCGTGGTCCCTGAGGACGGGGTGATCTACGCCGCCAACCACCACGCCGCCCAAGCGGTGCGCTACACGCTGGCCGCGGAGTAGAGAAGCCGCTCCTCCCCTCAACACTCCGATACAAACGGGCCCCGGAATTTCTGGTTCGAAATTCCGGGGCCCGTTCCATTGCCGTCAGCCCTCCCTGATCTGCGCGGGCTTTTCGCTCCCTGCCGCTATCACGTTTCCGCAGCTGTCGCACACCGCGTCCGCCGCCAGGAAGCCGTCCTTGATGAAAATTTCCACACTCTCTCCGCACCGGGGGCAATCCATCTCACCGATGGTCACCGCCTGCCGGGCCTCGTGGCACCCGTCCATGACGCCCATCGTCTGTCACTCCTTTCCAGCATCTTCCGGCCGCTTACAGCCCCAGTTTTCCGGCGATCTCCTCCAGGGCCCTGCGCACCGGGGAGTCCGCCGGCAGCTCCACCATGGGCCGGCCGTCGCAGTCAAAGCGGTAAACTGTGTCGTCCTGGGGGACCACGCCCAGAAGGGTCAGCCCCTGCTTTTCAATCTCCACCCGGGTGCCCTGGTCCAGTTCCCCATGGGGCGCCCGGTTGATGACGAGGCCCACCGTATCCGGGCGGAGGTTCATCTCCCGCATCAGCTCCGCGATCCGCCCGGCGGCCTGGACGCCCCGGCGGGAGCAGTCGCTGACCAGCAGCACCTTTTCCATGTTGGGCAGGATCCCCCGGCTCACATGCTCCATCCCCGCCTCGTTGTCCACCACGATATAGGGGTAGTGGCTCTGGAGCTTCTGCACCTGGGTCTGCACCAGGCCGTTGACAAAGCAGTAGCACCCCTGTCCCTGGGAGCGGCCCATCACCATCAGGTCAAAGTCGTCCCCCTCGGTCACGGCGTCCATCATCCGC
>CAJFVK010000135.1 GCA_904420435.1 uncultured Oscillospiraceae bacterium
CGCGGAGCGGGCGGCCCTGGCGGCGGCCCAGGTGCTGACGGAGGCCCGGCAGAGGGCCGCCGGGGAGCTGGAGGGCCGGATCCAGGAGGAGCTGCGGCAGCTGGACATGCCCAAGGTCCGCTTTGCCATCTGCTTTTCTTCCCAGCCTCTGGGGGAGAACGGGGCGGACGAGGTGCGTTTCCTCATGTCCGCCAACGTGGGGGAGGACCTGAAGCCCATCCAGAAGATCGCCTCCGGCGGCGAGCTGGCCCGGATCATGCTGGCGCTGAAGAATGTGCTGGCGGAGGACGAGCTGGTGGGGACCATGGTCTTCGACGAGGTGGACACGGGGGTTTCCGGCCGGGCCGCCCAGAAGGTGGCGGAGAAGCTGGCCCAGGTGTCCCGGCGCAAGCAGGTGCTGTGCGTGACCCATCTGCCCCAGCTGGCCGCCATGGCGGACACCCACTTCTCCGTGGAGAAGGGGGAGCGGGACGGCCGGACTTACACCAGCGTCCAGGCCCTGGACCGATCTCAGCGGCAGGCGGAGCTGGCCCGGCTCACCGGCGGGGCCCATGTGACGCCGGCCATGCTGGAGGGCGCCGGGGAGCTGCTGGACGCGGCGGAGGCGTATAAGAGAGGGCTGCTGTCATGAAAATCCTGGTAATGGGGTACAGCGGTGCGGGGAAATCAACCGTGGCGCAAATCCTGGGACGAAAGCATCACTGCCCGGTGCTGCATCTGGATACAGTCCAATTCCGTGAGAACTGGCAGGAGCGGGAAGCAGGGGAGGCAGAGAAGCTGGCGGAGGAATTCCTGGAGAACCGGAACTGGGTGATCGACGGCAACTATATGGGGCGGTTTTCTTTTGCTAGGCGGTGCCGAGAGGCAGACTGGATCATCCTTCTTCTGCTGCCCCGGCATATCTGTCTGTACCGGGCGTTGAAGAGATATTGGCAAAATCGGGGACGGGTTCGGGACAGCATGGCCGCCGGATGCGAGGAGAAGATGGACTGGGAATTTATCCGCTGGATCTTGTGGGAGGGGCGGCGGAAAGAGTATCGGAACGGCTTTCGCCGCCTGGCAGAAGAGAATTGCCGGAAGACGCTGGTTTGTACATCGGCCAGGCGTGCTGCGGCAGTGGCAGACTGCCTGTTTCTAGAAGAAAAGGGCAAAGCGCCCATTGACAACTCCGACAATTCCCGGTATAATGCCACATGATGCGATGACGGGAAGAAGTAGCGCCGCAGAGCCCTGCCAAGAGAGCCCCTGGCCGGTGGAAAGGGGAGAGGGCGGCGGCGGGAATACATCCCGGAGCGGCGGACCCAACGGATGTTTCGTCCCAGTAGGCTCCGCCGGGTGCGCCCGATACAGCGCAGGGGTCCGGAGAGGACTCCGTGAGGCCGCGCCTGCGAGGGGGCGGCGAACCAGAGGTGGTACCGCGTTTTTTCGCCCTCTGTCCGGTAGGACAGAGGCTTTTTTGTTATGCCAGAGGCGGATCGGGAAAGGAGCACAGACCATGATTACATTCGAAGCAGTCCGCAACAACCCTGCCATTCACACCTACATTGAGCGGGCCAACGAGTCCCTCCGGGCCCTGGGGTTCACGGAGCACAGCTTCCCCCACGTGCTGAAGGTGGCCAATACGGCCAGCTACATCCTGCTGACCCTGGGATACAGCCAGCGGGAGGCGGAGCTGGCCCAGATCGCCGGCTATCTCCACGATATCGGCAACCTGGTCAACCGGATCGACCACGCCCAGAGCGGCGCGGTGATGGCCTTCCGGATTCTGGACAACATGGGGGCCGACCCGGCGGATATCGCCACCATTGTCACCGCCATTGGCAACCACGACGAGGGGACGGCGGAGGCGGTGAATCCGGTGGCCGCGGCCCTGATCCTGGCGGACAAGACCGACGTGCGCCGCTCCCGGGTCCGCAACCCGGATATCTCCAGCTTTGATATCCACGACCGGGTCAACTACGCGGTGACCTCCTCGGAAACCAAGATCAGCGACGACCACAAGACCATCACCCTGACGCTGAGCGTGGACACGGAGATGTGCGCGGTGATGGACTACTTTGAGATCTTCCTGGGGCGGATGATCCTCTGCCGGAAGGCGGCGGCCAGGCTGGGGATGGCGTTCCACCTGGACATCAACGGACAGCGCCTGCTGTAAGGGGTGAAAAGGGAAATGGCTTTTCATGTATTTTCTATAAACAGTTAACATAATATTTTGATAAAGGAGCAGAACGATGACACTGTACGAGGAACTGGTAGCCCGGGGGCTCATCGCCCAGGTAACGGACGAGGACGCCATCAAGGAGATGATTAACGCCGGCAAGGCCACCTTCTATATCGGCTTTGATCCCACGGCGGACAGCCTCCATGTGGGCCACTTCATGGCCCTGTGCCTGATGAAGCGGCTGCAGATGGCGGGCAACAAGCCCATCGCCCTCATCGGCGGCGGCACCGGCTATATCGGCGACCCCTCCGGCCGGACGGATATGCGCAACATGATGACCCCGGAGACCATTCAGCACAACTGCGACTGCTTCAAAAAGCAGATGGAGCGGTTCATTGAGTTCGGCGAGGGCAAGGCCCAGATGGTGAACAACGCCGACTGGCTCCTGAAGCTCAACTATATTGAGCTCCTGCGGGAGGTGGGCGCCTGCTTCAGCGTGAACAACATGCTCCGGGCCGAGTGCTACAAGCAGCGCATGGAGAAGGGGCTGAGCTTCCTGGAGTTCAACTACATGATCATGCAGTCCTACGACTTCTACTACCTCTTCCAGCACTACGGCTGCAACATGCAGTTCGGCGGCAACGACCAGTGGAGCAACATGCTGGGTGGCACAGAGCTGATCCGCCGGAAGCTGGGGAAGGACGCCCACGCCATGACCATCACCCTGCTGCTCAACAGCGAGGGCAAGAAGATGGGCAAGACCGCCTCCGGCGCGGTGTGGCTGGACCCCAACAAGACCTCCCCCTACGACTTCTACCAGTACTGGCGGAACATCGGCGACGCGGATGTGCTCAAGTGCATCCGGATGCTCACCTTCCTGCCTCTGGAGCAGATCGACGAGATGGACAAGTGGGAGGGGAGCCAGCTGAACCGGGCCAAGGAGATCCTGGCCTACGAGCTCACCGCCCTGGTCCACGGCGAGGAGGAGGCCCAGAAGGCCCAGGAGGCCGCCCGGGCCCTCTTCGGCGGCGGCGGCAGCAAGGAGAACATGCCCTCCACCACACTGACCGAGAGCCAGTTTGAGGACGGCCGGATCGGCGCCATCAGCCTGCTGGTGGCCTGCGGCCTGGCGGCATCCCGGGGTGAGGCTCGGCGGCTGATCCAGCAGGGCGGCGTCACCGTGGACGAGGAGAAGGTGGGGGACATCGACCAGTCCTGGCCTATCGAGCGCTTCCAGGGGGAGGGCGTCATCATCCGGAAGGGGAAGAAGGTCTTCCACCGGGCGGTGCTGTAAAGCGGCCCGCTGTTTGATTGGGACCGCCGCCGGAAAATAGTTTGTTGAAATCTTGCAAAAGAGCCGGGAATCGGTTATACTATTTTTAGTTACCCCGACAATTTTGTGAGATAGGAGGCGCTCTATGAAACGGTACGAAGTGGTGAAGGAAGTCTATAACCCCTGCGCTCCGGACAGCCAGGAGATCCTGGAGCTGGAGCTGGAAAACCCGGAGGAGTATGTCCGGAACCTGTTCAAGGACGACAAGTCGGCGGAGTTCTCTGTTTCGGAGAAGGATGGCAGCCTGACCGTGGACGTGGTCTGCCAGGCCGGCCAGCGCCAGACCTATACCTTCAGCGAAATCTGACCAGCCAAAATAACGAAGCCCCGGGCCGGAGGAATTTCCTCCGGCCCGGGGCTTTGTCTGTCCCGGACAGCGGGCGGCGCGTCAGACGGGGGAGTTTCTCCGGGGCTCGCTTTTTTCTATAGGTTTTTGACGAACAGGGCCCGGATGGCGTTGAGCACCGCCAGGATCATGACCCCCACGTCGGCGAAGATGGCCAGCCACATGTTGGCATAGCCCAGGGCTACCAGCACCAGGCAGAGGAGCTTGATGCCGATGGCGAAGACGATGTTTTGATAGACGATCCCCAGACACTTCCGGGAGATCTTGATGGCCTTGGCAATTTTCAGCGGGTCGTCGTCCATCAGCACCACGTCGGCAGCCTCGATGGCCGCGTCGGAGCCCATGGCGCCCATGGCGATGCCGATGTCCGCCCGGGAGAGGACCGGCGCGTCGTTGATGCCGTCGCCCACGAAGGCCAGCTTGGCCTTCTCCGGCTTCTCCCGCAAAAGCTCCTCCACCTTCTCCACCTTGTCCGCCGGCAGCAGCTGGCTGTACACCTGGTCCACCCCAAGCTCCGCCGCCACATAGTCGGCTACCTTCTTGCTGTCGCCGGTGAGCATCACCGTCCGGCGGACGCCGGCGGCCTTCAGAGCCTGGACAGCCTCCTTGGCGTGGTCCTTCACCACGTCGGAGATGAC
>CAJFVK010000136.1 GCA_904420435.1 uncultured Oscillospiraceae bacterium
ATGTTGTTCTCTTTCACTTTTCCAGGGGGCCGCCAGCGGACCGCTCCCCCTTCTCCCGCTGCCGGACCAGCTCGATGGCCTCCTTCCCCGTCAGGTGCTCCACTGTCATCTCCAGCATGCACAGAGGCGTCCACTCCCGGTCGATGGCCCGGTTCCGGCTGGCGGGGTCGTCCGCCGGGGCGTACTTCACCGCCAGAGCCTCAATGGCCGCCCGCTTCTCCCTCTCCTCCTCCAGCACCCGCAGGGTGCCGAAGGCGATCACGCTGCGGAAATATGTCGTATACTCCTCCGGCACCACCTGGTCCTGGTCGATGACGCAGAAAGACGCCCTGGGGCAGCGCCGGATGGCGTCCAGCTTGTGGCCCGACCGGGCGCTGTGGAAGTAGAGCTTTCCCCGGTGGTAGACATAGCTGATGGGGACCGCGTAGGGGTACCCGCCGTCCCCGGCAAGGGCCAGGACGCCGGAGGTCCCCCGCTCTAAAATTTCGGTGCAGTCCTCCCGGGACAGGGCCTGTTTCTTTCTTCTCATCTCACGGAACATCGCTCCGCTCGCCTCCTTTTTCTGAAATGGCAGCCTCCGCCTGCAAAAGGAAGGGGGGCGCCCCCAGGACGCCCCCGGCTCTGTTGGTTATAAATGGGACAGCTTGTAGAGCGCCCCAAAGCCTGCCGCCAGGGTCAGAAGGCAGAGCACCGCCTGGCCCACATCCCCAGGAAGGCCCGGGAACACCGCCGGCACCGACGCCAGGACAAAACCAAGGATCACCAGGTAGGTAGGGCGGGGATACCGGGTCATCAGCCGGTCCAGCAGCTTGGCCGAGAGCAGGATTCCCCCCACCAGGCCAATCCCAAGGGGCAGGAGAAAGCCCAGGTCCAGGCGGTTGATGGCCTGAATCGTGGCGTCGTACAAGCCCAGGATCAGCAGCAGATAGGAAACGCTGATGCCGGGCAGCACCAGGGCCACCGCCGCCACCACTCCCGCCAGGAGCAGCGCCGCCACCCGCCAGATCCCCTCCGCCGCAGACAGGTACAGGTTGGGCAGACGGGACATGGCCAGCACAATGGCCACACCGGCCAGCACATACACCGGCATACGCCAGGTAAAGGCCCCGCCGGCGGCGGCCTTCCGGTAGATCACCGGGATGCCGCCCGCCACCGCGCCCACAAAGAAGTAGCCCGCGGGCAGAGGAAAACTCTCCAGAAGGTGCAGCAGGGGCCTTGCAAACAGGAACATGCCCAGCACCGCCCCCACGCAGAACCAGAGCAGGGCCCGGAGGCTCCGCAGCTTGTGCTGCCAGAAGGTGCTGACTGACAGGATCAATCTGTCATAGATCCCCAGTATCATGGCCATGGTCCCCCCGCTGACCCCTGGGATCAGCATGGTGGCGCCGATGATGGCCCCCTTTGCCGCGATCATCAACTTGTGCTTCCAATCCCCGTGCTCTCCCGTGTCGTGCCTCCCTTTCCGCCCTCCAAAAGGGCTTTTACTGCTGGGTGTCCCGCTCAAAGTGGTCGATCTTGTCCACTTTGCCGATCACCGCTACGATATCCCCCGCCTGGAACCGGTACTGGGCGGAGAACTCCACATTGGTCTGGTGGTTGCGCTCAATGGCGATAATATTGATCCCATAAGTCCGGCGCACATCCATCTCCTGGATGGTCCTGCCCACCAGCTGGCCGTCCACCTGGATCCGCCGGACCTCCACGTCGTCGTCCAGGGAGATGTAGTCGATCAGGTTGCCGGAGATCAGCTTCTTTCCGATCCGGACCGCCATATCCGACTCCGGATAGACCACGTCGGCCCCCAGGCGCTTGAGCACCTCCCCGTGCTCCGGGCTGCTGGCCTTGGCAATCACGATGGAAACCCCCATCTTGATGACCAGCATGGTGGTGAGGATGCTCATGTCGATCTCGTCGTCGATGCAGATGGCCACGATGCTGCAGTTCTGGATCCCGGTTTCCTCCAGGGTATCCTGGTTCAGGGTCTCCACCACAAAGGCGAAGTCCGTATATTTCCGGACCGCCTTCACCGTCTGCTCGTCGGTGTCCACCGCGATGACCTCCTTGCCCGCGTCGGACAAGGTCTTGACCAGGGCGGAGCCGAAGCGGCCCAGGCCGATGATGCCGAATGACTTAGCCGTATTGATCTTTTTCATACTCTTTCCTACCCTCGTTTTACCCGATCGTAATGGATTCTTCCGTGTAGCGGGAGCCGGCCTCCGGCCGGTCGATCCAGACGGACAGCAGCGTAAAGGCGCCCACCCGCCCGATATACATGGTCAGAATAATAATCAGCTTGCTGGCCACACACAGGCCCGGCGTAATCCCCGTGGAGAGTCCCACGGTGCCGAAAGCCGATACAACCTCAAACACCAGCTGGATAAACGTGCACTCCGGCTCCAGAATACACAGCAGGAACGTGCCGCAGCACACCACCAGCAGGCTCAGCAGCGCGATCACCGACGCCTTGGACATGGTCTCCGCCGGGAGGGACCGGCGGAAGGCCCCCGGCCGCCGCTTGGTGAAGACCGAGCGCACCTCCTGCATCAGGGCAAAGAAGGTGGTGGTCTTGATACCGCCGCCGGTAGACCCGGGGGAGGCGCCGATGAACATCAGCACTGTCAGCGTAAAGAGGCCCGCATTGGTCAAATCCCCCATGGCGTAGGTGGAGAAGCCGGCGGTACGGGCGGACACGCTGTGGAAAAAAGCCCCCAGCCAGCTCATGTCCTCCGTGGCCTTCAGCAGCACCGTGCCGATCAGCAGCAGGGCTGCCGTGGTGGTGATGACCGCCTTGGAGTGGAAGGTCAGCTTCTTGAAGCAGCGGCACTTCTTGATGTCCAGGATCACCAGGAAGCCCAAGCCGCCGAAAATAATGAGGCCGCAGGTGGTCAGGTTCAAAAGCACGTCGCTCTGATAGGGGATCAGGTTCCTAAGGCCGCCCAAAATGTCAAAGCCGGAGTTGTTGAACGCGGCGATGGAGTGGAACACGCTGGTCCACAGGGCCCGGCCAAAGGGATAGTCCTGGATGAACACGAGAAAGCTGAGGACCACGCCGGTCCCCTCGAAGCAGAGGGTCACCAGCAAAACGGCCTTCACCAGGCGAACCATGCCCTTGAAGGAGTCCACATTCAGCGCCTCCTTCACCAGGAGCCGGCCCTTGATGCTGACCCGCTTACCGGCCGCCAGGATCAGACCCACGCCCACCGACGTGACGCCCAGGCCGCCGACCTGGATCAGCGCCGCCACCACCGCCTGGCCAAAGACGGTAAAGTGGTCATACACGTCAATGGCGATCAGCCCCGTGACGCACACGGCGCTGGTGGAGGTGAACAGCGCGTCGATGTAGGCCACCTCCGCCCCCGGCTTGATGGCGATGGGCAGCATCAAAAGGCCGGAGCCGATCAGGATCACCGCGGCAAAGCCCAGGCAGATCAGGCGCCCGGGGGACTGCCGCTTCAAAAACGAAATGAAATGTGCCATAGTCTACTTTCCAGGGGCTCTTGATGGAAATTCTTCCTCCGCTCCCCCTTGCTCTCCTTCACACAATTCCTTGTTGTCCTTGTTGCCGCTGCGAAAAAGGCAGCAGCGCACCATCATCTGCTTGCATCTATTTTACGAACCGCTCCGCGCCTCCTCTTCTACCTATCAGAATAACCGGCTTCTGCCCTCTTTCCCCGCGCCGCCGGCTGGAAAATGCCCGCAGCCAGGTCCCAGAGGAGTCGAAAAAAACAGGACCTCTTGATAGAAGAAGTCCTGCCATTCTCAAAAAGGAGGCAAAATGCCCCTCTTTCGATGCTGAGAATAAATAGGAATGCGGCCAAGCCGCTCCCTATGACAGACTCCACCGCTTATTCCCGCAAGATGCGTATAGCATAGCATCAAAGACATGGTTCGTCAACAACAATTTTGCCTTTGCTCCATATCCCGCGCTTTTCCTGGGGCATCCAGAGGAAGGGGCCGGCGAATACCGCGCTCTCCGCTGCCGTACAGGGGCTTCCGCCGCCGGTAAACCCCCTGGCGCAGGGGCAGCTCTGGCCGCCCCGAGCATTGGCATCACGAAGGGCGGAGCGTCCGGTAGGCCGCGGAGTCCACAAAAAAGGACGATTAAAATCGATATTTTCAACCTTAGCGTTGTCAACAGAAATGCCGCCTAACCGGCCTTCTGGCCGGCGCCGCTTTTGCGGCGTACAAGCGTTTTCGCCGCAGGCGAAAACCTTGGTGCAGGGCGAATTCATTTCGCCCGAGCATTTTAAATCAAAGGGTGGAGCCGCCCTCCGGGCGGCGAAACCCAAAAAGAAGGAGAGGTTAAAATCGATATTTCTTAATGGGGAAAAATGCCGCCCGCAGGGCGGCCCACCAACAGCGAGCCCAGCGCAGCGGGTCGCAGTTGGAAAGGAGGAGCAAGGGAGCAGGCGGATGACGTCTTTTTTGTTTCTGGCATAAAAAGACGTCGGA
>CAJFVK010000137.1 GCA_904420435.1 uncultured Oscillospiraceae bacterium
CACACGGCCACCTTCTGGATCTCGTGGCTGGTGCGGAAGCCGTCGAAGAAGTTGATGAAGGGCACCTTGCCGCTGATGGCGGACAGGTGGGCCACAGGGGCCAGGTCCATGACCTCCTGGACGTTGCCCTCAGCCAGCATGGCAAAGCCGGTCTGGCGGCAGGCCATCACGTCGCTGTGGTCGCCGAAGATGTTCAGCGCCTGGGTGGACACGGTCCGGGCGGACACGTGGAACACGGTGGGCAGCTGCTCGGCGGCAATCTTGTACATGTTGGGGATCATCAGCAGCAGGCCCTGGGAAGCGGTGTAGGTGGTGGTCAGGGCGCCGGCGCCCAGAGAGCCGTGGACAGCGCCGGCGGCGCCGGCCTCGGACTGCATCTCGACAACCTTCACCTGGGTGCCGAAGATGTTCTTCAGTCCGTTGGCGGACCACTGGTCAACCAGGTCCGCCATGGGGCTGGACGGTGTGATCGGGTAGATCGCCGCCACCTCGGAAAACGCATAGGAAACATGCGCTGCCGCGGTGTTGCCGTCCATGGACTTGAACTTTCTTGCCATAGAAATACATCCTCCTGTTTTCTATTGAACCTGCTTGGTCTCTCCTGCGGGAGGCAAACCGCCAAGCCGGCGTTCATACGGATTTACTATACCACGGCTCGTCCGTTTTGTAAATGATTTCGCACAATATTTTTGCTTTTGATCGATATTTCATGTTTGCCACAAACGATCTGATATTTTTTGGTAGCTTTTTGCAAATCTTGGTTGGAAGCGGCTGGGTTTTTGTGGTAAAATAAAGAAGTATTTTGTCCCGTCGTGTCAGATTGACACATTTTTGCCGCATCCCGGTAGGGCTTTACGCCGCGCTGCGGCGGTTACTTTTCTGCGAAAAGGAGATTCGCTCATGGTTGTCACCATTCGCTCATTGGGGATCAGCGGGATCACCGGCTACGGGGTGTCCGTGGAGTGCGCGCTCAGCGGCGGGCTGCCCGCCTTCGACGTGGTGGGCCTGCCGGACGCGGCAGTCCGGGAGTCCCGGGAGCGGGTCCGCTCCGCGGTCAAGTCCTGCGGCGCCAAGTTCCCCGTCTCCCGCATCACCGTCAACCTTGCCCCGGCGGCCCTGCGCAAGGAGGGCACCATCTACGACCTGCCCATGCTTCTGGGGATCCTGGCGGCCCAGCAGGACATCCCCGCCCCCTCCGGGGAGGCGGCGTTCCTGGGGGAGCTGTCCCTCACCGGGGCCCTGCGGCCGGTCAGCGGCATGCTGCCCATGGCCATGGCGGCCCGCCGGCTGGGGTTCCGGGAGATCTATGTGCCCGCGGAGAACGCCGCGGAGGCCACCCTGGCAGGCGAGGGGCTCACCGTATACCCGGTGGCCCACGCGGGGGAGCTGCTGGCCCATCTCCGGGGCGAGCAGGCCCTGTCCCCCGCCGCCCCCTGGCAGCCGGAGGAGGACGACGTGCCCATGCCGGATCTGAAGGATGTGATGGGCCAGGAGAACGTCCGCCGGGCCCTGGAGATCGCCGCCGCCGGCGGCCACAGCATCCTCCTGGTGGGGAGCCCCGGGTCCGGCAAGAGCATGATGGCCCGCCGTCTGCCCTCCATCCTGCCGGAGATGACCCGCCAGGAGGCCCTGGAATCCACGGAGATCTGGTCCGTGGCGGGGATGACCGACAGCCGGCACCCCCTGCTCCGCCGCCGTCCCTTCCGCAGCCCCCACCACACCCTGTCCGCCCCGGCCATGACCGGCGGCGGCAGCGTCCCCCGGCCTGGAGAGATCTCCCTGGCCCACAACGGCGTCCTCTTCCTGGACGAACTGCCTGAGTTCCAGCCCAGCGTTCTGGAGTCCCTGCGCCAGCCCCTGGAGGACGGGGAGGTCACCGTCACCCGGGCTGCCGCCACCGTGACCCTGCCCAGCCGCTTCATGCTGGTGGCGGCCATGAACCCCTGCCGGTGCGGCTGGTACGGCCACCCCTCCGGCCGGTGCCGGTGCACCCCCCAGCAGATCCAGCGGTATGTAGGCCGGATCTCCGGCCCCATGCTGGACCGGATGGACCTCTATGTGGAGGTGCCCTCGGTGGACTTCGCCTCCATGCGCCGGCGGGAGGAGCCCGAGTCCTCCGCCCAGGTCCGCCGGCGGGTCAGTGAGGCCCGGGCCGTCCAGACCGACCGCTTCGCCGGCACCGGCGTGTCCTGCAACGCCCGCATGTCACCGGACATGGTGGGCCGTTGCTGCCAGCTGGACAGCGCCGGGGAGAAGATCCTCCAGGGGGCCTTCGAGCGCCTGGGCCTCACCGCCCGGGGCCATGACCGGCTGCTGCGGGTGGCCCGGACCATCGCGGACCTGGCCGGAGAGGAGAACATCTCCCCTGTCCACCTGGCGGAGGCGGTCCAGTACCGGAGCCTCCCCCTCTTCCGGGACTTCCTGTCGCTGTAAATTCCAAGTAAAAAAGTCTTGTCAGCCTTTTCCTAAAGTGGGACAGTCCCCGCTGCCCGGCAAGGCGCGGGACGTTCGATTGGATGTGAGGCGGGCTCTGCCCCCTCGAGCTCCCTCCTCCCCGCCCTGCGCGGCTTTTTCCTTCATGCTAAAGGCCGCCCCCGGAACATATTCCGGGGGTGGCCTTCCTTTGGGTGCAGATGTTCTCTTCTCAATCCATATACCGGCAGCGGTAGGCCTCCGGCGGCGCCGCGTCGGACAGCTCCAGGAGCGTTGGATTGAAGCCGCCGTAGCGGTCAGCGCCGCTGTCCCGCAGGCGGCTGACCCCCACCCGCCGGTCCGGCAGGCGCAGGGTGAAGCGGCTGCCCACCCCCGGGGCGGAGGTGGCGTCCATGGTCCCCCCGTGGCCCGCGGCGATCCGCTGGCACAGGGGCAGGCCCAGGCCCAGGCCGTGGGGGGGCGGGTCCATCCGGTCAAAGTGGCGGTAGCGGTCAAAGAGGGTGGGCAGCAGCTCCGGAGCGATGCCGCAGCCGGTGTCCTCCACCCAGAGCTCCAGCATCTCCCCGCCGCTGGTGATCCCCACCCGGACCTCTCCGCCCCGGGGGGTAAACTTGATGGCATTGGAGAGGAGGTTGCGCAGCAGCCGCTCGATGGCCTCCCCATTGATCGCCACCAGATGCTGCTCCTCCCCGCAGACAAACTGGAGCCGCAGCCCCCGCATCTCCGCGATGGTCTCAACCTGCCAGCACACCTCCCGGCACAGGGCCACCAGATCGTCGTCACACAATGGCAGAGGCCCGTCCTCCCACAGGGTAGCCGCGTCGGTGAGGTTGCCCACCAGCCGCATCAGCCGGCAGCAGCTCTGCTCCACCAGCGCCGCCAGGGCGTCCAGAGCCGGGTCCTCCTCCCGGCGCTCCATGGGCGCCAGGCGGGCCAGGGCGCTGGTGATGTTCCCCAGAGGCATCCGCAGCTGGGTCCCCGCCTGGGAGAGGATCTTCCCCAGGGTTTCCAGCTGCTCGGCCTCCTGCTCCGCCCGGGCGCCGCCGTCCAGCCGTTGCTGCTCCTTTTGCGCCAATTTCATCGCCTCCGTTTTGCTATCTTCTGCGGCATCCGGCGCTGACTTTCCAGGTAAATTGCACCTTTTATACGAATGCCAGGTTGATTGTACCAAATTTTTGTCGAAAATACAAGAATTTTGATAAATTGTGATTTTCGTGACAAAATATAGTTTGCAAAACGGAGAAGCTGGTGTATAATACTGGCAGAATTCCATATTTGGGAATATCTTTGAGAGGAGATTACCGCTATGAGCATCAAAGTTGGTATCAATGGCTTTGGCCGGATCGGCCGTATGGTTTTCCGCGCCAGCGTCAATCATCCCGAAATTGAAATCGTGGGCATCAACGACCTGTGCCCCGCTGATTATCTGGCTTACATGCTGAAGTACGACACCATGCACGGCCAGTTTGCCGGCGAGGTTGGCAGCGACGACAAGGGCATCGTGGTCAACGGCAAGTGCATCCCCGTGTACGCCGAGCGCGACCCCGCCAACATTCCCTGGGGCGACCTGGGCGCTGAGTATGTGGTGGAGTCCACCGGCCTGTTCCTGACCAAGGAGAAGGCTGAGGCCCACCTGAAGGCCGGTGCCAAGAAGGTCATCATGTCCGCCCCCTCCAAGGACGACACCCCCATGTTCGTGTGCGGCGTCAACCTGGACAAGTACACCAGCGACATGAACTTCGTGTCCAACGCCTCCTGCACCACCAACTGCCTGGCCCCCATCGCCAAGGTTCTGAATGACAACTGGGGCATCACCGACGGCCTGATGACCACCGTCCACTCCACCACCGCCACCCAGAAGACCGTGGACGGCGTGTCCATGAAGGACTGGCGGGGCGGCCGCGCCGCTTCCGGCAACATCATCCCCTCCTCCACCGGCGCCGCCAAGGCCGTGGGCAAGGTCATCCCCGAGCTGAACGGCAAGCTGACCGGTATGTCCATG
>CAJFVK010000138.1 GCA_904420435.1 uncultured Oscillospiraceae bacterium
ATCGACATCACCCAGCCCGACGGCCACATGGTGGTGGACATCGGCGGCGGCACCGCGGACATCGCGGTGATCTCCCTCTCCGGCGTGGTGGAGAGCGCCTCCATCAAGGTGGCCGGGGACCAGTTCAACGAATATGTGGTGAAGTATATGCGCCGCAAGCACAACATCCTCTTGGGCGAGCGCACCGCCGAGGAGATGAAGATGACCATCGGCTGCGTCTACCCCAAGGAGGAGGAGACCACCATGGAGGTGAAGGGCCGCTGCCTGCTGACCGGCCTGCCCAAGACCATCACCGTCACCTCCTCGGAGATGCTGGAGGCCTTTGAGGAGCCCACCGAGCGGATCCTGGAGGCGATTCACTCCGTCTTAGAGCGGACGCCCCCGGAGCTGGTGGCGGATATCTCCACCAACGGCATCGTCATGACCGGCGGAGGCAGCCTGGTGGAGGGCTTCGACCGGCTGATCGAGTCCCGGACCGGCATCAGCACCCGGGTGGCCGACGATGCCATCAAGTGCGTGGCCGAGGGCACCGGCAAGAGCCTGGACTGGGTCAGCTCCATGCAGGATGGCACCATGAACCTGAGCCGGCGCAAGCAGATGAACTGAATTTTTTCAGGGGGACAGATGTCCCCCTGAGCCGCCGAAAAAGACCCTGCCTTTTTCGGCGGAAAGCCGGCAGAGCGCTGCAGCGCACGAACCGCCCGCCAAAGGCGGATGGTTCGCACGTTTGCGCTCTGAGCAGTGTTTTCGCCCACGCACATGTCGCGGCCGAAAACAGATTTTCATTTTTTCGCGCCTGAGGGCGCAAACTCTGCGAGGCTTTTCGATTGTCCGGACGCCTCCGGCGGGAATCTTCCCGCCGGAGGCGTTTCTGCTGTCCAAAGCCCCGGGCTTTGGACAGCAGAACCAGTGCCGTTGCTTTTGGACGGCTTTGCCGCCCGAAAGCCCCCGCTGTGCGGGCCGCACGGGCCTTGCAGGGCAAAGCCCGGCGGGGCACTCCGTCCCATTCGAGGCGGGCTGCCGCCCCCTCGAGCTCCCCCGCCGGGGGCGTCCTTTTGCATCTCTCCCCTCCCCTGCCCGGAAAAAATCTTCCGGCCTTTGGCGGCCGCCCCATCAATTTACAAATTGTTCAATTTCCAGCCACCGGAAAGCATTGACAAGGGCTGGATTCGGTGATACACTCTCTTTAGCACTCTGGGATACGGAGTGCTAAAGGAGCGGCTTATGGAATTGACGCCACGAAAAAAGGAAATATTGAAAGTGGTGATCGAGAACTACATCTCCACGGCGGAGCCGGTGAGCTCCAAGGCCATCGCGGCCCAGATGTCCACCTCCGTGAGCTCCGCCACCATCCGCAACGAGCTGGCGGACCTGGTGGAGATGGGGTATCTGGAGCAGCCCCACACCTCCGCGGGGCGGATCCCCTCCCCCAAGGGCTACCGGCTGTATGTGAACGAGCTGATGGAGCAGCGGGCCCTGAGCCTCCAGGAGACGGAGGAGATCAACAGGGCCTTGCAGATGAAGATGCAGGAGCTGGACGGGGTGATCTCCAAGGCCGGCCAGATGGCCGCGGCTCTGGTGAACTATCCCGCCTACGCCATGGCCTCCGGCACGCCGGGGCTGACGGTGCAGCGCTTTGACCTGCTGGCGGTGGATGCCAACAGCTTCATCGCCGTGGTGATGACCGGAGACAGCCGGGTGAAGAGCCGGCTGCTGCACACGGAGGTTCCGGTGGATTCCGACCAGCTGACGGCCCTCTCCGCCCTGCTCAACGCCCAGTTTACCGGGCTGCGGGAGGAGGAGATGAACCAGAAGCTGATGAGCCTGTCCGGCCAGACGCCGGGCCCCCTGTTTATGACGCTGTCCCTGGCGGTGGAATACGCCACGTCGGTGATCGAGGGGGGCGAGCGCAGCCGGGTGTACACCACCGGGGCCAACAACATCCTGAAGCTCCCGGAGTTCCGGGACGCGGACAAGGCCCACGAGCTCATGAGCTTTATGGTGGAGAACACCGAGAACCTGCCGGTCCCCCCGGCGGGCACCAACATGGAGATCCTGATCGGGCCGGAGAATGTGAATGAGGCCCTGAAGGACACCAGCGTGGTGGTGGCCAGCTACGACATCGGGGACCATATGCGGGGCCTGATCGGCGTGGTGGGGCCCACCCGGATGGATTACGCAACCGTGGCCGCCCGGCTGAGCTATTTTGCCGAGGGCCTGACCAAAATGTTCGGGAAGCAGGAGAAAGAGAGCCTGCTCCCCGGGCTGAAGGAGGACACGAAAGAATGAGCGAAGAGAAAAAGAAGAACCGGCCGGAGGAGGAGCCCAAGGAACAGGCGGCCTCCGGAGCGCCGGAGCAGGAGCAGCCATCGGAGGAAGCGGCCGGCGGCTCCCAGGAGAAGGTGGAAACCTTCACCGTCACCCGGGAGCAGATGGAGCAGATGGAGAATCTGGCCCAGCAGCTGAGCGCCCTCAACGACCAGCACCTGCGGCTGATGGCGGAATATGATAACTACCGAAAGCGCACCCAGAAGGAGAAGGAGACCATCTACCAGGACGCCAAGGCGGACACCATCACGAAGTTCCTGGAGATCTACGACAACCTGGAGCGGGCCGTTTCGCAGGAGGGGGATGAGGAGAATGTCCACAAGAAGGGCATGACCATGATCTTCCACCAGCTGGAGGGCATCCTCACGAAGCTGGGCGTCACGGTGATGGACCCCAAGGGCGAGCCCTTTGACCCCGCCCGGCACAACGCGGTGATGCACATCGAGGACGAGAGCCTGGGGGAGAACGTGGTGGCCCAGGTGTTCCAGAAGGGCTTCCTCCTGGGCGACAAGGTGATCCGGTTCGCCACGGTGCAAGTCGCCAATTAAAAACTTCAAGAGGGGACTGCGTCCCCCCTTGAGATTCCCCCCCGCCAGTGTGAGCACTGGCGTGTGCGCCCAAGGCGCACGGGTCAATGTATTTTTCCAAGGCGCATGTCCCTTTTTCGAAGGGGAGCAGGCTCCCCCTCGATCTCCCCCACCACCAGTGACATCAGTCACTGGTGAACGCCGCCCAAGGCGGCTGAGTCAATGTATTTTTCCAAGGCACATGTCCTTGGAAAAATAGATGCGTATTCCAATGGAACATTGTTGAAAATAAAATTTACCATAGATTTAGGAGGCAATGCATATGTCTAAAGTAATCGGTATCGACTTAGGTACAACCAATAGCTGTGTGGCTGTGATGGAGGGCGGCGAGGCCGTCGTCATCCCCAACGCGGAGGGCAACCGGACCACCCCGTCTGTGGTGGCGTTCTCCAAGACCGGCGAGCGGATGGTGGGCCAGGTGGCAAAGCGCCAGGCCATCACCAACCCGGACCGGACCATCATGTCCATCAAGCGTGAGATGGGCAGCGACTACAAGGTGGAGATCGACGGGAAGAAGTACACCCCCCAGGAGATCAGCGCCATGATCCTCCAGAAGCTGAAGGCGGACGCCGAGGCCTATCTGGGCCAGACCGTCACCGAGGCGGTCATCACCGTCCCCGCCTACTTCACCGACGCCCAGCGTCAGGCCACCAAGGACGCCGGCAAGATCGCCGGCCTGGAAGTGAAGCGGATCATCAACGAGCCCACCGCCGCGGCTCTGGCCTACGGCCTGGATAAGGAGTCCGACCAGAAGATCATGGTCTACGACCTGGGCGGCGGCACCTTCGATGTCAGCATCCTGGAGATCGGCGACGGCGTCATCGAGGTGCTGGCCACCGCCGGCAACAACCGCCTGGGCGGCGACGACTTCGATAAGTGCGTCATGGACTGGATGGTTTCCGAGTTCAAGCGCAGCGACGGCGTGGACCTCTCCGGCGACAAGGTGGCCATGCAGCGGCTGAAGGAGGCCGCCGAGAAGGCCAAGATCGAGCTGAGCGGCATGGCGACCACCAACATCAACCTGCCCTATATCACCGCCGACGCCACCGGCCCCAAGCACCTGGATCTGACGCTGAGCCGGGCCAAGTTCAACGAGCTCACCGCCCACCTGGTGGAGGCCACCGCCGGCCCGGTCCGGCAGGCCATGAGCGACGCGGGCCTCAGCGGAAACGATATCTCCAAGGTCCTGATGGTGGGCGGCTCCAGCCGGATCCCCGCCGTCCAGGACGAGGTGAAGAAGCTCACCGGCAAGGAGGGCTTCAAGGGCATCAACCCCGACGAGTGCGTGGCCATCGGCGCGGCCATCCAGGCCGGCGTCCTCACCGGCGACGTGAAGGGCCTGCTGCTGCTGGACGTCACCCCCCTGTCCCTGGGTATTGAGACCATGGGCGGCGTGTGCACCCGGCTGATCGAGCGCAACACCACCATCCCCACCAAGAAGAGCCAGATCTTCTCCACCGCGGCCGACAACCAGACCAGCGTGGAGGTCAACGTCCTCCAGGGC
>CAJFVK010000139.1 GCA_904420435.1 uncultured Oscillospiraceae bacterium
TGAAGTTGTCGATGTCCACCTCGTTGATGGTCACGTCCTTCACGCCGCCGGTGTCCTTCTGCCAGGCCAGCACATAGGAGCCCATGCCGTGCTTGTCGTTGAGGATCCGCTCCCCCTCCCGGACAAACTTGCCCTTGCCGTTGATGATGCCGCAGCGGAAGAGCTCGGCAATCAGGTCGATGATGCCGCTGCCGCAGACGCCCACCGGCGCCCCGCCGCCGATTACCGTCAGGTCGGGCTCCATGGTTTCCTTGTCGATGGTCACCGCCTCGATGGCCCCGTCGGTGGCCCGCATGCCGCAGCTGATGTCGCCGCCCTCAAAGGCCGGGCCGGCGGAGCAGGCGCAGCTCATCAAAAACTCGTTGTTGCCGAACACCAGCTCCCCGTTGGTGCCCAGGTCGATGAAGAGACTCAGCTCCGGGCTGTTCCAGATCATGCTCACCAGGGTGCCGGCGGTGATATCGCCGCCCACATAGCTGCCGATGTTGGGGGCCACGATCAGCTCCGCCAGGGGGTTCATCTTCAGGCCGATGTCCCGGACGTAGATATAGTCCGTGCGGAAGAAGCTGGGGATAAAGGGCTCCATACGGACCGGGTCGGCGTAGAGGCCCAGGGCCAGGTGGTTCATGGTGGTGTTGCCCGCCAGGACCATCCGGTAGATCCGCCGGGGGTTGATGTTGGCGCTCTGGTACATCTGGGCCAGCATGGGGATGATGGACTCCTTGATGACCGCGTCCTGGAGGCGCTTGCGCCCGCCGGGCTTCTCGGACTCGATGATCCGGTTGATCACGTCCGCCCCGTAGCGGATCTGGCCGTTGCCGCAGCTGGCCTTGGCCAGGATCTTCCCGGTCTGGAGGTCCACCAGGATGCCCGCAAGGCTGGTGGTGCCCACGTCCAGGGCAAAGCCCACGATGGGATCCGTGTTCTCCGCGGGCAGCACGTCCCGGACGTGGACCCGGCTGCCGTCCCGGGAGATGACGCACTTGACGTTCCACTCGCTCTCCCGCAGCACCCAGCTCAGGTCCCGGAGCACGGAGTAGGGCAGGATGATGTCCTCCATCCGGCAGTCCGCCGCCTCGGCCACAGCCCGCATGAGCCGCTCGTTGTCCGGCATGGTGTCCTCCAGGGTGGGCTCGGTCAGGCTGATGGGGAGGAAGCTCAGGTCGCTTTCAAAGCGGAAGCCCGCGTCCATCAGCTGCTGGCGCAGCTCGTCGAAAATGGCCACCTCCGCCGGGGAGTCCAAATCCGCCATCTTCATGCGGCTGCGGTAGGCGGAGGCGATATCCGGCACCTCGATCACCACGTCGCCGGCCACATGGGAGCAGCAGGCCAGGCGCCAGCCCGCCTCGTACTCCTCGCTGGTGATGTGGCGGTTGATGGGGGAGTCCAGCAGGCCGGACACCAGGCGCACCCGGCACTTGCCGCAGGCGCCGTTGCCGGAGCAGGGGGCGTCGATGGCCACGTTGGCTTTCCGGGCCACGTCCAGCAGGTTTTCTCCGCTGTTGGCGCTGATGACAACCGGGTCGGCCCCGGCGATCTGAAAGGTTACGTTAGGCATAAAAAACATCCTTTCTCCAACGGGGGACGGGCAGCTCTCGGCCCGCAAAATCTCATGATACAGTATATAGGGGCGGAGGTTTTTTGTCAAGGAAGAGGGGCTGGAAACCGGAGGGCCCGGCTTCCCCGCCCGCATCCCCCTGCCGGGCGCCTGGCCCGGCCGGTTCCGGCGGCAGAAAAAACCGGAGGGCGTTTGCCCTCCGGTTCTCTGCTTTTCCTGGTTTCCTGGCGCCGCCTTTACATCAGGGGCTCCATGCTCAGGGCCGGGTGGCCCTTCTCGGTGAGGAAGTTCAGCAGGGCCTCCGCATCCGTGGCGATGGTCTCATCGCCGATCATGTCGGTGAAGTTGTCGATGCCGTACATCTCCTTGGCGGTCTTGTTCAGCCTGGGCGCCACGTCGTCCTTCAGCTCCTTGGGCATCCAGACAATGCGGGCCGGGCCGCCCTCGGCGTGCATGAACTTCTTGGAGGCGATGAAGTGGCGGCCGTGGCCCATGAAGCCGGGGGTCTGGACGCCGCCGCCGGTCATGCTGGCCAGCTCGCCGAAGGTCATGCCGGTGGGGGTCATGCCGTTGTACTCCCGGTTGACGATGACCACGCCGTTGCTCATGGGCTCAATGCCGCAGATGCACTCGAAGCAGCCGCAGCTGGTCATGGGGTCCTCCATGATGGAGTACAGGCTCACGTGCTCCAGGGCGCCGTGGGAGGCCTCGTGGACCATCCGGTCCACGTCGGGGTAGTAGCCCTTCAGCTCGTCGGTGCAGCCCTCCTTGCTGATGGGCTGGGAGGGGCCGGCGTCGTTGAGCTCCTTGGTGGCCTTGGCGTCCAGCCAGGAAACGGCGCCGCACAGGCCCAGCCGCTCCGGGGTCACCACGCACACGTGGCTGGGGGCGAAGGACTGGCACAGGGTGCAGGTGTAGAAGTGGTCCACGCTCTCGTCGGTCATGCTGGCCAGCCGGTCGTCACGGGCGTTGTAGGCCGGGGTGGCCTCCTCGTCCAGGATCCGCTTGGCCTCGGCCGGGTCGGTGACCAGGGTGATCTGGCACTTGTCCACCACGGCGGAGAACTCGTCCATGATCATGTAGTACAGCACCTCGCCGAAGTGGTGCATCCGCAGGCCCTTTTCAAAGGCGTCCTTGCTGATGCGGATGCGGATCTGGTTGCGCTGGCCGGTGTGCATGACACCCTCCATGTAGTTGAACCAGGCGTGGATCTTCCGCTCGATGACGCTCTCAAAGTCCTTCTGCATCTTGGCGCCGTAGACCTCGATGTAGGTGGCGATGGGGTACTCCACCTCGCCGCTGTCGATGTCGGGCCCCTTGACGGTGATCTTGTGGTCCTCCACCTGGTCGGCGTCCCGCATGGTCACCAGCTCGCAGGTGGTGTTCTTGTTGGACCAGAACTCGATCTGCATGTCGGCCTTGCGGATGATCTCGCCCTCGAAGGCGGCGGCGAAGGCCACGGGGATGGGCAGCTCCTTGACCTTGATGTGGATGTTGCGCAGGCCCAGGGAGCGCTTGACGGTCTCGTCGTAGTTGCCCTCGTACTCCAGGGCGCCGGGCACCTGCAGGTCGCCGATATCCTGGTCCACGATGACGGGGAAGCCCAGGGCGATGGCGCCGGCGCCGGCGGAAACCACCACCTCGCTGAGGGGACCGAAGGTGTTCACAAAGGCGGGAACGCGGTCCTTGGTGTACTGGAGCAGGCCGGCCAGGTCGCCGGGCTGGACGTTGCCGAAAATCAGGGCCGCCCGGATGGCCACGGTGACCACGTGGATCACGGAGGTGACGTCGTGGCCCAGGGGGACCACACGGAGCTCCAGGCCCATCTTCACGCCCTGCTCCGCCGCCTGCTCGATGCAGTCGCCGATCAGGAAGGTCAGGATGCCCTTGGACTGGTAGTCCTTCACCACCTTGGCCACATCCTCGGCCTTGTCCGCCTTGCCCAGCACCACGGCCACGCCGGGGATATCCCCGGTGACCAGGGGCACGCCCAGGGAGCGGATGATGGGATCGGGCACAAAGCCGATGCCGGACTCGTTGGCATAGGGCTCCGCCCCGCCCACGTATTTCAGGCCCTCGATGATCTCAGCGCCCACGGCGGTGGCGAGGCCGGCGTTCAGCGCCTGGCCGATGTCGTCCTGGTTGGTGATGAGGCTCTTGAGGACCCCCACGCAGGCGGGCAGGTCCCCCAGGGTCTTTACCTTCACGCCGGTGGCGGCATAGATGGTGGGGAAGAAGTAGGCGGTGTCGGGGAAGGCCACAGGCGTGTCGGCGCCGTGCTTGGCAATGGCGTCGTTTACCGCGCCCTCCGTCAAACCGGCAACGGCGTTGGAACCGGCATAGATCAGATCAGTCAATGCGCTCATAGGTTACAACCTCCTTAAATTGTGTATCTCTCACGATACGGTACAGTTTGTACATATTGTTATTCTAACAAAATCGTCGGCATTTGTATAGAGTTTTTCGGCGCATATCATAAAAAATTTACATCCTCCCCCTGGGGATTCTCTCCGTCCGGCACGCTTGCGCCGGGGCCGCCTCTGTGTTATGATAAGGGAGCTGTTGAACGGCCAAACCAATGAAGCAGAGAGGCATATTCCATGCAGAGTTTTCTGGACTGTTTCGCGTCGGCCCCCTATCTGGTGGGGGACGGCTCCATTTACGAGAGAATCACCCGGGGCGGCCTGGTGCGCCACGACCCCCACATCGCCTCCGCCAGCGCCATCTACGACCCGGCGGGCCGGAAGGCCATGGCGGAGTTCTACACCCAGTACTGGGACCTGGCGGCCCAGTTCGGCCTGCCCATGGTCTCCACCGCCTCCACCCGGAAGGCCACCTTTGAGAG
>CAJFVK010000140.1 GCA_904420435.1 uncultured Oscillospiraceae bacterium
AAAGATCAGCCGCTTGCAAGCGGAGCTGTCCGCAGAGCAGCAAACTGCCGTGGATGCCGAAAAGTGGGTCGCTCTCATCAAGCAGTACGCCAATCCCACGGAACTGACCGCTGAACTTCTCAATACCCTGATTGAAAAAATTGTCATTCACGAAGCCACTAAAAGTGCGGATGGGATGCGAGATCAGGAGATTGAGATTTACTACCGCTTTATCGGCAAAATTGATTAACCTGTATCCATATCCTTAACTTCGGGAAACCGGGATGAGCTATCCGGACATCACCATGATCCGGTCCATCTGCGACATACTGGACATCTCTGAGCACGAGCTGCTCACCGCCAGCGAGGACACGGAGGCCCGCACGGTCCAGCGCCTGGCCCGGCGCTACCTGCGGCTGCTGCGCAACTACCGCCTGGCCTGGTACCTGCTCTATGGGTGCGTCACCCTGGCCTGCTTTCTGGGGGACCTGCTTTCCGACGGGGCGGTCAGCTGGTTCTGGATCGTGGCGTCGGCGGAGCTCATGTGCGCCAGCCTGACCCTCCTGCCGGCCCTGGTGGAGCGGTATAAGCTGAGCGCCGTCACCGGGGCTTTCACCGCCTCTCTGGTGCTCCTCCTGCTGATCTGCGACCTGCAGACCGGCGGAGGCTGGTTCGGCCCCACGGCGGTTACGGTGGTGGGCGTCCTTTTGCTGTTCCTGCTGCCCCTCCTGCTGCGGGACCTGCCCCTCCCCGACTTCTGGAAGGGGCGGAAGGCCACGCTGTACCTGGCGGTGGAGACGGCCATGCTGCTGCTGGCTCTGCTGGCCTGGGCCCTCTGGGACCACGCCAACTGGTTCCCGGTGGCCGCCATGGGCTGCCTCATGGGCATTGCCCTCCTGTTCCTGCCGGTGGTCCTCCGGCAGCTGCCCCTGCCGGAGCCCTGGAGCCGGTGCCGCTTCAGCCTCTACCTGGGCGGCGTCACGGCGGTGCTGCTGGCCCTGCTGGGGGTCTGCGACCTGTGGAGCGGCGGGGGCTGGTTCGCCCCGGCGGCCCTGGGCTGCCTCATGGGCATCACGCTCCTGCTTCTGCCGCCGGTCCTCCGGCAGCTGCCTCTGCCGGAGCCCCTGCCCCGGCACAAGGCCCTGCTCTATCTGGGGACGGAGTCGGCCCTGCTGCTGGCCCTGCTGGCGGTGAGCGTCTCGCCGGCGGCGGACTTCTGGCGGCTGGCGCTGCCCATCGCCGCCGTCTGCCTGCTGCTGCCCTGGGGACTTCTGGCTGCCCTCCGCTACCTGCCCGCCGGACGCTGGTGCCGGGCCGGGGCCGCGTTCCTCTGGCTGGCGGCCTACACCTGGGTGTTTCCCTGGGGCATAGAGCGATTGCTGCTTCTGTGCGGGGAGGAGGTGTGGCCCCTCCACAGCTTCGGGCCCCGGCCGGACTTCGCCGACTGGCAGGACCCCTACCTGGTGGCGCAGAACGTGGAGGCCCTGGTGGTCCTGGCGTTCCTCCTGCTGGCGGCCATGGTCCTGCCCTCCGCCGTCTGGGCGGCCCCGGCGGGACTGGACAACTTCCAGCCCGGCGAGGACTATCCCGCCGGGAAGTTTACGGATGTGCCCGCCTCCAGCTGGTACGCGGAGAATGTGGAGGCGGCCTACGAGCTGGGCCTGGTGCGGGGCGTCACCGACACCACCTTTGAACCGGAGAGCACCATCACCGTGGCGGAGACCCTGGCCCTGGCCGCCCGGCTCCACAGCATCTACCACACCGGAGAGGCCGCGTTCACCCAGGGCAGCCCCTGGTACCAGGTGTACGTGGACTACGCCGTGGAAAACGGTATCATCGCCGCAAACAGCTACAGCAGCTACAACGCCGCCGCTACCCGGAGCCAGTTTGCCGCCATCCTGGCCAAGGCCCTGCCGGAGGAGGCCCTGGAGGCGGTCAACACCGTGGAGGACGGGGCCATCCCCGACGTGCCCGAGGGGGCTGCCAACTATGACGCCATCTATCAGCTCTACCGGGCGGGCATCCTCACCGGCAACGACGCGGCGGGCACCTTCACCCCCAACAACACCATCGTCCGCTCTGAGGTGGCGGCCCTGGTCACCCGCATGGCGGACCCGGATCTGCGGAAGACCATCACCCTGGAGGATGAGAGCGCCGATATCAAGGTGACTCTCAACCGCACCTCCCTC
Organism: uncultured Oscillospiraceae bacterium; assembly: GCA_904420435.1. Lineage (GTDB taxonomy): Bacteria > Bacillota > Clostridia > Oscillospirales > Oscillospiraceae > CAJFPI01. The sequence goes on from CAJFVK010000140.1 coordinate 2,169, forward strand.
ACCCTCACCGATAATAAGGACGCCTATCAGCTCACCGCCACTGTGCGGCCCAGCACCAGCATGGCGGTCATCTGGAGCAGCTCCAACCCCAATGTGGCCAGTGTAAACGTCAGAGGCTACGTCATCGCCGGGGATGTGGGCACCGCCGTCATCACCGCCACTGTCGGGGACGCTACCGCCAGTTGTACTGTCACGGTGACGGAGCATTATCGCATCGGCGTCAGCCCCACCGACCTGTCGCTGGAAGTGGGTGAAACGGATACGCTCCGATACAGCTACTATCCCGATGACTACACACCCTCGGCTTCGGATAAGGTCACCTGGAGCAGCAGCGACCCCTCCGTGGCCACGGTGGACAGCAGCGGAAAAGTCACCGCCATCAGCAAGGGCAAGGCTGAAATCACCGTCACAGACAGCAACGGAACGGTATCCTCTCCCTGCAGCGTGAACGTCTATACCTATGAGCCCGCTTTCACCACGCCGGAGATGAATTATAACTACGGCCCCATGACCCTTGTGGACCGCAGCCACGGCGGCGGTGTCATGCAGGTGGTCCATCTGGACCGGGTGGAGTTTACTCGCGTGCAGGCCTGGGACTTCTACACAGTCCAAGAACTGTTTATCACCATTGAAGGGGAAAACTTCTGTTTCGGCAGGAACGGCATCACCATGCGCATCCATTTCTATGATGCCAGCGGGAACCTGCTGGATACCGGCTACCTGTCTTATACCGGTGATTGGGACTCGACGTTCAGCGAGGAGGTTTCCATAGGGGGGTTCAGCGTGGATGACTTGGAAGAGGTCGCCCGCGTCGAGTTTACCAACGACAGCAGCAACGGAGAGGTTCTGTCCGGCATCGTCCCCGTGGATGAGCTCGTTTCCGAGCCGGAGCCTGAACCGGAACCCGAACCCGAGGATTCGATGAGCCCGGAGATGCAGGAGGCCGTGGGTATCCACAATGAGCTGGAACCCCTTCTCTACGAGGGCGCTTTTGAACACTTCCAACCCGTTGAGGACGCAATGGGGGGCACCGTCTTCAAGGCCGACAGGGCCGACATCCTCCCCGGCTGCGCGGACGCCCTTGAAAACTGCCTGACGGACGCGGAGGACATGGTGGCGGCCTGCGGTAGTAGCACCTACTGGGCTGACTTCAAGGCCACAGCGGAGGAATACGCTGACACCATCGCCGAGGCCATTGAGGTGTTCCGCCGGGTGGGCGGCACCGATGTTGCCAGCATTACCGAGGCCGATGAGGATGAGGTCCAACGACTCAGAGAAGATGTGCCGACCCTGTGGGGCGAATTGGCGGCGGAATTCACTGATTTTGCCAACACGCATATTGACGAGATTCGCGCATATCAGGGATAAAAACAGGTGGTGAGCCAAAAAGAGCGCCGGACGCGCATACTGCGCGTCCGGCGCTGTTTTTATCGGGATTTGTCCGGACCTGCTGTGGGTCAGATCCGGTTGATGACGGGGATGATCATGGGGCTGCGCTTGGTGGCCTTGAAGAGGTAGCTGCTCACCGCGCTCTTCACCGCGCTGCGCAGGTCCCCCAGGTCCTTGGCCCGCTTGACGCCCACGCCCTCGGCGGCCTTCATGGCCACCTGGCTGAGCTCCTTGATCATCTCCTCGTTCTCCTTGACGTAGATGAAGCCCCGGGTGATAATCTCCGGGCTGTTGATGATCTGGTTGTTGTGGGAGGAGATGTTCAAAATCACCACCACCATGCCGTCCTCGGCCAGGGTCTTCCGGTCCCGGAGCACCACGGCCCCCACGTCGCCCACGCCGCTGCCGTCCACCAGGATCTCCCCGGAGGGGACGGTGCCGCTGACCTTGATGGTCTTGGCGGTCATCTCAATGACGTTGCCGATCTCCGGCAGGATGATGTTCTTCCGGTCCATGCCCATCTCCAGGGCCAGGTTCACGTGGCGGCGGAGCATCCGCTGCTCCCCGTGGAGGGGGATGAAGAACCGGGGCCGAACCAGGGCGTGGATGATTTTCAGCTCCTCCTGGCAGGCGTGGCCGGACACGTGGAGCATGTCCGCCCGGTCGTAGACCACGTCCACGCCCTTGCGGAAGAGCTCGTTGATCACCCGGCCGATGGTCTTTTCGTTGCCGGGGATGGCGCTGGCGGAGATGATGACCCGGTCCCCGGGCCCCAGGTCCACCTGCCGGTGCTGGGAGAAGGCCATCCGGT
>CAJFVK010000141.1 GCA_904420435.1 uncultured Oscillospiraceae bacterium
TTTTGGGTGCGGGAGCTTTTTCACATTCAAACATGGGGAAACGGCGGAGTTCAGACGCCGGCGTCCTGGGAAAGCCGGATCTCCTCCAGCTCCGGCCGCCACTCCCGGGCGTAGAGGCGGGCGTTCTCCAGAATGGAGGCGGCCTCCTCCTCGGTGACGGTCCGGACCACCCGGCCGGGCACCCCCAGCACCAGGCTCCGGGGCGGGATCACCTTCCCCTCGCTGACCAGGGCGCCGGCGCCGATGATGGAGCCTGCCCCGATCCGACAGCCGTTCAGAAGGGTGGCTCCCATGCCGATGAGGCAGCCGTCCTCCACCACGCAGCCGTGGACTGTGGCGTTGTGGCCCACCACCACGTTCCGGCCCACCACAGTGGGCAGATCCTCCGCCCCGTGGAGGACGCAACCGTCCTGGATGTTGGAGCCGTCCCCCACGGAGATGGGGGACACGTCCCCACGCAGCACGCAGCCGTACCACAGGGAAACCATCTCACCAACGGTCACATCGCCGATGAGGGAGATATTGTCCGCGCCTCTGGCGGAGGGGGCGGCCTTGGGCCAGACGCCCCGGTAGGGACGAAGCAGCATCGCATGACCTCCTGGGTGAAAATGAAACGGCGGGAACGCCGGCCTCAGCGGCGCCTTCTCCGGCCCCGGTAGTTGCTGCTGCGGGAAGAGTAGCCGCCGCCCCGGCCGTAGCGCCTTCTACGGCGGCCGGAGGTCTTGATCAGGATCAGAACCACCAGGATCAGCACCACCAGGACCACGGCTCCGATCCGCACCTCCGTGCGGGAAACGAAGTCCATCACATCCCGGCGAAACACCAGCAGCCGGGAGGCGGCCACGTCGTCCCGGGCCAGCAGGGGCACCGTGGCGTAGACCTGATCCTCATAGCTGATGGTGACCTCCCCCAGCACATCCCCCTTGGTGACCGGGGCCTCCACCACATCCGCTGTATAGGTGTAGGTCCGCTCCAGATCCTCGGGGGCCACGTCGTTGGGCAGCAGCCGCTCCACCTCGTAGGCCGGGTGGACCACCACGTGAGTGATCTCGGAGAGGGAGACCTCCCGCTCGGCGATCAGCTCGTCGGCGCTGATGATCACCTGGCGGCTGAACTGGTCAAAGCCCCAGTCAAACATCCGGGCCATCTCGGAGAAGCTCTGGACCTGGGTGGAGCCGTCCTCCAGCTCCACCCGCTCCGCCCCCAGGATGACCCCCAGCAGGGAGCGGCCGTCCCGGCTGGCGGTGGAAACCAGACAGTTGCCGGCGGGAGTGGTGGAGCCGGTCTTGACGCCGGCGGCATCCGGATACACATAGCCGGCACCCCGGTAGGGACTCAGCAGCAGGTTGGTGGTGTACAGGGTGCGCTCGCTGTGGAACTCCGTGGCCGGCAGGGTGAAGTAGGGCGCGTCGGCAAAGGTCATGAAGTCCTCGTATTCCATGGCCGCCTTGGTGATCAGGTAGAGATCCCAGGCGGAGGTGTAGTGGTCCTCGTCGTGGAGGCCGTTGGGGTTGACAAAGTGGGTGTCCTCGCAGCCCAGCGCCTGGGCCTTGCTGTTCATCCGGGTCACGAAGCTCTCCACACTCCCGGACACGGTTTCCGCCAGGATGTTGGCTGCCTCATTGCCGGACACCACCATCAGACAGTAGAGCAGATTCTCCAGGCTCAGGGTTTCCCCCACCTCCAGCCCCGCCGTGCTGCTGCCGTCGGGAACGGACTCGATGGCGTTGGCGCTGGCGGTGATGGGCTGGTCCATGGTCAGGTTCCCGGCCTCCACCTCCTCCAGCACCAGGAGGGCCGTCATGATCTTGGTCAGGCTCGCGGGGTAGAGCCGGTCATGGATGTTCTCCTCATAGAGGATCTCCTCCGTGTCCGGATCGATCAGCAGGGCGGCCTTGGCGGCCACGTCCATCCCGTCGAGGATCTCCGACGCCGCGGCCACAGGGGAGAGAGAAAGAGTCGTCAGAAAGACGCACAGGAAAAAAACAGAAAAAACACGACAAAATTTCATGACATACTCCGTACTCATATGATATACTACAAGGTAGTGGTTTCAAAAAACTGACAAGTTCCGACAGTGCAACAAATATAGTATACCAAATTCTATGTGGGAGTTCAACTGTGAAACACAGGGGATTTTTGACAAAAACAGAGTGGGGGCTGCTGCTCCTGGCGGCGCTGTTCCTCTGCCTGATGACGGCGGTGCTGTACGCCGCCGGGGCGGGGCGGCACACGGAGGCGGACTACACCATTTCCACCCAGCTGCCGGCGGGGGACGTGACGCCGGAGGAGGCGCCGCCGGTGGATGTGAACACCGCCACCCTGGAGGAGCTGGACACCCTGCCGGGGATCGGACCGGCGCTGGCGGAGCGGATTATCGAGTACCGGGAGGAGCACGGCCCCTTTGGGGCGCCGGAGGACCTCCTGGAGGTCAAAGGCATCGGTGAGAGCGTCCTGGCGGGACTGTTGGACAGCATCACCATCGGGGAGGACAATGGATGAAAATTTTGGTAGTGGACGACGAGCGGGTGCTGGTCAAGGGCATCAAGTTCAATCTGGAAAACGAGGGCTATCAGGTGGAGACCGCCTACGACGGCAAAGCGGCGGTGGAGCTGGCCCGCACCGGGGGCTTTGACCTGATCATTCTGGACCTGATGATGCCGGAGATCGACGGGCTGGAGGCCTGCATGCGGATCCGGGAGTTTTCCAACGTCCCGATCATTATGCTCACAGCCCGCAGCGAGGACGCGGACAAGATCATCGGCTTTGAGTGCGGGGCGGACGACTATATTACCAAGCCCTTCAACATCCTGGAGCTGAAGGCCCGGGTCCGGGCCCTGCTGCGCCGGGCGGGCAGCAGCCCCCAGAGCCGGCAGGCCTCTCTGATCCAGGTGGGGGGCCTGGCGCTGGACACGGAGCAGCGGGTGGCGCTGAAGGGCGGCCAGGTGGTGGACCTGACGGCCAAGGAGTACGACCTGATCGAGCTTCTCATGCGCAACCCCCGCCGGGTGTACAGCCGGGAGAACCTGATGAACGTGGTGTGGGGCTACGCCTACGCCGGGGACTACCGGACGGTGGACGTGCACATCCGCCGCCTGCGGGAGAAGCTGGAGGACAACCCGGCCCAGCCGGAGTATATCATGACCAAGTGGGGAGTGGGATACTATTTCAAAGGCTAAGCTCATGGAAAAGGGGAAGATGAGCCTCCAGTACAAGATCGGGCTCAGCTACATCCTGGTGATCCTGGCGGTGCTGGTGCTGCTGAACACCTATCCCCTCTCCGCCTCCCAGAGCATGGTGTTCGCCTCCAAGGAGCGGGCCATGACCAGCAGCGTGGAGACCATCAGCAGCGCCCTGTCCGGCATCCCGGAGCTGACGGAGGAGAACGTGGCCCAGGCCCTGGAGGTGGTGGAGATCACCGGCGTGTCCCGGGCCATCGTCACCGACAACGCGGGCCGGATCCTCTACGACACCCGGGAGGTGGGCAACGCGGTGGGCTACTACGTCTTCTATACGGAGCTGGTTTTGGCCCTCCAGGGCTACGACGCCTCCTACACCGGCTACAAGGGGGAGGCTTTCCGCAGCAGCGCCGCCCAGCCGGTGATCTACCGCAACGAGATCATCGGGGCGGTGTACGCCTATGAGTACGACCGGGACCAGGGGGAGCTGCTGGAGAGCCTACAGTACAGCCTGCTGACCATCTCGCTGGGGGTGGGGGCCGTGGTGCTGACGCTGAGCGTGCTGCTCAGCAAGCTCCTGACCGGCCGGATCGACGGCCTCCTGGCGGCCATCCGCGGCGTCCGGGAGGGGTCCTACAACCACCGGGCGGATGTGGGGGGCCACGATGAGATCGCCCAGATCGCTGATGAGTTCAACGACCTGACCAACCGCCTGCAGGTGACGGAGGACGCCAGACGGCGCTTTGTCTCCGACGCTTCCCACGAGCTGAAGACCCCCCTGGCCACCATCCGCCTGCTGACCGACTCTATTCTGCAGGCGGAGAACATGGACGAGGACATGGTGCGGGAATTTGTGATGGATATCGGGCAGGAGGCGGAGCGGCTGAGCAATATCACCGAGGACCTGCTGCGGCTGACGAGGCTGGACAGCGGCCTCGAGGAGGAGGCCCAGGCGGTGGAGGCGGCCCCCATCGTCCAGCGGGTGTGCCACTCCCTGCGCCTGCTGGCCACGGAGAAGCACATCTCCCTGGAGGTCAACATCGAAAATGAGTGCACTGTGCTGGCCACCAAGGGGGAGCTCCACCAGGTGGTCTACAACCTGGTGGAGAACGCCATCAAGTACAACCATGAGAACGGTTTTGTCCGGGTACTCCTCTCTGCGGGAGCGGATCAGGTCTACATCACGGTG
>CAJFVK010000142.1 GCA_904420435.1 uncultured Oscillospiraceae bacterium
CATGCAGGTGGAGAGGGTCCCCGGGGTGGGGTAGAAGTCCTGGACCTGCTCGGGCTGGCGGCCGGTTTTGTTGAGGAACTCCGCCAGCTCCACCGCGTCCTCCAGGGTGCAGCCCGGGTGGCTGCTCATGAGGTAGGGCACGATGTACTGCTCCAGGCCGTAGCGCTGGTTCAGGCGCTCGTACTTCTCCTTGAAGCGGAGGTATACGTCAAAGTGGGGCTTGCCCATGTAGTCCAGCACCCGGGCGGAGCAGTGCTCCGGGGCCACTTTCAGCTGGCCGGACACATGATAGCGGACCAGGTCCGCGAAGAACTCGCTGTTCTTCTCGCAGAGCATGTAGTCAAACCGGATGCCGCTGCGGATGAACACCTTCTTCACCCCCGGGATGGCCCGGATCTTCCGCAGCAGCTGGAGGTAGTCCTGGTGGCTGGGGTCGATGTTGGGGCAGGGGGTGGGGGCCAGGCAGGCCCGGTGTTTGCACATGCCGCTTTTCAGCTGCTGCTGGCAGGAGGGGTGGCGGAAGTTGGCCGTAGGGCCCCCCACGTCGTGGACGTAGCCCTTGAACTTGGGGTCGTGGGTGAAGCCCTCCACCTCCCGGATGACGCTCTCGTGGCTCCGGGAGGTGACCATCCGCCCCTGGTGGAAGGCCAGGGAGCAGAAGTTGCAGGCCCCGAAGCACCCCCGGTTGTGGGCCACGGAGAAGCGGACCTCCTCAATGGCGGGCACGCCCCCCTGGGACTCGTACATGGGGTGGACCTCCCGGGCGAAGGGCAGGGCGTAGACCGCGTCCAGCTCCTGCTGATTGAGGGGCATGGCCGGGGGGTTCACCACCAGCCAGCCCTCCCCGTGGGCCTGGAGGATGCCCTTCCCCCGGACGGCGTCGTGCTCCTCGTACTCGATCTTCGTGGCCAGGGCGTAGTCCCGCTTGTCCGCGCGGACCGCCTCGAAGGAGGGCACCTCCACCGCCTCATAGGCGCAGGCGGGGGCATGGGAGAAGAAGGCGGTGCCCCGGATGTCGGTGAGGGCCTTCACGTCCTCCCCCCGGGCCAGCCGCCGGGCGATCTCCCGGGTGGCCCGCTCCCCCATGCCGTAGGTCAAAAGGTCCGCCTGGGCGTCCAGCAGGATGGAGCGGCGGACGGCGTCGTCCCAGTAGTCGTAGTGGGCGAAGCGGCGGAGGCTGGCCTCCAGGCCGCCGATGATGATGGGCACGCCGGGAAAGGCCTCCCGGCAGCGGTTGGCGTAGACGATGGTGGGCCGGTCGGGCCGCAGGCCCATCTTCCCGCCGGGGCTGTAGGCGTCGGCGGACCGGCGCTTTTTGGCGGCGGTGTAGTGGGCCACCATGGAGTCGATATTCCCCCCGCCGATGAAGATGCCGTACCGGGGCTTGCCCATGGCCAGGAAATCCGCCGTGCTGCGCCAGTCCGGCTGGGAGAGCATGGCCACCCGGTAGCCCTCCCCCTCCAGCACCCGGGCGATGATGGCGCTGCCGAAGCTGGGGTGGTCGATATAGGCGTCGGCGGTGATCAGCAGAAAGTCGTAGTACCACCAGTCCCGGCTGTGCATGTCCTCCCGGCTGACGGGGAGAAAATCGTATCGGTCCATAGCCGCATCCTTTCTTTCCTTGTTCTGGGAGAGCGGGGGAGGCCCTACGCCTCCGGGATCTCCCGGATGATCAGCCGGATGTCCAGCTCCATGACCCGGTCCGTCCCCCGGCGCTCCGTCTCCTGAAAGCCGAACTGGGCAAAATAGCCGGCAAGGTCCCCGCCGCAGGTGAGCCGCAGCTTCTCCCGGCCGTTTTTCCGGGCGTACTGGACCGCCTGGCCCATGAGGGCCCCGCCGAACCGGTGGCCCCGGTACTGGGGCAGCAGGCGGTAGTCGTTGATCACCAGGGCGTCGTCGGCGAGGACCATTTCCACCCGGCCGGCCGCGTCCTCCTCCATCATGCCCTCCAGGGTCTTTCCGGCTTCGTCCTCCCGGAGGGTGCGGAACCACAGGCCCGGCTCCGTGGCCAGGCTGTTCTTGTGCCAGGTCTGCCGGCGGAAGGTGGAGAGCCCCTCGGTCAGGTGGGTGGTGTCGTTCTGGTACACCAGGCGGATTTTGCCGTTTTCCACCTCCAGGCAGTTCACCGCCGTGTTGTCGCAGTGGCCCAGCGCCCCGGTTTCCCGCAGGGAGAGTCCCTGGATGGTCCCCAGGAGCACCCGCATGGCCGCCCCGTGGCTGGTGGCGGCCACCGTGGCGTCGGGGCACTCCCGGGCGATCTGGTGGATCCCCTCCAGCAGCCGGTCCCGGACCACGTCGAAGGTTTCCCCGCCGTCCACACGGAACAGGTCCGGCTCCCTGTTGAAGTGGACCAGCATCTCCTGGTCCAGCCGCTGGACCTCCGTCCAGGTCAGGCCCTCCCAGGCCCCCAGGTTCACCTCCCGCAGCAAAGGCAGGGGGCGGAAGGGCAGGTTCTTCAGGCCGTAGACCGCTGAGGCGGTGGCCTGGGTGCGGAAGAGGTCGCTGCCGTAGACGGCGTCGATGGGCACGTCCCGGAAGCGGCGGCGCAGGCAGGCCAGCTGCCGGTAGCCCCGGGGCGTCACCAGGCTGTTGTACTGGCCGTGGGCCAGGCGGTAGAGGTTTCCCTCCGCCTCCGCGTGGCGGATCAGATAGATGGTGGTCATAGGCGGTTTTCCCTCAAACTTCCAGATTTTTCTCCGGCGGGCGCCGCCGGCCGGAAACGGTCGTCCAGCCGGCGCCCGGGCCGGAAATCAGTCGGTATACGGGTTTATTATAAACCAAGGCGGCAGCGGACGCAAGGCGGTTAAATCCCCTTTTTCCGCGCATACTACCTCCGTCAGCCCCAGCGGGCGGAAAGGCGGTGAGCAGCATATGAAAATCGGCTCCTTTATCGGCGGCGCGGTGATCGGCGCGGCGGCGGGCATGGCGGCGGACATGCTCCTGCGGCCCAAGGCCCATCCCAAGACGCCGGCGGGGAAGGCCGCCCAGTCGGTTTCCGACGCCATGGAACAGGTGGCCGGCACAGTCCAGCACTATATGAAGTGACCCGGCGTCCGCAGGGGCGGGGAGGCGGAAGCTTCCCCGCCCCTTGCCCTTCTTTTGCCGGGCGGGCTTCCGGATGGATGCACCGCGCCGCCGGTTTTGGATGGAAACCGCCGGCGGTGTTTTCCCATTTTGCAAGGCGCAAAAGTTTTTCTGCAAAACGCCCCAAATTGTGCAGGAAAGATTGCAAACCGCCTCCGATTGATGTATACTCCTGCTGGAAACAGCAAAAACATCGATATGGGGGCAGAACAGAGATGGAAACACCCGGCAGCCGGAGCTGGAAGAGCTACGGCCTGATCATTGTGTTGGCGGCGGCCATGGGCCTGAGCTATCAGATTTTTGTGTTCCCCAACGCCTTCGCGCCGGCGGGGATCAACGGCCTGGCCACCATTGTGCAGTACCTGTTCCACGTGAACATCGGCAGCTTCTCCCTGATCATCAACATTCCCCTTCTGCTGCTGGCCTGGAAGAAGGTGGGGCACGACTTTGCCCTGAAGAACCTGATTTTCGTCCTCGCCTTCTCCGGGGTGAACCTGGCGCTGGGGCAGGTGGATCTCAGCGCCCTGGCCTACTACAACCCCAACGGCAACTCCGCCATCCTGGGGCCGGTGGCGGCGGGGATCATCAGCGGGGCCATTTACGGCTGCGCCATCCGGCAGGGAGGCGCCACCGGCGGCACGGACATTGTGGCCGCCTGGGTCCGGAAAAAGCGGCCGGAGGCCAGCCTGGTGTGGCTGATCTTCTCCCTGAACGCCTCCGTGGCGGTGCTGTCCTTCTTCGTCTACGGCTGCCAGTTTGAGCCGGTGATCATGTGCCTGGCCTACTGCTACTTAAGCTCCCGGATCAGCGACAGCATCCTGAAGGGCGGCAAGAAGGCCCTGAAATTCGAGGTGGTCACCAGCGACGCCGACGCCCTGGCCGCCCGGCTGATGAAGGAGCTCCACCACGGGGTCACGGTGCTCCCCGCCCAGGGCATGTACAACAGGGAGGAGCGGGACCTGCTGGTCTGCGTTGTGAACCGCCACCAGATCGTCCACTTCCAGGAGATCCTCAGCCAGTTCCCCGGCACCTTCGCCTGTGTGTCGGAGGTCAATGAGACCATGGGCAACTTCAAGCACATCACCAGCTGAGCGCTTGCTCCAGGATTTCGGAGAAGAAACGCCCCCGCCAAAGCCGGGGTGCCATAAGAAAGTAATTGTGTTTTAGAGGGAATGGCATGGCCTTTCGGGGTCATGCCGTTTCCTCTTTCATCAGTTCATTCAGCG
>CAJFVK010000143.1 GCA_904420435.1 uncultured Oscillospiraceae bacterium
GGCGGGCTCGCCGAAGACGCCGCAGGTCCGCCCCAGGAGCTTCTGGGCGGCCATGATCTCCTGGTCGCTGACGTTGACCGTGAGCCCCCGGCTCTCCCGGATGGCCATGAGGGCCTTGTCCGCGTTCCGGGGCACCCCCACGGCGATGGAGTCCGCCAGGGTGTTCTCCTCCATGGGGTGCCAGGGCTCCCCGGTTTCGATGCTGCGGTTGATGGGGCAGCAGCCCTCCGCCTGGGCAGAGATCAGCCGGGGCAGCCGGTCGATGAAGCCGACGGCGTACAGGTCCTTCAGGCCCTTCCAGAGGCCGGCGATGGTGCAGCCGTCGCCCACGGAGATGGCGATGTAGTCCGGCACCTGCCAGTTTAGCTGCTCCATGATCTCCAGGGCCACGGTCTTCTTGCCCTCGGAGAGATAGGGGTTGATGGCGGCGTTCCGGTTGTACCAGCCCCACTTGTCAATGGCGGCCTTGCTCAGCTCAAAGGTATCCTCATAGCTGCCCTGGACGGAGATCACCGTGGCGCCGAAGGTCATCAGCTGGGCCACCTTCCCCTTGGGGGCCCGGGAGGGGACAAAGATGTAGGTCCGCATCCCTGCTGCCGCGGCGTTGCCCGCCAGAGAGCTGGCGGCGTTGCCCGTGGAGGAGCAGGCGATCACCTCCGCCCCCGCCTCCCGGGCCTTGGCCACCGCCATGGCGCTGGCCCGGTCCTTCAGGGACGCGGTGGGGTTCAGCCCGTCGTCCTTCACGTAGAGTTTCCCCAGCCCCAGCTCCTCCGCCAGCCGGTCCGCCTCATAGAGGGGGCTCCAGCCCACCCGGAGGGGCGGCTGGGGGGTGTCCGGCTCCACCGGCAGCAGCTCCCGGTAGCGCCACATGGAGCGCTCCCCACGGGCCGCCAGCTTCTCCTCCGTCAGCTGGGATTTGATATAGTCGTAGTCGTAGATGATGTCCAGGATCCCGCCGCACTGGCAGGTGGTGAGATCCGGAACGGCGGCGTACTCCCTGCCGCATTTGACGCATCTGGCGCACTTGACGTTTTTCATAGGCTCTTCTCCTTCCCCGTTTTTCCGGCCCGGATTGCCCCGCCCTCCTGTGCCGGGCAATCTGTCTGTGTCCATTATAGCAAAGGCTTCCCTTGAAGTAAAGGGAGGGAAACAGCGCAAAAAAGACCCGCCCTCCATGGCAATGTCATTCAGGTAAAATCTTGGCGCGCCGCAAAACACCCACCCCATTTGAAATGGGATGGTGTTTTTTTGCCGAACAGAAACCCTGGCTGCACAGGCGGCCCAGCCGCATGATCTGTAAGGGGTGAAGCTGCTAAAATACGGTCCATCGTCTGGAACAGGCTGGGATCTTCTTGCCTTTATATGCTGCCGTGGTATACTAAAAGTCGAGTGAGATCGAGCGAACAGGGACATGCCTGTGGAATGTGTCCAAGAAAAGCGTGCGGAGGAGAGAGAAAGGATGGAATTGACAGAACTGGTGCGAAAGGCCCAAGGGGGCGACCAGGAGGCCATGAGCCAGCTGTATCAGCAGACCTGCCAGCGGGTCTATGCCCTGGCCCTCCGGCTGACCAGCGACCCGGACCGGGCCATGGACGCGGTGCAGGAGAGCTACCTCTCCGCCCTGCAGAACCTGGACAAGCTGCAAAAGCCAGAGGCCTTTCTCCACTGGATGTTCCAGATCACGGCCAACTGCTGCCGTAAATTCCACAACCGGGAAAAACGTTATGTCTCCCCGGAGCAGGATGAGGAGGAGAACAGCTATTTCGACTCCATCCCCGATCCGGACGAGAAGATCCTGCCTGAGGCGGCGGCGGACAGCGGGGAAACCCGCCGTCTGGTCCTGGAGCTGGTGGACCAACTGCCCCCGGAGCAGCGGGAGTGCGTGGTGTTGTACTACTTCTCCGAGTTCTCCGTGGAGGAGATCGCCCGGCTGCAGGGCTGTACGGAGAACACGGTGAAGAGCCGGCTGAACTACGCCCGGAAAAAGCTGAAGGAGGGGGTCCTGGCCCTGGAGGCCCGGGACGGGATCCGTCTGCACTCCTTTGCGCCCATCGGTCTTCTGCTGGCCTGCATCGGCGGAGAACTTCCTGCCCCGGCCGCGTTCCTCCACGCATGGCAGAGCGTGGCGGCGGGCCTGGGGACGGCCGGGGCCGCAGCGGCCTCCACGGCGGCGGCAGCCGCCTCGGCGGGAGAGGCTGCCGGAACGGGTGCAGCGGCCACAGCCGGAGGGCAGGCTGCCGGGACAGGGGCGGCGGCCGCAGCCTCCGGGGGCCACACAGCTGCCGGAGCCGCGTTGAAGGGGGCGGCCGGGGCGCTGAAGATGAAGATCGCCGCCGGCGTGGCCGCCGGGGCGGTGCTGGTGGGCGGCGTAGGGATCGCCCTGAGCCAGTCCCCCGCCGTCACCTTCTCCGACCCCGCCTTTGAGCAGAACATCCGCGTCCTGCTGGACATACCGGAGGGGACCATCCGGGAGGACGACCTGGAGGAGGTCCGCATGCTGTGGGTGACAGATGCGGGGATGGCGTTGGGCTGGACAGATCAGGATTCTTTTTCCATCGCGGAGGAGGGCACCGGGCCGGTGAGCAGTCTGGAGGACCTCTCCCAGCTGCCCTATTTGACCGGCGTCCATCTCTACTCCCACGACCCGGATACGCTGCTGGGCACCATAGGGGAGAACGCCCAGCTGACCTTTCTGGATCTGGGTGCGATCCCAGGGGCGGAAGCGGCCGACCTGCGTTTTTTGGAGGGGCTGCCCAATTTGAAGCTGCTGAGTATGTCCGTGGCGCCGGGGGCCGACCTGACGCCTTTGGAGGAGCGGATGTCATTGATGCATCTCCATCTCCTGCTGCAGGGCCATACGCTGGACCTGTCCGGCCTGACCGAGCTGCGCGATCTATCTGTACAGGATGCATCAGGCAGCCGAAACACGCTGACACTCACCGCGGAGCTGCCGGAGCTCCTTATGCTAACAGTGGATCGTTATGAGAATTTCCCCGGCGCTCTGGAGCTGGTATCCTATATGCCGGCCCTGGAGTATATCAGCTTGAGCGCCAAGGAGGAGGTGATGGACCTGTCCCCTCTGTCCCAGCTGACCCAGCTGCGGGCGGTGAACCTTAACTTGTTCCAGCTGCCGGTGGACCTGACCCCGCTGGCCGCCTGTCCCAGCCTGGAGGTGTGCAGCCCCTATGCGCTTCCCGAGGGCAGCATCGTCCCGCCGGGCCTGCCGCTGGAGCTGGGGGGCCGGGACCAACTCTGGGCGGTCTATGATGAGATCCTGGAAAAGGTGAATCAGGCGATCTGGCCCACAAGCTGACCCATTGAACCGAACACGCCGAGGCCCCGCGCAGCACTGGGCTGCGCGGGGCCTCTTTGCCGCCCTGCCGGGCAGCGGTTTTCCTTCTGAGAAACTTTTTCTGAAAAAATTTGAAAAACCTAAAACCCGGAGGGGGGCTCGCGGATCTTACTGGTGTGAGCGGCGGAGCGCTCACCCCCGGCGGCGGGGCGGTGGACACATCCAAAACAGGGGAGCAGGCTCCCGGAGCCGGAGCGTTCCCAAACAGGCTGACCTGCCCCACCCCCGCCGCCGGGCGGCCAAACAAGATCGGCAAGGAGAGGGCGCACCGCCCTCTAAAGAAAAAAGGAGGAAGAAAACATGTTCGATCTGCTATTAAACGGAGCTGCGGAAACCGTCAAGTCCGGTCTGGCGATCCTGGGGGTGATCCTGGCCATCCCGGGCGCTATCCAGTGCTTTTTCGGCTACCGCGTCTTAAAGCTGTACATCTCCTTGATGGGGTTTTTGGTGGGGGTGCTGGGCTTCTCCATCATCGGCGTCATCGCCACCGGGTCCATGGGCTCCGGCCTGCTGATAGGCCTGCTGGGGGGAGCGCTGGTGGCCTTTATCGCCTTTAAGCTCCACAAGCTGGCGGTGTGCCTGATCAACGGGGCCAACGCGATGCTGGCCATGACGATTCTGGGATTCGCAAGCGGTGTGGAACACGCGCTGCGCTGCCTGGAGCCCGCCGCCATCGAGGAGCATACGGGCGCCGGCCTGATCGTGGGGCTGGTGGTCGGCGTCATCGTGGCCGTGCTCACCGCGATTCTCTACCGGCCGGTGGTGATCCTCTCCACCGCTCTCCA
>CAJFVK010000144.1 GCA_904420435.1 uncultured Oscillospiraceae bacterium
GGGCTCATCATGGCCTCCGCCACGCTCTCCTGGCTCATGGCGGTGGAGCACACGTCGATCCGGCTCAGCTTCTGCCGGACCTCCTCCAGGATCTTCCGGTCCACCCGGTCCTCCATATAGGCCAGCACCACATCCGTGTGGCTCTTCTCTCCCACCTGATGGCTCTCAAAGGTCAGGTTCTCGTCCCGAATCCGCCGGCGGATCAGGGCGGTGTTCTTCAGCAGGATCTCCACAAAGCCGTCGTGGGAGCCCCGGAGCACCCTGGCGTCCGGGGGCTCCTGCACGTCCCGGCCGGGGAAGGTCTTGGCGTCGATCATGGCGCATTGGTCAAAGCCCTCCACCACCAGGGCGGTCTTGCCCAGAAAAACGCCGGTCAGGATGGTTTCCAGCCGGCTCTCCGCGCTGACCTCTCCAAAGGTCACATAGTGGGCGATCAGCTGGTCCATGCTGGAAATCCCGTCCATCTCCTCCGGCGTCACATCCAGCAGGAAGGACAAAATCCGCTCGATGACGCCGTCGTCCCCGTACCCGTCCAGCACATACAACCGGGCCTCCCGCCCGCCGATGAACAGATCCCTGGCGATCACGTCAAAGCTCCGTCCCACGCCGATCCGCCGGTCCAGCTCCTCCCGGTTTTCCTTCAGTGCGCTGCTCAGCTGTTCCATATCGGTCCCTCCGCGGCAATTTTCTCTAGTATGCCGCCGGATGCGCTCCCCTATGCACCCAAAACCGCCCGGAAACACCGCATAAAAGCAGCGGCATCGGCTGGGCCTGCTCAAAGGCCACAGCGCCTTTTTGACAGACTAAGGAGGGCGTCCAAAAGGACGCCCTCCTTCCGCTTCTCTCAGGCCGGCCGGTACTGTCCGGCGTATTGGTCCACAAACGCCAGCAGCTCCCGGCGGCAGCGCTCCTCCTCTACCAGGTAGCTGATGCCGTGGGTCGCCCCCTCCACCAGGATCATCCGCTTTTCCCCCGCGGCGGCTGCGTAGTTCTCCTGGGACATGTCCGCCGGCACAAAGTCGTCCCCCGTGCCGTGGATCAGCAGCAGGGGCAGAGGGCTGTTGGCCAGGGCCTGGGCGGAGGTCACCGTCCGCAGGTCGTACTTGGCCAGCAGCCGGCAGAGGAGATTCGTCAGGTTCAGCACCGGGAAGGCCGGCACGTGGTACCACCGGTGGATGCAGTGGCGCATCTCATCCCAGGCGGAGTTGTAACCGCAGTCGGCGATCACCCCCACCACGCTGGGCGGCATGGGCAGCTCCGAGGCCATCATCACCGTGGCGGCCCCCATGGACAGCCCCTCCAGAAAGATCGGCAGCCGTCCGGCCAGCTTGGCGTGGAGGAACCAGGCCCACTGCTGGCAGTCGTACCGCTCCAGGATGCCGTAGCCGATATACTTCCCCTCGCTGCGCCCGTGGGCCCGCTGGTCCACCAGCAGGACGCTCAGGCCGTTCTGGTAGAACAGGGGCAGCACCATGGCGAAGTCCAGCAGCCCCCGGGACCGGAACCCGTGGAACAGCAGCATACAGGCCCGGGCATTGGGTGCCTCCAGATAGGACCCGCAGAGCTTCAGACCGTCCTTGGAGGTGATGGTCAGCTCCTCCCGCTCCTGGCTGCGAAACCAGTCCATGTTCCGCCGCAGCTCCTCGTTCCGGCCGTTCCAGTTTCCCCGGTCCAGCTTGCGCTCAAACTCCTCCTCCGTCCTGTCCCGGCGCAGCACCGCCGTCCGGAATCCCAGCGCCGCCGCTGCGCCCAGCCCGACGCCGGCGGCGGAGCAGGCCGCGGCCGCCCACTTCAGCGCTTTTCTGGCTGCCACACTCTCCAACCTCCTGTCTGAAAAACCTGATCGCTCCCTCTAGTATAGCGTGTTCTGGAGAAGATCATACACCAAAATCCCGCTCCGCGCAAGGCGAAAAGCCGTCGAAACGCTTTCGAAGGTTCTCCCGGCGCGTCGCCAGCGGGCTTCCGCGCTCCCTCCTGCCCCGGCAGGACAGCAAAGCGGTCGTATGGCTTGCCGCTCCTCTTCCGAGATGCGGCGCTGTGCGCCAGGATCTACTGCGGGAGGGCCGTCCATTCCCGGCAAGCCGCTCCCGCTCTGCGCGTGGTTATGCCGGAAACCGCTTTGCGGGAAGGGCGCCTCTTCCCCGCCATTTTACGACAACTTGTAGGAAATTCTCTCTTCCGGCAGGGAAAAAGTTCCGTTTCCCCTGTTCCACTGGCGCGCAAGGGATCGCCGGGACACGTTTCCGCCGCCTTCCTCTCGGATTTTCCGGGGCCGCCTCTGTCATCCTACAAGTTGTAGGATGATTTTTCCATTTTTCTGCCACTTCGTTGGAATTCTCTGTTTTCAGGGAAAAGCTCTTGCGGACGGCCCCCCGGACCGATACAATGGATATTAGTCCAATCCAACTATTTACTACATACAGAAAGGTGGTACCATCCATGCTGTCCATTCGTCAAAATCTGCTGGAGACCATCCGCGGCGGCAAGCCCGACCGGTACGTCAACCAGTACGAGTTCATGACCATGATGCCCGGCAACCCCTTCTCCGCCAACAACAAGAACCCCAAGCTGGGCGAGTATAACGTCGTCAACGCCTGGGGCATCACCCGCTCCTGGCCCGAGGGCACCCCCGGCGCCTTCCCGGTCCACGACGCGGAGCATATCGTCTGCAAGGACATCACCCACTGGCGGGACTATGTCCACGCCCCCAGCCTGGACTTCCCGGAGGATGTCTGGGCCCCCTACGCCGAGGCTGCCGCCAAGATCGACCGCAGCCAGACCTTCGCCACCGCCATGGTGGCCCCCGGCATCTTCGAGCAGCTGCACCACCTGCAGAGCATCGAGGAGGCCCTGGTCAACTTCTATGAGGAGCCCGAGTGCACCAAGGAGCTGATCGACTACCTGACCGAGTGGGAGCTGAAGTACGCCGAGGTGCTGTGCAAGTACCTGAAGCCCGACGCGGTGTTCCACCACGACGACTGGGGCAGCCAGAAGTCCACCTTCATCTCCCCGGATATGTTCGAGGAGTTCCTGCTGCCCTCCTACAAGCAGATCTACGGCTACTACAAGTCCCACGGCGTGGAGCTGGTCGTCCACCACTCCGACTCCTACGCCGCCACCCTGGTGCCCTACATGATCGACATGGGCGTCGACATCTGGCAGGGCGTCATGACCTCCAACAACATCAACGAGCTGATTGAGAAGTACGGCGGCAAGATCACCTTCATGGGCGGCATCGACAGCGCCAGCGTGGACCGTCCCGACTGGACCCCCGAGCTGGTGGCCAAGGTGGTCCGGGAGACCTGCCAGACCTACGGCACCAAGTACTTCATCCCCAACACCACCCAGGGCCTGTCCGTGAGCACCTATCCCGGCGTCTACGAGGCCGTCAGCGCCGAGATCGAAAAGATGAGCAAGGAGATGTTCTAAGAGAACTCTCCCACCTCGCTACCCTTCGCGTCAAAGAGGGCGTCCGCAGCTGCGGACGCCCTCTTTTTTATCCGCCCGCTTCCGGCTGGCGGCCTCCACCCGGGGATGGGACAAAAGGGCTGGAAAATCCGCCGGCGATGTGGTAGGATACAGGGGAATTTACTGGAGGTGAGGGGATGAAAATTTTTCTGGTGGAGGACGACCAGGTGATCGCCCAGGCCATCTGCCGCCACCTGGAGAGCTGGGGCTACGCCTGCGCCGCGGCCACGGATTTCCAGCACGTGACGGAGCAGTTTGCCGCGGAGAACCCCCAGCTGGTGATCCTGGACATCGGACTTCCCTTCTACAACGGCTACCACTGGTGCACAGAGATCCGGAAGCTCAGCAAGGTGCCCATCCTCTTCCTCTCCTCCGCTTCGGACAACATGAACATCGTCATGGCGGTCTCCGTGGGGGCCGACGACTTTGTGGCCAAGCCCTTTGACCTGTCGGTGCTGGTGGCCAAGGTCCAGGCCCTGCTCCGCCGGGCCTATGACTTTGCCGCCCCGGCGGACCTGCTCTCCTGCGGCGGCGTCACCCTCCGGCTGGGGGACGGCGTGGCCGTCCGGGGGGACCGGACGGTGGAGCTGACCCGGAATGAGCAGCGGATCCTCCAGTGATGCAGCGCCTGTGGGAACCGGACTTGGTTGTGGACACCAACACCCTCACCGTGAACATGACCCGCCTGCGCCGGAAGCTGGCGGACCTGGGTGCGGAGCACCTGATCGTCACCAAAAAGGGCGTGGGCTATCTGGCGGAGGACACATGAAGCTTCTCTGGACTTATCTCCGGCGGCACATCCCCACCATTCTGATGCTGGCCGCCTTCTGTGTGATCTTTACCGGCGTGGCCGTCCTCTACCGGATGCCGGCGGAGGCGGGCTTTTTCGCCGCCCTTCTCTGCCTCCTGGCCGGCGGCGTGTTCTTCCTGGCCTGCTTCTCCCGGTATGTCCGCCGCCACCGGCTGCTCCGGCGGCTGATGGAGGAGGCCAGGCTGCCGGTGGACCGGCTGCCGGAGGCCCTGGACCTGCTGGAGGAGGACTACCAGGAGATGCTGGAAACCCTCTCCGGCCGGATGGACACCGCCCTGGCCCGCCAGGAGGCCATGCGCCAGGACATGCTGGAGTACTACACCCTCTGGGCCCACCAGATCAAAACCCCCCTGGCGGCCATGGGGCTGATCCTCCAGGAGGAGGACACCCCCCTCAGCCGGGAGCTCCAAAGCCAGCTGTTCACCACCGAGCGCTACGTGGACATGGTGCTGGCCTACCTGCGCCTGGGCAGCGACAGCGCCGACCTGGTGATCGCCCCCTGCCCCCTGGAGGACCTGGTCCGCCAGTCGGTGCGGCGGTACGCGCCCCTGTTCATCCGCCGGGAGATCCGCCTGGACCTGGGGCCGATGGCGGGGGAGACGGTGCTCACCGACGAGAAGTGGCTGGCCTTCGCCCTGGAGCAGGTGCTGTCCAACGCTCTGAAGTACACCCCCTCCGGCGGGACGGTGACCATCTCCGCCGAGGATGGCCGCCTCACCGTGGCGGACACGGGCATCGGCATCGCCCCGGAGGACCTGCCCCGGGTCTGGGAGATGAGCTACACCGGCCGCAACGGCCGCCTGGACAAGCGGGCCACCGGCATCGGATTGTACCTGACTCGCCGGATCCTCCGCCGGCTGGGCCACGACGTGTCCATCTCCTCCCGCCCCGGGGCGGGCACCGCCGTCACCTTCGACCTGTCCACCCGCCCCATCCAGCCGGAGTAGGCCAGGACGGAACAAGGCGGAACCTTACAGCTTTGTAAGGTTCCGCCTTGTTTTGTAAGGCAGATCGCTGGAAACGCCCCGGCCCGGCGGAGTATACTGGAGGCACGATCACCAAGGAGGTTTTCTTATGACACTGCTGGAAGTCACCCATCTTCAGAAAATCTACACCTCCCGCCTGGGGGGCGCCCAGGTCCAGGCCCT
>CAJFVK010000145.1 GCA_904420435.1 uncultured Oscillospiraceae bacterium
TCCGCGTTGACCCGGACCTCCAGGGCGTGGCCCCGGATCACCACGTCCTCCTGGGTGAAGGACAGGCGCATCCCCGCCGCCACCCGGAGCTGCTCCCGGACCAGGTCGATGCCGGTGACCATCTCGGTGACCGGATGCTCCACCTGGATGCGGGTATTCATCTCAATAAAATAGAAGTGCTTCTCCTTGTCCAGCACGAACTCCACCGTGCCGGCGCCCTCGTAGCCGCAGGCCTTGGCGGCGGCCACCGCCGCCTGGCCCATCTGCTCCCGGAGCTCCCCGCTGAGGGCGCAGGAGGGGGCCTCCTCCATGAGCTTCTGGTTCTTGCGCTGGATGGAGCACTCCCGCTCCCCCAGGTGGACCACGTTGCCCTTGCTGTCGGCCATGATCTGGAACTCAATGTGCCGGGGCCGGAGGATCAGCTTCTCCACGTACATGGAGCCGTCCCCGAAGCAGGCCACGGCCTCCGCCTGGGCGGCGGCAAAGGCGGCGGGCAGCTCCTCCGCCGAGAACACTCGGCGCATCCCCCGGCCGCCGCCGCCGGCGCTGGCCTTCAGCATCACCGGGTAGCCGATCTCCTCCGCCACCCGCAGGGCCTCCTCCGCGCCGGACACGCAGCCGTCAGAGCCGGGGATCACCGGCACGCCGGCCTTCTTCATCATCTCCCGGGCGGCGGCCTTGTCCCCCATGGAGCGGATTACCTCCGCCGGGGGGCCGATGAACTTCAGCCCGCACCGGCGGCACAGGTCGGCGAAGTCCGCGTTTTCTGACAAAAAGCCATAGCCGGGGTGGATGGCCTCGCAGCCGCTCTCCACCGCCGCCGTCAGCACGGCGGTCTGATTGAGGTAGCTGTCGGCGGCCTTGGGGGGGCCGATGCACACGGATTTGGTGGCCAGCTGCACATGGAGGGCGTCCCGGTCGGCGGTGGAGTACACCGCCACGGTTTCAATGTCCATCTCCCGGCAGGCCCGGATGATCCGCACGGCGATCTCGCCTCGGTTGGCGATCAATATACGGCGGAACATGGTTAAAGCTCCCGGATCCGGAAGAGAGGCTGCCCGTAGCCGACCAGGTCGCCGTTGGCGGCCAGCACCTCCTCAATGACGCAGTCGCAGGGGGCGGGCACCTCGCTCATCATCTTCATGGCCTCCAGGATACAGACCGTGTCGTTCTTCCGGACCGTGTCCCCGGCCTTTACGAAGGGGGCCGCGTCCGGGGAGGAGGCGGCATAGAAGGTCCCCACCAGGGGGGCGTCGATGGTGGCGCCCTCCGGGGCGGCTGGCGCTTCCGCCGGCGCGGCGGAAGCTGCCGCCGGAGCGGCATAGACCGGGGCGGCCGGCGCCGCCGCAATGGCGGGCGGGGCCTTCTCCAGTACCAGGCGGCTCTCCCCCTCGCTGTACTCCAGCCGGTGGATGGAGCCGGCCTCAAAGCGGCCCATCAGTTCAAACAGTTCTTCTCTCGTCATACCGGCTGCCTCCCCGCTCAGGCGTTCTGCTCCAGGTAGTTCACAATGTCGCCGACCGTCTTCATGTCCGCCAGGGCCTCGTCGGGGATGGCGGTGCCCAGGGTGTCCTCCAGCGCAATGTTCAGCTCCACAGCGTCGATGCTGTCTGCGCCCAGGTCGTCGGCCAGGCTGGCCTCCATGGTTACCATCTCGGCGTCGCAGCCCAGGCTCTCCACAATCACGTCACGGACTTTCTCAAACATAGCTCCTGTTCCTTTCCTGTTTCTGAATGGTTAAAATATTTGAAATAATATAACGTGTTCATCTTACACACCGCGCCTGGAATTGTCAACGGTTAGGCTGTAAAAAAATTCACAAATCAGGCGCTTTCTTCCAGAACCTTTTCCACTGAATCGAAGAAATCCGCCGTCCTGCCCTGCATCGGGCCGGCGCGCGGAGGCGGTTCCTGCCGAAAGTCCGGGGAAACGCGGAGGGCCCCGGAGCGGTTTTCGCCCCGGGGCCCATGGTGGAAAGATGATACGGTCAGGAGGGATGGCGTCCCTGGGGAGCCGCGGCCTCCTGGATGTCCAGGCCAGCGGTGTCGTAGAGGACCCGGGCGTGGTTGCGCCGCAGGAGTTCCTCCGCCACCTTGCGGCCAGTCCTGGCGTCGACGGTTACCCGCCAGACCTCCCCCTCCCGGTACACGATATCACCCTCCCGGACGAAGCGCTCGTCCCGGGCGTGGATGTGGTAGCGCAGGGGCAGGGTACGGTTGCACAGCAGTTCGCCCCGGAGATACTCCCCGTCCACCCAGGTCAGCAGCTGGAAGGTGGCGTCCGTGTCGTTGCGGAACCGGTAGTCCAGGTAGTTGAAGACAATGGAGGTGCCGGTACCAAAGGGGATCTGGCGGCCATAGTCGGGGAAGAGGTCCATGCCGTCGTGGTGGTGGTGCTCGGTGATGGTCAGGGGGGTGTGGAGCACCATCCAGTGGATCAGGTTGGTAAACTGGCACATGCCGCCGCCGACGCCGCTGGAGGTGCGGCCGGTGGAGATGGTCAGGCCCTCCCGGAAGCCGCGGCGGGCGGTGGGGCGGCCCACCAGACGCCAGAAGGAGAAGGTTTCCCCCGGGCGGATCAGGACCCCGTTGACCAGGGGCGCCGCAATGGAGAGATTCACCGCTTTGTTCTCCTGCAGGCGCATGTCCACGTTTCCCAGCCGCCGCCGGATCAGGGAGCTATGCCGGTAGAGGACCACCGGCAGGGGCTCCGCTTGGCGCTGGGAGGCCAGGCGCGTCGGGGAGCAGGCGTCCCGCAGCCGGCGCAGGGCGATGCATTTTTCCACAGAGATTCGGTAGGTCAGCGGGCACAGCTGGCAAAACAGCTTTCTTCCCATGCCTCCTTCTCCTTTCCACTTGTTTTCAATTTAGACGTATGAGGGGCGGAAAAGTTCCCGGCCGGGCGGGAAATTGTCGGAAATCAGCCGGAAAAGTGCTGTGCCCGGTCAGAGAGCAGGTGGTGCTCCAGCCCCGCTTTGATAAAGCCGTCGACGGCCCGCTGGACCGTTTTCCAGTCGGGGCAGTGGTTGCGGAGCATGAGCCGGTTGATAGCCAGGCACCCGTTCATCTGGAAGGTGAAGATGGCCTCCGCCTCCGGAAAGGTTAAAAGGCTGTGGCTCATCAGATAGGTGACATACCGCTCCTTGCAGGTGTCCGAGAGCTTTTTCATCAGCCGCTCCGTCACCGACTCATCCAGAAACAGCACCCGGTACCGGCCGCTGCTGTGGATTTTGTCGCAGAAGGGGTAGGTGGCGCACTGCCCCTCCGGGCAGAGTACATGGTCCAGGGCACAGGTGGTGTCTGAGATCATCTCCGAGAGGATGTCGTCCAGCACGTCGTCCAGATCCAGGTAATGGAGATAGAAGGTGCCCCGGTTCAGCTCCGCCAGCTTGCAGACCTCTGTAACGGTGATCCGGCTGAAGGGCTTTTCTTCCATCAGTTCCAGCAGCGTGTCCCGGATGGCCTGGCGGGTGTAGCGGGTCCGCCGGTCCATCTTCCTTCCCTGCTCCTTGTCAGCCACCATAGGCGCCTCCTTTTTCTGGTCAGCTTTCGGGATTCTGTTCAGAAAGAAAACAGAATGGAAAGACTGCATATTGCCAAGTCCTCTGCGCACAGTATAATGGAGAGGAACAGAAAAATCAACAGTATGTTCAGAAATAAAACTTTTGATCAAAAACGGAGGTGCTGTTATGGGACATGTGATCGCGGTGGCGGGAAAAGGCGGCGTGGGGAAGACCACTTTGTGCGGCCTGCTGATCCAGCATCTGTGCGAGAGCGGGAAAAAGCCGGTGCTGGCGGTGGACGCGGACGCCAACTCCAACCTGAACGAGGTGCTGGGCGTGGAGATCGGCCCCACCCTGGGAGAGCTGCGGGAGGAGATCGAGCGGGCGGGCTCGGACCCGAAGTATGAGATCCCCAAGGGGATCACCAAGGCGGACTGGCTGGAGATGCGGATGATGGACGCCGTGACCGAGGGGGACGACTTTGACCTGATGGTGATGGGCCGCTCCCAGGGACAGGGGTGCTACTGCTTTGTCAACGGCCTGGT
>CAJFVK010000146.1 GCA_904420435.1 uncultured Oscillospiraceae bacterium
TACCTGGGGGGCGACACCTCCCTGGCCTGCTCGGCGGAAACGGCCGCGGAGATCGACAAGCAGGTGGTGGAGCTGGTGAAGCGCCAGCACGAGAAGGCCAACCAGATCCTCTCGGAAAACCGGGAGAAACTGGACGAGCTGGCGGAGTACCTCTACGAGAAGGAGACCATCACCGGCGAGGAGTTTATGGAAATCCTCAACCGGTAATCCCATATCAAAAAATACGCATTGGACGATTCCGCGGGGCTCGGGATTCCCGGGCCCCGCGGCCTGTCGGAGGAACAGACTGCTTGCTGATAAAGGTAGGATTCTATGATCAGATTACTTCAAAAGATGCGGCGGCGGGAGTGGCTCATGGCCGCCGCCTGTATGATCCTGATTCTGGGGCAGATCTACTTTGACCTGTCGCTGCCGGACTACATGAGCAACCTGACGGTGCTGATTAAAACCCCTGGGAGCGAGATATCCGAGATTCTGCACACCGGGGCGGGGATGCTGGGCTGCACCCTGGCCAGCGCGGTGCTGTGCGTGATCTGCGGCTATCTCACCGCCCGGGTGGCCGCCGGCTTCGGGTACGCCATCCGGGAGTCGGTCTTCAACAAGATCGCGGACTTCGGCCAGCAGGAGATGATGGCCTTCTCGGTCCCCAGCCTCATCAACCGCACCACCAACGACATCACCCAGATCCAGATGCTGGTGGCCATGGGGCTGCAGATCCTCATCAAATCCCCCATCATGGCGGTGTGGGCCATCATCAAGATCGTGAACAAGAGCTGGACCCTCTCCGCCATCACCGCCGGGTTCGTGGTGGCGCTTCTGGTGCTGATGGTGGTCATCATCGCCGTGGTGGTGCCCCGGTTCCGCCGGGTGCAGAAGCTGATGGACCACATCAACCTGGTGGCCCGGGAGAACCTGACGGGCATCAACGTGGTCCACGCCTACAACGCGGAGGACTATCAGAATGAGAAGTTCGAGCGGACCAACAGCACCCTGATGAGGACCCAGCTCTTCAACCAGCGGGCCTTCGCCTTCCTGATGCCCGCCGTCACCCTGGCCATGAACGCACTGTCCCTTGTGATCTACTGGGTGGGCGCGGCTATTGTCAACGACGTGCCGGCCGTCGACCAGGCTCTGCGGCTGACCACCTTCAGCAACATTGTGGTGTTCGGCACCTACGCCACCTACGTCATCATGAGCATCATGATGATGGTCATGATCATCATGCTCATGCCCGCGGCCCAGGTGTCCGCCCAGCGCATCAACGAGGTGCTGGACGCCCGCACCAGCCTCCATGAGGGGACCCGGTCCGAGGCCCCGGAGCAGGGGACGCTGGAGTTCCGGGACGTCTCCTTCCGCTACCCCGCCTCCGGGAAGAATGTGCTGGAGCACATCAGCTTCCAGGCGAAGAGGGGCGAAACGGTGGCCTTCATCGGCGCCACCGGCAGCGGCAAGACCACCCTGGTGAGCCTCATCGCCCGGTTTTACGACGCCACGGAGGGCCAGGTGCTGGTGGACGGCGTGGACGTGAAGGACTACTCCTTCCAGGCCCTCTATGACCGGGTGGGCTATGTGACCCAGAAGGCGGTGCTGTTCTCCGGCGACATCCGGAGCAATGTGCTCTTCGGCGAGAGCCGGGGCGGCAGGACGGACGGGGACGTCCGCCGGGCGCTGGAGCTGGCACAGGCGTCCGAGTTTGTGGACAAGCTGCCGGAGGGGCTGGACGCTCCCATCGCCCAGGGCGGCGCCAATGTGTCCGGCGGGCAGAAGCAGCGGCTGTCCATCGCCAGGGCCCTGGCCCGGAAGCCGGAGATCCTGGTGTTCGACGACTCCTTCTCCGCCCTGGACTATCGGACCGACGCCAAGCTGCGCGCCGGCCTGGACCGGCAGCTGAAGGACACCACCCGCATCATCGTGGCCCAGCGGATCGGCACGATCCGCAACGCAGACAAGATCATCGTTCTGGACGAGGGAAAGGTCGTGGGCATGGGCACCCACGACCAGCTGATCCAAACCTGTCCCGCGTATCAGGAAATTGCCCGGTCCCAGCTCTCTCAGGAAGAGCTGGGCGCGTAAGGAGGTGTGAAAGCGTGCGAAATAATATGCGTGTACCGGAGAAGAGCAAGCGGGGGATCCGGGGCGTTCTCACAGAACTGTTTTCCTATTCCTCCAAGCTGAAGCGTCCCGTGGCCGTGGCGCTGCTGTTCGCGGTGATCGGCGCCATCCTGACCATCATCGGGCCCAACCTGCTCAGCCAGATCACCAACCTGATCTCCAACTCCCTGGCCGGGGAGATCGACCTGGCGGCCATCGGCCGCGTGGGCGTCCGCTTGCTGATCCTCTACGGGCTGAGCGCCGTATTCACCTATGTGGAGCACTACATCATGGCCACGGTGACCCTGGACCTGGCCCGGAACCTGCGGCGGGACCTGTCCCGGAAGATCAACCGGGTGCCCATGAAGTATTTCAACACCGTGTCCCACGGCGATATCCTCAGCCGGGTGACCAACGACGTGAGCACCCTCCAGCAGGCCCTGGCCAACAGCATGCCCTCCATGATCAGCGCGGCGGCCCAGTTCATCGGCTGCCTGGTGATGATGCTGATTACAGAGTGGCACATGGCCCTGGCGGCCATCGCCGTCACGGTGCTGGGCTTTCTCGTCATGGCCCTGGTGATGGGCCGCTCCCAGAAATACTTTACCGCCCGGCAGACCAATCTGAGCACGCTGAACGGCTATGTGGAGGAGATGTACTCCGGCCACGACGTGGTCCGCATCTCCCAGGCCGGCGGCAGCATGAAGCAGACCTTCGCCGCCATGAACGCCGGGCTCTATGACGCCGACTGGCGCAGCCAGTTCCTGTCCGGCGTCATGCAGCCGCTGATGAACGTGGTGGGGAATCTGGGCTATGTGGTGGTCTGCGTCCTGGGGGCGGTCCTGGCCCTGGAGGGCCGGATCGAGTTCGGCGTCATTGTGGCGTTCATCCTGTATGTGCGGCTCTTCACCTCCCCGCTGAGCACTCTGGCCCAGGGGATGACCCAGATGCAGACGGCGGCGGCCGCCGGCGACCACATCTTTGACTTTTTGCAGGAGGAGGAGCTCCCGGACGAAACCGGCAAGCTGAATGCGCCGGACCAGGTCCGGGGGGAGGTGGAGTTCGACCACGTCCGCTTCAGCTATCCCGACAACCCGGACAAAATCATCATCAAGGACTTCTCCGCCCACATCCAGCCAGGCCAGAAGGTGGCCATCGTGGGCCCCACCGGAGCGGGCAAGACCACCCTGGTGAACCTTCTGATGCGCTTTTTCGAGGTGAACAGCGGCGAGATCCGGATCGACGGCGTGCCTACCTCCCAAATGACCCGGGAGAGCGTCCACGATCTCTTCAGCATGGTTCTCCAGGATACCTGGCTGTTCGAGGGCACCGTCCGGGAGAACCTGGTCTACAACAAGGAGGGCATCACGGACCAGCAGCTGGAGGAGGCCTGCCGGGCCTGCGGCATCTACCACTTCATCGAAACCCTGCCCCAAGGGTTTGACACGGTGCTCAACGACAGCATCGCCATCTCTGCCGGACAGAAGCAGCTGCTGACCATCGCCCGGGCCATGGTCCAGGGCAACCCCATGCTGATCCTGGACGAGGCCACCTCCTCCGTGGACACCCGGACGGAGCTCATCACCCAGCGGGCCATGGACCGGCTGACCGAGCACCGCACCAGCTTTGTCATCGCCCACCGGCTGTCTACCATCAAGAACGCGGATCTCATCCTGGTGCTGCGGGACGGGGACATTGTCGAGCAGGGCACCCATGAGGAGCTGCTGGCCAGGGGCGGCTTCTACGCCGACCTCTACAACAGCCAATTCGAGAAGGCATCCTGATCCCCGGAAGGGGAGAAAGGAAACCGGAAAGGCGCTTGCATAT
>CAJFVK010000147.1 GCA_904420435.1 uncultured Oscillospiraceae bacterium
CGCCGTGGACCGACTGGCCGATCCCCCGGTCCTCAAAGCCGAAGGAGGCGTAGTACCCCACCTTGTCCGGCAGGCAGGTGAGGGTGATCCCCCGCCTGCCCTCCCGGCGGGCCAGGGCGATCATGGCGTGGATCAGCTGCCCGCCGATGCCCCGGCGCTGGAGGGGCGGGATCACCGCCAGGCTGAACACCGCCTGCCAGGGACCATTGGGGTCGTGACAGCCGGTGTCGGCAAACATGTCGTCCTGGATGTAGGGCTCCCGGATCACCGGGCCCATGATATACCCCACAACCTCCTCCTGGCAGATGGCCAGCAGGAGATGGCCGGGATAGGCCGCGATCCGCTTCTCGATATCCCCCTGGCTGGCGGCCTGCTCCGGCGGGAAGCACACCGCCTCAATGGCAGCCATCCGCTGCAGGTCCTCCGGTTCGGCTGTGCGAATATGCAGCAGCATAGTGCCTCTCTCCTTCTTTCGCGGGATTTGCTTTTTTCAGTATAACACAGGAAACGGGCGGATGCAAGTTGGAGGGTCCAGCCCCTCCCCCTCTTATGCAGGTAATTTCTGGAAGCGCTGCCACAGGCCCATCCGGCAGAAGAAGCGGCGCCTTCGACCTCTTTTTTCCCCGCCGCAGGCATATACTGGAGAGAGTTTCCCGGCGCCGGGCGGCGCCAAAATCCCAAAAGGAGGCGGTTTCCATGAAGCGTCCATCCCTGTTCCGGCTGCTGGCGGCCCTGCTGGCCCTCTCCCTGGGCCTGTCCGCCTGCGGCGGCCGGGAGAGCGAAGCCCTTACGGAGGAATCCTACCGGCAGGCGGCGGCGGACCTGGCGGAGTCCCTGGCCGCGGTCCAGCAGGGGGTCACCGGCCTGGACCTCTCGGACCCGGAGCAGGCGCGGGAGCTCCTGGAGGGGCTCCGGGAGCCCTTCGCGTCCTTTTCCTCCCTGACGCCGCCGGAGGACCTGGCTCAGGCCCACGCCAGCTTCCAGTCCGGCTGCGAGGCCATGGCGGCGTATCTGGAGCAGATGGAGAGTCTTTTGGAGGAGACCGATGTGGACAAAATCCAGTCGGTCAGCCAGGAGATGCTCTCCACTCTCCAGGCCGCCATGGCGGACCTGTCTGAGGGCTTCCGGCTGCTGGAGGAGGCGGAGGAGGGGTAGGCTCCCGCTTGAGGAGAGGGGCCGCGGAATTTCCGCGGCCCCTCTCTCGGTTCAGTTCTCCTCCATTGGCGGGTACTCCCAGGGAATGTGGTTCCAGCTGCTCCGGTCGTAGGTCCCGTCCAGCAGCCACTTTCCATCCATCCGCCACAGCCGCAGGGGACACAGATCCACCTCGTTCAAGTCGTTGGAATTTCTGAACTGGCAGATCAGGACAATGGCGTCCTGGTCGTTCCGGTACACGATGAATTTCCCCAGGCTCCAGACTGCCATCGTCAGAGGCATGGCAGCCACGGACATGTTCTGGGCCAGCCCCTGGTCCGTATCCTCGTACAGGGGCTCCGCGTTCTGCCAGAAAATCTCCGCCGCCAAGGGCGTAAAGGCGTCGTAATAGCACTGGCGGACAGTGTCCATATTCTGGAGATAGGGCACCACCTCCGGACACTCTTTCGCCGTCTGCTCCAGGTCGATGACCTCATAGTGGTCCGTGCTGTAATCGGTCTGGGGACGGGCAATGGTGGGGAAGCTGGCGGTGCCGATCTTTGTGCCCGCCAGGCGTGCCCGGTCCAGGGCGTCCTTCAGGATATCCTGCACTTCCTCCCGGGTGTAGAACCCCTCCTCCGGGTCGTATTCCCGGGGGCTGAAGCTCTCGTCCAGCAGCCACGCCCCATCCGTCTGCCAGAGGGTCAGGGGCAGCACCGCCTGATGGCCGGTGAGCATGTACCGCCCCTCCAGCTCCACCACCAGCTTCTCCTCCGTCCACTCTAAGATCTCCCGGACGCTTCGGTCCCACACGACCAGGGACAGAGGGATCGCCGGCAACTGGTTCCGGAGAAGCTCCCCCGCCTCTCCAAACCGATAGGCGGCCTCCGAACCAGAAAACAGCGCCCCGATGTACTGCTCCGCCAGCTCCGGCACGAAGGCTCTGCGGTAGACCGCCTCAATGTCCGCCTCCGTGTGGAGGGAGGCCAGCAGGGCCGGCAGGTCCACCTGGGTTTCAAAGGGGGGGCTGGACCGGGCGCAGTCCACCGGATAGAACAGGTCCCCCCTTCCGCTGACCGCCGACAGCTCCCCGGTGTGGAGCAGGTTGGCCGCCTCCCCCCGCTTCAAGGCGTCCGCCACGATCTCCTCCGCCTCCGCTAAGTCCTCCTGGGTGAACACCGGTGGTGCGGGGGTGTCCCCCACCTCTGGGTTCTCCGGCGGGGTTTCATTCTGTGCCCCCTGGCATCCGCTGAGCACCATCGCCAGGGCCAGCAGCAGCGCCAGGATCCGACGCTTCCTCATATCGCTTCCCTCCTTCTCTTTTCCTCTATGATACCAGACGCTCCGGGAGAAAAAAAGTTCCCTGGCTTTCTCAAGCCGGGGAACTCAGGCTGTCGAAAACGCCTTGTCAGACGTTTTCGCAGCTCAAACATGCTGTTACGCGCCGTAGTAGGCCTTCAGGTACATCTCCTTGATCTCGCTCATCAGGGGGTAGCGGGGGTTGGCGCCGGTGCACTGGTCGTCAAAGGCCTGCTCCACCATGGCATCCAGGCTGTCCAGGAAGACATTCTCGTCCACGCCGTAGTCCCGGATGGTCTTCTTGATGCCAACCGCCGCCTTCAGCGCCTCGATCTTTTCGATGAGCTTCTCCACAGCCTCCTCATCGGTCCTGGCGCTGATGCCGCAGAACCGGGCGCACTCGGCGTACCGCTCCATGGTGTGGGGGTACTGGTACTGGGGGAAGGTGCCCATCTTGGGGGGCTTGGGATCGCTGTTGTACCGCACCACCAGGGAGATCATCAGGGCGTTGGCCACCCCGTGGGGCAGGTGGTGGAAGGCCCCCAGCTTGTGGGCCATGGAGTGGCAGACGCCCAGGAAGGCGTTGGCGAAGGCCATGCCCGCCATGCAGGAGGCGTCGGCCATCTTCTGCCGGGCGGTGACGTCGGTTCCGTCGTTGTAGGCGGCGGGCAGGTAGTCAAAGACGTTCTTCATGGCCTTCAGGGCCAGGCCGTCGGTGTAGTCCGTGGCCATGACGGAGGCGTAGGCCTCCAGGGCGTGGGTCAGCACGTCGATGCCGCTGGCGCTGGTGAGGCCCCTGGGCTGGCTCATCATGCAGTCGGTGTCCACAATGGCCATGTTGGGCAGCAGCTCATAGTCCGCCAGGGGGTACTTGATCCCCGTCTCCTGGTCGGTGATCACGGCGAAGGGGGTCACCTCGCTGCCGGTGCCGGAGGAGGTGGGGACGGCCACGAAGTAGGCCTTCTCCCCCATCCTGGGGAAGGTGTAGACACGCTTGCGGATATCCACAAAGCGCATGGCCAGATCCTGGAAGTCCACCTCCGGGTGCTCGTAGAGGACCCACATGATCTTGCCCGCGTCCATGGCGCTGCCGCCGCCCATGGCGATGATCACGTCGGGCTGGAAGGCGGCCATGGCCCTGGCGCCGGCCTGGGCGTTGGCCAGGGTGGGGTCGGGCTGCACGTCGGAGAACACGGTGTAGGTGATCCCCAGCTCCTGGAGCTTGTCGGTGACGGGCTTGGTGTAGCCGTTCTGATAGAGGAAGGAGTCGGTGACGATGAAGGCCTTCTTCTTGTCCATCACATCCCGCAGCTCATTGAGGGCAACCGGCAGGCAGCCCTTCTTGAAATAGACCTTCTGGGGGGTGCGGAACCACAGCATATTCTCTCTCCTCTCCGCCACGCTCTTGATGTTCAAAAGGTGCATG
>CAJFVK010000148.1 GCA_904420435.1 uncultured Oscillospiraceae bacterium
CCATTGGTGCTCTTTGCCAGCTCCAGACCGTATACCATAGCTCCGTCTCCCTCCGGAAGCTCTCCGCCGTAGACGTCCTCCACCAGGCTGACCAGCCACGGATCCTCTTCCAGCGGAGCGGGCAGATCTGTTTGCTCAGACTGGCCGTCGGATCCGCCTCCGCCGCAGGCTGCCAGCGAAAACGCCCATAAAATAGCCAGCAGCACAGAGAGTCCCTTTTTCATATTGATGCACGCCTCCTGTTCTATTTCTGCCGCACTGCGGTGTGAGGCAAGTGTATCATGAAAAAAGATTACAGTCAACTAAAAATAAAGATTACAGTGACTTAATAAACGATTTTACTCCGGTTAGACTAATACCGGGGGTGACTGCATGGACTACGAACTGCTGGGGAGGCGAATCCGGGAGGAGCGCCTGGCGCTGGGCCTGACCATTGAGCAGCTGGCGGAAAGGGTCAACAAGAGCGCGAATTATGTGGGGCAGATTGAGCGGCACGATGGCAAGCCCAGCCTGGAAACAGTCGTGGATATTGCGAACGCCCTGGGAACAACAGTGGACAGTCTGCTGCGGGACAGCCTCTCAGCCATGGAGGAGGACCGGGCTGTGCGGGAGATACAGGGACTGCTGCGTGCCGCTGACGATACGGGGAAGCGGTTTCTGCTGGACATAGCAAAAAGATTCTTATATGATTACGCCGGAAGCGACCGGAAGGAGTCCGGGGAGTAGGCGGACGGCGCGAGGTGACAGAGGCCCGGGGCAGTGCGCCCCGGGCCTGCGCATGCCGGCAAGGACGCTGCCCTTTTCGGCGGTCTGGGGCCCGGCGTCCCTGGAAAAAACTTCCCCCGGCCCCTTGCGTTTTCCCTGGACATTCTATATAATAGCAAAAGCTGCGATTTTCGCGGACTATCAAGCAATGAGGAGTGTGAGATCATGGCCGAGGAGAACAGGACCCCTCTTGGGGAGGAGCTGGAGAGCAAAAACTTTATCCATCAGTTTATCGACGAGGACATCGCAGAGGGTGGCC
This sequence comes from uncultured Oscillospiraceae bacterium, assembly GCA_904420435.1. Classification (GTDB taxonomy): domain Bacteria; phylum Bacillota; class Clostridia; order Oscillospirales; family Oscillospiraceae; genus CAJFPI01. The sequence continues at coordinate 1,025 of CAJFVK010000148.1, forward strand.
GCTTCCAGGGCATGACGGTCCACACCCGTTTCCCGCCGGAGCCCAACGGCTATCTGCACATCGGGCACTGCAAGGCCCTGGTGATCGACTTCGGCACGGCTGAGAAGTACGGAGGCCTGTGCAACCTGCGGATGGACGACACCAACCCCTCCAAGGAGGACGTGGAGTATGTGGAGGCCATCCAGGAGGACATCCACTGGCTGGGCTTCGACTGGGGCGACCGGTTCTATTACGCCTCCGACTACTTTGAGCGGATGTACGAGTGCGCCGAGGCGCTGATCCGAAAGGGCCTGGCCTACGTCTGCCAGCTGACGCCGGAGCAGTTTAAGGAGTACCGGGGCGACGTGGGCACCCCGGCCCGCAGCCCCTACCGGGACCGGCCGGCGGAGGAGAGCCTGGACCTCTTCCGGCGGATGCGCGCCGGGGAGTTCCCCAACGGCGCCATGACCCTCCGGGCCAAGATCGACCTAGGGAGCGGCAACTTCAATATGCGGGATCCGGTGCTCTACCGGATCAACCACGCCCACCACCACCGGCAGGGGGACAAGTGGTGCATCTACCCCATGTACGACTTCGCCCACCCCCTGGAGGACGCCTTTGAGGGGATCACCCACAGCCTGTGCTCCCTGGAGTTTGAGGCCCACCGGCCCCTGTACGACTGGGTGATCGCCAACTGCCCGGTGGAGGCCAAGCCCCGGCAGATCGAGTTCGCCCGCCTGGGCATCGACCACACGGTGATGAGCAAGCGCAAGCTCCGCCAGCTGGTGGAGGAGGGGAAGGTATCCGGCTGGGACGATCCCCGGATGCCCACCCTGTGCGGCCTCCGCCGCCGGGGCTACACCCCCCGCTCCATCCGGAATTTCTGCGAGCGCATCGGCGTGGCCAAGGCCGCTAGCACCGTGGAGTACAGCTTCCTGGAGCACTGCCTGCGGGAGGACCTGAACGAGACCGCCCAGCGGACCATGGCGGTGCTGCGGCCGGTGAAGCTGACCATCACCAACTACCCCGAGGGCCAGAGCGAGACCTTTGAGGTGGAGAACAACCCCAACCGCCCGGAGGACGGCAAGAGGGAGATCTCCTTCTCCCGGCACCTGTGGGTGGAGGCAGACGACTTCCTGGAGGAGCCGGTGCCCAAGTACAAGCGCCTCTATCCCGGCGGGCCGGAGTGCCGGCTGAAGGGGGCCTACCTCATCACCTGCACCGGCTGCGAGAAAGACGGGGCGGGGAACATCACGGAGATTTTTGCCACCTACGATCCCGACAGCCGGGGCGGCGACCCTGCCGACGGCCGGAAGGTGAAGGGCGCCACCATCCACTGGGTGGACGCGGCCACCGCTATTGACGCGGAGGTGCGGCTCTACGACAACCTGTTTACCGATCCGACCCCCGACGCCGCGGACAAGAATTTCCTGGACTGCCTGAACCCTGACAGCCTGGAGGTGCTCACCGGCTGCAAGGTGGAGGCGGGGATGGCGGGCGCCGCGGCCCCCGCCAGCTTCCAGTTCATGCGCCTGGGCTACTTCTGCCTGGACAGCAGGGACAGCGCCCCGGGCCATCTGGTGTTCAACCGGAGCGTCAGCCTGAAGGACAGCTTCAAAAAGTAAACCACCCATCCAGCGAAAGATAGAAAAGATCCCGGCCGGACGATCGTCCGGCCGGGATCTTTTTGTACGAGTGGAGAGAAACGTACCGGCGGCGGTCACGTGGCGAAGCCGGCGTACTGGGTCATGTACAGCTCGTAGTATTTTCCCTTCTTCCCCAGCAGCTCCTCGTGGCTGCCGCACTCGGCGATCCGCCCCCGGTCCATGACCACGATCAGGTCCGAGTCCCGGATGGTGGAGAGCCGGTGGGCGATGACGATGCTGGTGCGGTTTCGCATCACCAGCTGCATGGCGCTCTGGATGGCCTTCTCCGTGCGGGTGTCCACGTTGGAGGTGGCCTCGTCCAGAATGAGGATCTTCGGGTCCGCCACAAAGGCCCGGGCGATGGCCAGCAGCTGCCGCTGACCCTGGCTGATGTTCTCGCCGGAGCCGGTGAGGACCGTGTCGTACCCCTGGGGGAGCCCCCGCAGCAGCTCGGCGCAGCGGCTCATCTCCGCGGCCTGCTGGAGCTGCTCCTCCGTGGCGTCCGGGTTGCCGTAGGTCAGGTTGTGGCGGACCGTGTCGGTAAAGAGGGCCGTGTCCTGGAGCACAATGGCCACGTTTTTGCGCAGACTTCCCCGGGCCACCTGCCGGATGTCCTGGTCGTTGATGAGGATCTGGCCGCTGTCGATGTCGTAAAACCGCATGAGCAGGTTGACGATGGTGGTCTTCCCGCTGCCGGTGGCCCCCACTAAGGCCACCTTCTTTCCGGAGGGCACCGTCAGGCTGAAATCCCGGATCACCGGGTGGCCGGGCTGATAGGCGAAGTCCACGTGCCGGAAGGAAACCGTTTCCGCCGGCGCCTCCGCCAGGGGCTCCCCGGCGGGGTCCTCATTTTCCTCATCCAGCACGGCGAACACCCGCTCCGCCCCGGCGACAGCGGTCTGGAGCTGGCCGTAGATCTGGGAGAGCATGTTGATGGGCCGGCTGAACTGCTTGGCGTAGACGATAAAGGCGGAGATCACCCCCACGGAGATCAGCCCGCTGATGGAGAAGTACCCGCCGAAGGCGGCGATGATGACAAAGCCGATGTTGCTGATGCAGTTCATGATGGGACCCATGACGCCGCTGCACACGTCCGTCCGGATGCCCGCCCTGGTCAGGGAGTCCGCCGTTTCGCAGAACTCCTCCATGGTGATGTCCTGGTGGTTGTAAGCCACCACCGTC
>CAJFVK010000149.1 GCA_904420435.1 uncultured Oscillospiraceae bacterium
GAGTCCAGAGCCGACCTGCCCTTCGAGGACGTGGAGCCCGGCACCTGGTACACCGAGGCGGTCCGCTGGGCTGTGGACGAGGGCATCGTCCTGGGCACCACTGATACCACCTACGAGCCCGACGCTATGATCACCCGGGAGCAGCTGGCCACCATGCTGTACCGGTACGCGGCGTACAAGGATTACGACACCACCCAGGGCGGCATGGCCATCCGGGAGTATGAGGACTACGAAGAGATCTCCGACTGGGCCCTGGATGGCCTGGACTGGGCGGTAAACGCTGAGCTGGTGAACGGCAAGGAGAACAACCTGCTGGATCCCACCGGCTCCGCCACCCGCGCCGAGACCGCCACCCTCCTCATGCGCTTCATCGAAGCTTACGCGGAGTAAGCGGATTTCGGAAAATCCTTATAGCAACCGCAAAGGGAGGCCCCCGCTCAGCCGAGCGGGGGCCTCCCTGCTTTTGGCAGTACCAAAGCAAAACGCAACCTGCCCAAGTGAATTTCACAAGGGCGGGTTTTGCGTTCCATTCCACTCCTCTGCCAGAAGGAAGTCGCGGATGTTCCGGTGCTTGATCCCGTTCCTGTATATAAAATGCACTCAAAAACTACAGTCCCAAGTGTTGCTGGCACTTGGGACTGTAGTTTATCTTTTACCCGCCGGTTTTATATGCCTAAATATCCTTCTTTGACGGCGGGAGTTTGCCGGAGTCTCCTGTCCTGTAAAACAAGCCCCGCGGAGATTGGGGATACGCTCGCGATGCGGCGGGAATTTTTGACGGGCTTTCTCTTGTGTCCCGCCCGCTTCCCAGATATAATACAAAAGGAACCGTACAGTTCGTATGATCCGGGGATGCAGTATCTGATCCCCGGAGGGCGTTCGACAACAAAAGCCCTGTCTGATCCGCTGAACCGGGCCGCGGCGGGGTAAGGAACGGCCTGCCGGCGGGAGAAACGCGCCGGGCTGCGGACAGCCCGGTCTTCACAAATCGGGATTGTAGTCGGATGCGCTGGAGGAAAAAGAGAGGAGCGATCGCGGTGAGCAGGATCTATGAGATATTTGGAACCGATGCCCATGCCATGACGAAGGCCCTGATAGAGCGGGTCCAGGTGGCCGGTCTGATCCCGGCCGGGGCCAGCGTGGCCCTTAAGCCCAATTTGGTGGTGGCCGCCCACCCGGACTCCGGGGCCACCACCCATGCCGGCGTCCTCTCCGGCGCCATCGAGTACCTGCAGGACCACGGGATGACATCAGCATCCTGGAGAGCTCCTGGGTCGGGGACCGGACGGAGCGGGCCTTTCACGCCGCCGGGTATGACGCGGTGGGAAAGCGGTACAACGTGCCCCTCTATGACCTGAAGCGGGATCAGACCCGGACGGTGGACACGCCCCTGCGGCCCATGGAGATCTGCTGCCGGGCCCTGGACGCGGGGTACCTGATCAACCTGCCCGTCCTCAAGGGCCACTGTCAGACGGTGATGACCTGCGCGCTCAAAAACTGCAAGGGCTGTCTGCCGGACCGGGAGAAGCGGCGCTTTCACGCCGAGGGGCTGATGGAGCCCATCGCCGCCCTGGCCGCCGCCCTGAGGCCGGACCTCACCATTGTGGACAGCATCTGCGGGGACCTGAACTTTGAGGAGGGCGGGAACCCGGTGCCCACCGGCCGGATGCTGCTGGGAGAGGACCCGGTGCAGCTGGACGCCTACGGCTGCCGCCTGATGGGCCTGGAATTGAGCCAGGTCCCCTATATTGAGCTGGCGGAGCGGTGGGGGGCCGGGAGCGCCCGCCTGGAGGAGGGGGATATCATTCAGCTCAACGCGCCCACAGCCGGCGCGGCGTATCCCAGACCCTCGGGCACGGTGGCCTCCCTGACCCGCCGCGTCCAGGCGAAGAGCGCCTGTTCCACCTGCTTTGCCAGCCTGGTCCGGGCCCTCTACCAGAGCCGGGACACCAGGCCCATCGCCATCGGCCAGGGCTGGAAGGGCGTGCCCTTTGACGGCCTGGGCATAGGGGTCTGCTGCAACTGCGCGAAGGAACAGGTCAAGGGCTGTCCGCCCTCTGCGGAGGATATCCTCCGGGCCCTGAACGGCTGAAAAGCGCCGGAAACTCTCTGCGCCAGCAGCGCCCCTGTCCCCGAGCGGCTCACGGCGCGGAAATCACCCGCTGCATTCTGCGCGCCAAGTGATCACGCTGGCGGTCTGAGGCGGGGAAATGCCTCCTTCCCATGCTGCAGGTCCTGGCGCTTCACTTGATAGAAGTGATAACGGAAGCTCGAGATGTGGCGGGTGACCCGGTCTTCCTGACCAAGGATGGCAGGGGCGGTACGCCTGTAACGCTAAAATTGGCTGGGTACTCATTCATTTGCTTCCCCATACCGGGTAAGGTAGAGATCCTTTGCGGTCTCCTCTGATCCTGTTTTTGCCGCGATCTCATAAAACACCAGGGTACGCCGCGAATGGTCCAGCGCGTTCTGCACAGCGGCCAGCTTCTCTTCCAGCCGTGCTATATGCGTCTGGAAGATGGCAAGGCGCTCGGCCAAGGTGACGTCCCCTTGCTTGACCAGGGACATGAAGTGCCGGATCTCCCGAATCGTCAGCCCAGACTCCTTGAAGCATCCAATGAGTTCCATAGCTTCCAGATCCCGGCCTGAAAAGACCCGGTAGCCGGACTCCTTACGCTGAAGATCCGGCAGAAGGCCCTCTTTGTCGTAGTATCGGATGGTTGGGATGGACAGGCCGGTCATCTCGGAAACTTTTTTGATGGTGAAGTTCATACTGCTCGCCCCTTTAGGTGTAGTATAGCGAAAAAAAGATCGCTCCGTCAAGAAAAAGGGGTTGACTCTCAAGTTCACTTTACCCTTATACTGGTGTTGAGAAAAGGCTGTTTCACAGCCGCAAATACGATGAGAGGAAGGGTTAGCGAGTATGCAGTACAACGAATTCGACAACATCCGGCTGTCTCAGCTGGGCATGGGCGCGATGCGGCTCCCGCAGACGGAGCCAGGGTTTGCCAAGCCCATTGACGAGCCAAAGGCCATGGAGCTGATCGACTACTGTATCTCCCACGGGGTCAACTACTTTGACACGGCGTACATCTACCACATGGGGCAGTCCGAGGTGCTCCTTGGCAAGGCGCTGAAGAAGTATCCCCGGGACAGATTTTATGTGGCCGACAAATTCAATGTGCAGGCGGAGCCGGACTACGAAAAACAGTTTGCCCGGCAGCTGGAGCGGCTGCAGATGGACCGCATCGACTTCTATCTGCTCCACGGTGTGACGGACAAGCTGATCTCCGACTACCTGGATCACGGCGCGCCCGCGTATTTTCAGGAGCAGAAGCGGCAGGGGAAGATCCGGTATTTCGGCTTCTCCTTCCACGGCTCCCCCGATGCCCTGCGGCAGATGCTGGCCCGCGGCCCCTGGGACTTTGTGCAGATCCAGCTGAACTACTACGACTGGTTTCACGGGACGGCCCGGGAGCAGTATGAGATCCTCCGGGAACACGACATCCCCATCATGGTGATGGAGCCGGCCCACGGCGGGATGCTGGCCGACCTGCCTGCGGCGGGCCGGGATCTTCTGCTGACCGCCAAGCCCGGCGCTACGGCGGCCTCGTGGGCCTTCCGGTTCCTGCGGACGCTGCCGGGGATCGCCGTGGTTTTGAGCGGGATGTCGGAGCTGGGGCAGGTCA
>CAJFVK010000150.1 GCA_904420435.1 uncultured Oscillospiraceae bacterium
CTGCTGCGCCGCTTTATTGAAAAGGGCACCAATGCCAATATGATCTTTTATGGCCCCTCCGGCGTGGGGAAGACCACGGTGGCCAATATCATCGCCAAGCGGACCCAGCGCCCCCTGTACCGTCTGAATGCCACCACGGCCAGCACCCAGGATATCCGGGACATCATGTCGGAGATCGGCACCCTGGTGGCCCCCAACGGCGTTTTGCTGTACCTGGATGAGATCCAGTACTTCAACAAGCGCCAGCAGCAGTCCCTGCTGGAGTTCATGGAGAACGGGAAGATCACCCTGATCGCATCCACCACGGAGAATCCCTATTTCTGCGTGTTCAACGCCCTGCTCAGCCGCAGTACCGTGTTCGAATTCAAAGCCCTCCAGGCCGCAGACGTGAAGCGCGCGGTGGAGCGGGGAATTGAGATTCTCTCCAAAGAGAGCGCTTTTCCCCTCTCGATCGAGGACGGCGCGGTGGACTACATCGCCTCCGCCTGCGGCGGGGACGTCCGTAAAGCGCTGAACGCACTGGAATTTCTCTACGAGTCCGCCGCTGTGGAGGAGGGAACGCTGTCCATCACTCTGGAGGACGCCAAGGCGGTGACCCAGCGCAGCGCCATGCGCTATGACCGGGAGGGGGACGCCCACTACGATCTGCTGTCCGCCCTGCAGAAATCCATCCGGGGTTCTGATCCGGACGCGGCGATCCACTACCTGGCTCGGCTGCTGGAGGCCGGCGATCTGCTCTCCCCCTGCCGAAGGCTCCTGGTGATTGCGGCGGAGGATATCGGGCTGGCCTATCCCCAGGCGATTGCGATTGTCAAGGCCTGCGTGGACTCCGCCCTCCAGATCGGCCTTCCCGAGGCCAGGCTGCCCCTGGCGGACGCCGCTATCCTGCTGGCCACCGCGCCCAAGTCCAACACCGGCCACAACGCCATCATCGCCGCCATGGAGGACGTGCGGAAGGGGAAAACAGGGGACATTCCCCGCCATCTCCAGAATGTCCACGCCGACTCCACGGGAAGCGGCCCCCACGAGGCCTATCGATACCCCCATGTCTACCCGAACCGCTGGGTGGAGCAGCAGTACCTGCCGGATGCCATCCGGGATGTGCGGTACTATGAGTTTGGAGAGAACAAGACCGAGCAGGCGGCCAAGCGGTACTGGGAGGAGATCAAGGGGCGGAAGCTCTAGCGGTCCCCATTGGATGGTTCGATGCCTGGCGCCGGTAGAAAGGTCGTGGCGATCTCTTCTCCCCGGAGATAGCCCGGCGGCGAGTAGACCCATTTTTCCAGGACTCCGCCGGTGAGCCAGTAGGAGAGGGGCTCTGCCGGCGGGGGCGTGGGGAGCCGCTGCACGATCTGCAGCTTGATCTTCATCTGCTCCGGACGGATGGATTTGATAAACACGGAAACAGAGTCCCCGTCCTCCAGGCCCTCCCAGGGCTCCGCCAGGCCGGACAGGTTCGGTGTCAGCTCCACAAAGACGCCGTAGGGCTTGATCCCCCGCACGATGCCGGGCACCGTTTCTCCCGGCAGGAAAAGGGAGGCATTTTCCATCCAAGATCCAAGGAGCTCCTTGTGTGTTAAGGTAAAACGCTTTGCGGATCGATCCACCTGTTTGACTGCCACCAGCACCTTCTGGTCCTCAGAAAATCGGGCCTGGGGGTGGGGAATCCTGGCCACGGAGATGTATTCCAGGGGCAGGAGGGCGATCACGCCGCAGCCGATATCCACAAAAGCGCCGAAGCGCTCCAGATGGGTGATCTTGCCCCGGAGGACCGTTCCCGGAACAGCCCGTTCCAGAAGTTCCCGGAGGGCGATTTCCTGGGCCAGCCTGCGGGAGAGAATTAACATGGGTTTCCCGCCGCCGTCCACTGTGTAGCCGGTGATTAGGAAGGATACGGTTTTTCCCACTCTGGAGAGAATGGAGATCTCCCGCTGGGCGCCGCTGATAGCGGGGTGGACCGCCTCCTCCCTGGGGATATAGGCGTCGTATCCGCGAAAGCGGACGTAGAGCCGGTGCTGTGGATCGCAGCGAACGACTGTTCCCTCCACAATGGTCTGCTGGTCGATCAGCGCCTGTATGGCAGAGAGGGGCAGGGGAGCGGCGGCAGGGGGATCATATCCCTCCGGAAGATAAAACTGTGTGCTCATAAGCTGTACCATCCTATTTTTTGATTGGATGATTCTACTATATGCTTGCCGTTTGTCAGACGGCACAAGGAGGTTTCCATGGATTTGCGCTTGTACCAGCGGGTAGAACTGAAAAAGCAGCATCCCTGCGGCAGCAAGGTCTGGAAGATTCTGCGGGTTGGTATGGATATCAAGCTTTGCTGTGAGGGGTGTGGCCATGAGCTGATGCTGCCCCGCAGCAAAGTGGAAAAGGCGATCAAACGGATTTTACCAGAGGAGGAACAGGATTGAACAAAAAAATGGCAAGAATTTTTGCGGTGTTGATCGTGGGGCTGCTGGTGCTGTCCATGCTCCTGGGATTGGTTGCACCGCTCCTTGTATAACGGTATCTGAATAGCAAATATACTTTACAGAAAAATGGCCGCTCCGTTTACGGTGGCGGCTTTTTTTCACGCCTGCAGGCCCCGGCTGCCGCTGTAATCCCGGTGCGCTTTCCAGGTTGAATTTGCGCGATTTGTCAGGCAAGCTTCCAGCTTTACAAGCGCTGTTCTCCATTTTTTCATGCGGGAAGGCCCAAATGGAACTTTTGTCCGGCGGGCGGATTGTGACGCCTTTCCCGTCCGCCGCCGCCTTATAATGAGCGGGAAAGGAGGGACGGCCCTGTGCTGGTGCTCTATCCGGATGTTGCCTTTCTCTTAAACGGCGGTCTGGACTATCTGGTGCTCTGCGCCACCGTCCGCCTGCTGGGGTTTCCAAAGCGGCAAAAGCGGCTGCTGCTGGCCGCCGCCTTGGGTGGGCTCTATGGCGCGCTTGCAATGCTGCCTCCGCTGTCGGCTGCGCTGTTCTCTCTTCCCGCCAAACTTACCGCATCGCTGCTGATGGCGTTGATCGCTTTCGGACGGGACCGACACTTCCTGCGCTACTATTTCCTGTTTCTGGTGTCCTCCTGCGTGCTCTCCGGCGCGGTGACAGCCGTTGCGGCGATCTGTTGGCGATGGGAGTCGCCGCTTTTGATTTTCATGCTGTCCGGGCTGTTCTGCGCGTTCACCCTCTCTGTGGTGTTCCACCGGGGGGCCCAGACCGCCGCCATGGGCCGGCTGCTGGAGGCGCAGCTGGAGCTGAAAGGGCGGCAGGTCCGGCTGACACTGTACCACGACACGGGCAATACCCTGCGGGACCCCGCCAGCGGGAAAGCGGTCTGTGTGGTCTATCAGAAGGCGCTGGAACCTCTTTTGCGGGGCGAGTCGATTTCTTATTACCAAATTCCCTACCGCTCTCTGGGACAGGAGAACGGGTCGCTGACCTGTTTTACCTGCGACCGGCTGACCATTGGCGGGACCTGCTGGATTAGCCAGCCCATTGGAATCTCTCCTGCTCCCCTGACGGAGGGCGGCGGCTATGTGGGACTCTGGGGCGGCGAATGGAAAGGAGAGAATCTGCATGAAGTGGGCCTGGATAGCGCGGCTGCGCCGCTGGCTGGAAAAACTGGGGATTGTGCTCCCCGGCCATGTGCACTACATCGGCG
>CAJFVK010000151.1 GCA_904420435.1 uncultured Oscillospiraceae bacterium
CACCGCTGGGGTGACGGCGTCCTGGTAGCGGGCGATCTCGCCGGAGATGGCCTGGGCCAGCTGCTCGGTGATGTAGATCACCGCGTAGTCCTCCCTGGCCAGCCGGTGGAGGGCCTGCCTGGCGGTCTCCGCATCCTCGGCGAACACCACCTCCAGCCCCAGGGCCTTGAAGCCCAGGACGCTGTCCCGGTCCCCCAGAACCGCGATCTTATACATAGCTCTCACGCAGCCTTTCCCGGATTTTTTCCCCGTCAATTCCCGCCATGCGGCCGGACATGATGATCCGCACCGCCGTAAACTCGATCTCCTTGGCCACCAGGTAGGCGATGACCACCTCCACGCCGAAGGCCACGCTCTTGGCGGCGGCCACCGTGGCCGTCACCGCGTCGTCGCAGGCCTTCTCAAAGGCGGTCAGACTGCCGCCGGCGATGGCGTCCTTTCCCGCCTCCGCGGCCGCCCGCAGGGGCGTGCCCCGGTAGAGCTCCTCCAGGCTGCCGCCGGAGGCCGCGGCCAGGATCCGGTCCTCCGGCACCGTGCCGCCGGAGAAGAGCACCCGCCTGAGGAAGTCGCCCCCCCGGCCCATGCGAAGGGTCCGGACCGCGCTGCGGAGGTTGGCCGCGTCGATGGTGGTCCGGACATAGCCGGTGAGGAACTGGCTGCCGGTCTCCTCCGCCGCCTGGAGCATCTCCCGGAAGTAGGCGTCGTCCAGCACAAAGTCGCTGCGCTGGGGGTCGCCGGTGGCGCTGAGCACCTCGCCGGCCTGGGCTGCCGCCTGGGCCATCAGGGGGGGCAGCAGATCCAGCTTCCCCTCCTCCACGGCCTCCCGCAGCCGCCTGACCTCCACCCGGCCCGCCTCCACCAGCAGGGGGGAGGGGTCCTGGCCCGTGGCCCGGGCCTTCAGCAGGGTCTTGATATTGTGATAGTCATATTTGACCCGGAACACGTCCACCACGGACTGGTCCGGCACAAACTGATAGAGCTCCTGAAAGGTCTTGTCCCGCTCCTGGGCCAGGGCCTGGCCCAGGGAGGCCTGGCTGTCCGGCGAGAAGTCGCCGTAGCCGATCTCCTGGAGCACCTTGGCCGCGTCCGCAGCCGTGGGCGCGTCCACCATCCGGTCCATGCGGGCGCCTGTGAGAAGGTTGCGCTCCATGGCCCGGAGGCGGGCGGAAATAAACAGATAATCTGTGTCCTTGCTACTCCTGCGCTTTGACAAAAGCCATCCCCCTTTCTCAACGTGCTGCCCAGCGGCCAGGATGGCCCCTGTCAGTCAAACAGCACGCCGGCCACCTGGGCCGCCATCTCCTCCCGCAGCAGGCGCAGCAGGGTTTCAAAGGCGCAGTTGACCTCCACGTTGCCGTCCCGCAGGACCAGGCCCCCGGCGATGGGCCGGGTCTCCCTGGCCAGTGACAGCATGGCGGTGCCCTGGAGCAGGGCGCTGGCGCCGGTGACCACCTTCTCGATGATCTGGCCCGCCCTGGAGGCCTTCAGCTCCTCCGGCAGGTCCGGGGCAACCCCCTGGGCCAGTATCTGGTTGGCCCGGGCCACAACCTTGGCCCCCACAGCCTCCCGGTCCCGGCTGTTGAGCAGGATCTCCTCCCGGCCGGTGGAGGCGGAGCGGACCGCCAGCCGGGCCAGCAGATCCACGTACTCCTCCTCCGGAAGGGACAGCAGCTTCTTCATGGCCGCCTCAAAGGCCTGGTCGATGCACGCCTGCTTGGCGGAGAGCACCATGCTCTTGGCCTCCATCCGGGCGGCGCCTTCCGCCCGCTCCAGCAGGAGCGCGGCGTCCGCCTCGGCCTTTTCCGCCGCCCTGGCGCTCTCCGCCCGGGCGGTTTCCTCGTACTCGGACCGAACGGCTGCCGCCTTCTCCTCCGCCTCCCGCATCAGGGCGGAGATTTCCGCCCCGGCGTCCTCCTGGATCCGGGCGGTGATTTTATCAATTCCATTCATGTATGCCGATACCGCCTTTCTCTTGTCGATCTCTCCGGCGCGGCGGCCGAGGCCACCGCTGCCGGCCGGTCACCCCTCTCTGTTACAGGGCGTTCATCAGCAGCAGAATGGAGGCCAGCAGGGACAGGATGGCGTAGAATTCCACCACCACGCAGAGGATGATGCCCTTGGACCAGTCGTCCGGCTGCTTGGCGGCCATGTTGATGGACGCCGCGGCCACCCGGCCCTGGTAGATGGCGGAGCGGTAGCCGCCCATGGCGCAGGGCAGGCAGGCCACCAGGACGGTGAGCCCCTGGGTGACGGTCAGGGGCAGGATGCCGCCGGAGAAGGCGCCGATGGTAAACAGGGCGAAGAACCAGGTCACCAGGCCGTACAGGCCCTGGGTGCCGGGGATCACCTGGAGGATCAGGCACTTGGAGAAATGCTCCGGGTTTTCGCTGAGCAGCCCCGTAGCCGCCTCGCCGGCGATACCGGTGCCCCGGGCGGAACCCACGCAGCACATGCCCGCCGCCAGGCCGGCGCCCAAAAATGCCAGGCCAACGCCTCCGAATTGATTGACGAATTCTGCCAACATGTCAGTTTTCCTCCTTGATATCTACATATTTTGTGTTGATGGCCAGGGGGCGGAAGGGCTTCCCGCCGTCCTGGTAGAAGGTTTTGAAAAACTCCAGGCACTGGAGCCGCAGGTCGTGGACATAGCACCCCAGCAGGTTCAGCGCGAAGTTCAGGCTGTTGCCCAGCATGGAGATGATCAGGAAAAAGATCACATTCCCCGTGAGCCCGCCCAGGGTGTTGAAGACGCTGGCGATGATGCTGCCCGAGAGCATCAGGGCCATGAGCCGGGCGTAGGACATCACGTCGCCGAAGATGCCGGTGACGCCGTTGTACACCGCGCCCACAAAGGCGCCGATCTTGCCGAAGCCCTTGGCGTTCCGGGTGGAGCCCACCACCAGCATCAGAAGGCCGAGGAAGAGCACCACCGGGTAGCCGCCCACGTTGCCCACGCCCAGGGCCAGGAGGATCACCGCCAGGTACAGCACCCACCAGGTGCCCTCATCCCAGATGCCATCCATCAGATGGCCGCTTTTGGCCTTCCCCACGAAGCTGACGATCTGCCCGGTGACGATCTGGATAAAGCCCAGCACCAGGGAGCCGCCCAGGATGGCGATGGTGTCGTTCATGGGGGTGAACAGGGCGGGCAGGCTGAACGCCGTGCCCGGACTGATGATGCCGATCAGCTGGGTCAGGAAGTCGCCGAAGAAGCCGCCGGTGATGGCGCCCACAGCGAAGGTGCTGATGCCGCAGTAGAACAGCAGCTCCGCGAAGTTCCGCATGCCGCCCTTGGCCCGGAGCTTCTTGATCATGAAGATGGCCCCCAGGACCATCAGGATGCCGTAGCCCATGTCCGCCATCATAATGCCGTAGAAGAGGATGAAGAACGGGGCCATCAGGGGGTTGGGGTCTACGGTCCCGTACACCGGCAGGGCGTACATCTCGGTGACCATGTTCATGCACCGGGTGAGCTTCCCGTTGCGGAGCTTCACCGGCACCTTGTCGTACTCCGCCGGGTCCGGGTCCTCGGTCTCCCAGGCGCAGTCAAAGGACTCCAGCACCT
>CAJFVK010000152.1 GCA_904420435.1 uncultured Oscillospiraceae bacterium
TCAGCTACGACCGGACCAACACCACCGACCAGTCCGGGGAGTTTATGGACTGGGTCACGGAGAATCTCTCCGGCACTATCACCGGCGTCACCCCCAGCTACTCCACCACAGGAACCCTCAGCTACGGCAGCAGCATCAACGACACAGCGGTGGTCTACTTCGGCAATGATCAGTGGTCCGCCTGCAACAACTACACCCTGGACGAGGGACGGGATCTGCTGGAGCTGGACATGGACCGGCGCAGTCAGGTGTGCGTCATCGGCTCCTATATCGCCGACGAGTTCTTCGGCTTCCAGGACCCCGTCGGGGAAACCCTGATGGTCAACGGCACGCCCCTCACTGTGGTGGGGATCTTCTACCAGAAGGACGGGGGCGCGGAGGAGAGCATGGACGACGCGGTTGTGGTGCCCTACACCCTGAACCGGCAGATGCTGGGCACGGATACCATCACGGACTTTACCATCAAGGTGGCCACCTCCACGGATATGACCGCCGTGATCAGCCAGGTGGAGCTGTGGTGCGCGGAGAACGTGGACACCAACACCGGGGAGTACACCGTGGAGAACGGCAACGACGCCATGGAGGCCGCCGAGGATGAAACCGCCTCCCTCCAGGTGGTGCTGGGGGGCGTGGCCGCCATCGCCCTGCTGGTGGGCGGCATCGGGATCATGAACATCATGCTGGTCACCGTCACCGAGCGCACCCGGGAGATCGGCATCAAGAAGGCCATCGGGGCCCAGCGCTCGGTGATCGTCAGCCAGTTTCTGGTGGAGTCCACGGTCCTCTCCGGCTGCGGCGGGGTCATCGGCATCCTCATCGGCTACAGCGGCTCCCTGATCGCGGGCAAGCTGATCTACGACCTGATTCTGCTGCCGGAGTTCTGGATGGCCATTGCCGCCTTTCTCTTCTCCCTGGCCATCGGGGTGGGCTTCGGCATGTACCCGGCGGTGAAGGCCTCGGGCCTCCAACCGGTGGACGCCCTGTGGGCGGACTGAGCGGAATAAAAAACAAGAAGAAGGAGGCAACCGGGCTATGGCAAGACGGCTGGCGGAAACCGCAGGGTTCTTTCTGACCCTGCTGGCGACCTATCTCCTGGTGCTGGCCGCGGCCGGCGTCCTTTGAAGAAGCTCCAAATAAAAAAAGAAATGAGGAATGATGATGAAGAGAAGACTGTTCTCCCTGCTGCTCTGCCTGGCTCTGTGTCTGGCGTATCTGCCGGCCAGCGCCGGCGCGGCCTTTGCGGACATCGACGACGCTGAGGTGGCGGTGGCCGCGGCGGCCCTCCAGGGTATGGGGGTGGTGTCCGGCACCACCAGCTCCACCTTTGAACCGGACAGCACCCTGACCCGGGCCCAGGTCTGCGCCATGGCGGTGAACGCCGCCGGGCTCTCCAGCCAGGTGAGCACCTACGCCCGCAGGACCCTGTTCTCCGACGTGCCGGCCTCCTCCTGGTACAACGGCTATGTGAACCTGGCCTACAGCGAGGGGCTGGTCAACGGCAACGGGGACGGCACCTTCAGCCCGGACCGCTCCGTCACTTACGGGGAGCTGGCCACCATCCTCCTGCGGATGCTGGGCTACACCAGTGCCGAGATCGGCTCCGTGTGGCCTCTGGACTACACCGGCTTCTGCGACGACCTGGGACTCTCCCAGGGCCTCGGCCTGGGGGCCTATGATACGGTTACCCGGGGAGAGGCGGCCATCCTCTTCTACCGGACGCTGAAGACAGAGATCAACGGCTCGGAGCAGCCCTACTATGAAACTATTGAGGGCGTCGCCTCCACGGAGGAGGCCATCGTCCTGGATACCGACGCCTCCTACGGCGGCAGCAGCGGCCTGCTGATGGTCTACAGCCCGGACAGCGGCATTGTCTACTACACCCAGAAAAACACCCAGAGCGACGCCCTGGAGAGGTATTTAGGCGTTCTCCTCTTCAGCAGCAGCGGACAGGTGACCGGCTTCCTGCCTGAGGACGGGGGCTACCTGGATCTGACCATCGGCTCGGCCACTGCCTCCACCCTCACCAGCAGCGCCGGCACCAGCTACCGGATCTCCTCCGGGGCGGTGGTGATCTCCAGCGGGGAGACCTATGACTACAGCACCAGCGGCTACCTCCAGCTGAACAGCCGCAGGGGCAACACCGTCCGCCTCTACTACGCCGACGACGGCTCCGTGGCCTACCTCTATC
The DNA here is from genome assembly GCA_904420435.1 of uncultured Oscillospiraceae bacterium. Lineage (GTDB taxonomy): Bacteria > Bacillota > Clostridia > Oscillospirales > Oscillospiraceae > CAJFPI01. The sequence continues at coordinate 2,189 of CAJFVK010000152.1, forward strand.
TCTCCGGCGGCACCGCCTCCTCCTCGGAAGCCGTGGTGGCCACCGCCTCCTCCGCCAGCTCCATCGCCCGGGCCTTAGGGATCTCCGGCAGCAGCTACGCCATCACCAAGAACGGCGCCGCCGCGGAGAGCGGCGACGCGGCGGCGTACGACGTGGGCTACTACGACGCGGCCACCGGCACGCTGCGCCTCTCCGACTACCGGGTGTCCGGCTATCTGTCGGCGGCCTCCCCCAGCGTGACCGCTGCCACAACCGTCACCCTGGCGGGATATACCTTCGACGTGCTGGAGTGCGCCTGGAATACCCTGGGGGAGCTGGAGCTGGGGGACAAGGTGACGCTGCTGCTCACCGACGACTGCAAGGTGGCCGCGGCCTATCCTGCCTCTGAGGTGTCCGCGGAGATGGTGGGCGTCCTGGCGGAGGACGGCCGGTCCGTGACCCTCAGCGGCAGCGGGATCACCCTGACGGCGGACACCATCAGCTGCGATGCGGACCAGTGGGGCACCCTGGTCACCGTCAGCGCCGCCTCCGCCTCCCGGCTCCGCTGCTCCTCCGTGACAGGGCGGTCCGCCGGCGCCCTGGACCTGGCTGAGGGCACCCTGGGGGACCTGGAGCTGGCCCCCGCCCTGGCGGTCTACGAGTGGACTGGCAGCGGCTATGTCTACAGCCTGGAGGGGGAGCGGGGAACCGCCTCCGCCGATTTTGACGCGGTCACTTGGACGGACAGCCTCTCCGCATCCGCCGTCAGCTACTACCACACCAACTCCGCCGGCCAGGTGGACGTCCTCCTCCTGGAGGATGTGACCGGCAACTGCTATGATTATGGGGAGATCACCGTCTACACCGGCAGCGACGGCATTAACCTGGGCAGCGGCGGCAGCAGCGGGATGGACGCCTACAACCGGGCCGCCGTCCTGACAAGCAGCGGCGGCAGCACCTCCAAATTCCTCTGCGCCCTGTCCGCGTCCACCGGCAGCATGGTCGGCGTGGCCATGGGCCGTTACAGCGACAGCTATGAGAAGGCCGCCTCACTCCAGAAGCTCACCAAGCTCACCGGCGTGACCGCGGCGGACTTCTTCCAGGAGGACGGGGACTGGTATGTGGAGGCTGACGGGGAGGAGTATCCGGTATCCGAGCAGGTGCAGGTCCTGTTTGAGAGCTCGGAAACCTGGCTGGAGGGGGAGAGCGGGCTCACGACCGCCCTGGCGGACGCGGCCGGCCTGACCCTCTACTGCGACCGGGACCCCGATCAGGGGGGACAGATCCGCGTCATCACAGCGGACTAGGAGTCAGCCTCCTGGCGGACAAAAGCATAGAGAAGGGCGCCCGGCTTCCCCAGGAGGCCGGGCCTGTTCCCCCTGTCGAAGGGATCTCGCCTTTCAGACGGGGAAGATCACGCCGCAGGCGATTTTGCTGCCGGAGTTGCCGGCGGGCTGCGTGGTAAAGTCATCGCTGCCGCTGTGGATAACCACTGTACGGCCGATGATCTCCTGGATGGTAAAGCGGTCGGTGAGCACGGCGGAGAAGGCCCGGCCCCGGCAGGAAAACAGGGGCGGCAGGTCCCCGGCATGGCAGGGGTGGGCCTTGCCGCCGGGGTTGTAGTGTCCGCCGGTTTCGGAAAACGATTTGCCGCCGCAGCCGGTTCCCTCGTGGAGATGCAGGGCGAAAATGCCGCAGGGGTTCTCCGCCGGCAGGCCGATGACGTCGGCGGAAACGATAACGCCCCGGGACACGGGAAAGAACTGGATGATGCCGGAGAGCCGGGGCGCCAGATCGCCGCCGCGGATCAGGGCCGCAGCGGCAGGCCGTTTTTGCAGATGTTCCATAAGACCTCCCAATTCCCGCTCCTCCGGCAAGGGGGCAGCGGGTGATCGACTTCCCCCTATT
>CAJFVK010000153.1 GCA_904420435.1 uncultured Oscillospiraceae bacterium
CGCCTACCGGTACACCGAGGCCCGCATGTCCCGCATCGCCGACGAGATGCTCCGGGACATCGACAAGGACACCGTGGACTGGGACCCCAACTTTGACGAAACGTTGCGGGAGCCCAAGGTGCTCCCCTCCCGGTTCCCGAACCTGCTGGTGAACGGCTCCAGCGGCATCGCCGTGGGCATGGCCACCAACATCCCCCCCCACAACATGGGGGAGGTGATCGACGCCACCATCCGGGTCCTGGACGATCCGGAGTGCACCCTGGGGGACCTGATGGAGCACATCAAGGGCCCGGATTTCCCCACCAAGGGCATTATCATGGGCCGCAGCGGCATCCGCTCCGCCTATGCCACCGGCAAGGGCCGCATCGTGGTCCGGGCCCGGCACGAGTTTGAGGAGTTCGGCAAGGACCGGACCCGCATCATCATCACCGAGATCCCCTACCAGGTGAACAAGCGCCAGCTCATCAAGAACATGGCCGACCAGGTGGAGGACAAGCGGCTGGAGGGCATCAGCGACATCCGGGACGAGAGCGACCGGAACGGCATGCGCATCGTCATCGAGCTCAAGCGGGACGCCAACCCCCAGGTGGTCCTCAACCGCCTCTTTGCCCAGACCCAGCTCCAGACCACCTTCGCCATCAACATGCTGGCCCTGGTGGAGGTCAACGGCAAGCTCCAGCCCAGGATCCTGTCCCTCCGCCACATTCTGGACGAGTACATCGCCTATCAGGAGCAGGTCATCACCCGCCGCACCCGCTACGACCTGAAGAAGGCCCGGGAGCGGGCCCACCTGCTGGAGGGCCTGCTCATCGCCCAGGACAACATCGACGAGGTCATCCACATCATCCGCAGCAGCTACGACGACGCCAAGGAGCGCCTGTGCGCCCGGTTCGGCCTGGACGACGTCCAGGCCCAGGCCATCCTGGACATGCGGCTGAAGGCCCTCCAGGGCCTGGACCGGGAGAAGTTGGAGAATGAGTACAAGGAGTTGGAGGAGCGCATTGCCTACTTTGAGAAGCTCCTCAGCGACGAGGGCCTCCTGCGCCAGGTGCTCAAGGATGAGCTCACCGCCATCCGGGACAAGTACGCCGACGAGCGCGTCACGGAGATCCAGGACGTGGAGGACGAGATCGACATCGAGGACCTGATCGAGGAGGAGCAGTGCGTCTTCACCCTGACCCAGGCGGGCTATATCAAGCGCACCCCGGTCAGCGAGTACGCCGCCCAGTCCAAGGGCGGCATGGGGAAGAAGGGCATCACCACCCGGGAGGAGGACACGGTGGCCGAGGTGTTCACCGCCTCCACCCACGACTACCTGTTCTTCTTCACCGACACGGGCAAGGTCTACCGGAAGAAGGGCTACCAGATCCCCGAGAGCGGCAAGACCGCCAAGGGCACCAATATTGTGAACATCCTCCAGGTGGAGAGCGGGGAGAGGATCCAGACCATGATCCACACCCGGGAGCTGGACAACGAGGAGCTGTACCTGGTGATGGTCACCCGGAACGGCACGGTGAAGCGCCTGCCGGTGACGGCCCTGCGGAACATCCGCCAGAGCGGCATCCGGGCCATCACCCTGGAGGAGGGGGACCAGCTGGTCACCGTCCGGGAGACCGACGGCACAAAGAAGATCCTCATCGCCACCCACGACGGGATGGCCGTGTGCTTTGACGAGAACGACGTGCGGCCCATGGGCCGCTCCGCCGTGGGCGTCCGGGGCATCCGCCTCCGGGAGGGGGACTGGGTGGTGGGGGCTGCCCGGGCCACCGCCGGCAAGACCGTCCTCTCCATCACCGAGAAGGGCTACGGCAAGCGGACCCCCGTGGAGGACTACCGCATCACCAACCGGGGCGGCATCGGCATCAAGAACTACGCCGTCACCGACAAGACCGGCGGCGTGGTGGGCATCAAGGTGGTGGACGGCAGCGAGGACCTGCTGCTGGTCACCCAGAGCGGCATCCTGATCCGCACCCATGTGGACGCCATCCGGGTGGCCGGCCGGGCCACCCAGGGGGTCATCGTCATGCGCTTCAAAGAGGAGGGGGACCAGGTGATCTCCCTGGCTCTGGCGGAGCGGGAGGAGGAAGCCCCGGCATCTCCGGACGCGGCGGAGGAGCAGGAGACCGCCCCGGCCGCCGGCGGCGAGGCGCCCATGGAGGCGGACGCTGAGGAGAAGGAGCAGCCATAAATCAGAGGGACGGAAGCGGAGAGAGGGGGATATCCCATGAGAAGGCACAGACGGGGACGGGTCACGGTGCAGTCCCAGCCCACGGGGGCGGCCCGGGGGATGGTCCGTGCGATGGGCGTGATCCACGGGGTTTTCGGCCTGGTGTTCGTCATCATCACCCTGACCCAGATCATGCCGGTCAGCGGCCTGTTCGGCCTGCCCTTTTTGCTGGTAGGCGGGTTCTTCTGCGTCAACGGGATCCGCATGGCGGTGTCCAAAAACGGCCTGGCCCACCGGGTGGGCTACGACATTGAAACCGGGATCGAGGAGGAGACCATCGCCTCCGTCCTGGAGGACGTGGACAAAAAGACGGAAACCCCGCAGGACCAGGGCGCCCGGGCGGACCATACCCCGCCGGCGGAGCTGAACGCCAAGAGCCGCCTGGAGCAGCTGGAGAGCCTGCGGGACGCCGGGCTGATCACCCAGGAGGAGTACCGGAAAAAGCGGGAGGAGATCGTCAGCAGGCTGTAAAACCCGCCCTGCGGCAGAGAGGGGCCGCCTCTCCCGGGGAGGGGCGGCCTGGCCGGCGGGGGGCCCTCTCCGTTTAATTCAGGAGGGGTCCTCCATAAAGAAGGAGGTGGGGGACTGCTGGGCCAGCAGGACCCGCATGACGGCGGCGCCCAGGCGGATGCCGTGGCAGAAGTTGCTGTAGCCGTCGTTGTAGAAGAGGGCCGCGGCGGTGTCCCACAGCTCCTCCAGCTCCCGCCGGCCCAGAACGGCCTCCGCCGCGTCCCAGACCCGCTGCTTCTCCTGGGCGTCCCGCTCATACTCCTCCGTCCGGAAGAAGGGCCGCTCGTAGGCGCCGCAGTAGACGTCTTTCAGAATATCGCGCATGAAAATCATCCTCTCTTATGTTCTGAATTTAAGAACTTTAGCTGACCTCAGTATAGTCTGAATTTAAGAACTTGTCAAGGAGAATCTATGTTTTCAAAAGAACAATTTGGACAAAGACTGAGAGAAGTCCGGAAGGGCCGTCATGAAACGCAGCAGGATCTTGCGAATTATCTGCATGTCGCTAAGAACTCGATCAGCGAGATGGAAAAGGGAATCCGGACCACTACGGCGGAAAAGATCGCGCTGATCTGCGAGCACTACCAGATTTCCTCCGACTATCTGCTGGGGCTCAGCGACGACCCGACGCCCCGGTGAGCGGGGGGAAAGCGGCGACGCGCCGCCGGTGGCGGGAGGAGCGAGCCGCTTTCGAGGAAATCAGCGAAGCGCTGCCGGCGGCAGAGTAAGCGAGCTGATTTCGAGGAAGGGCCCCGGTTGGCAGGCGCG
>CAJFVK010000154.1 GCA_904420435.1 uncultured Oscillospiraceae bacterium
GCCCCCCGGAAATCCGGGGGGCCTTTCCCTGTCCCCCGCCCGGCGGTTTCCCGCCGCCGCGCTCAAAAATTTCCAAACAAATAGCATAAAATCAAAGAGGGCCCGGGCGGCCTTTCTTGCCGTTCGGAACAAAATGCGAAAAACCCCCTTGACACCCCGGCGGCCCGGCGCTATAATGCCCCCATAGCTGAGGACAAAGACGTTCCAGAAACGGAGCGTCTTTGTCCCTTTTTTTATTCACAGACCGCGCCGGCAGGCGGCAGGACCGCCCGCGGAATACAGGGAAGGAGTTATTTGCTATGTCTTACACCAAGGAAGATATCATCCGGATGGTGAAAGAGGAGGATGTGGAGTTCATCCGCCTGCAGTTCACCGACATTTTCGGCCAGCTGAAGAACGTGGCCATCACCGCGTCCCAGATCGAGAAGGCGGTGAACAACCAGATCATGTTCGACGGCTCCTCCATCGAGGGCTTTGTGCGCATCGACGAGTCCGACCAGTACCTGTACCCGGACCTGGACTCCTTCGTCATCTTCCCCTGGCGGCCCAGCAAGGGCAAGGTGGCCCGGCTGATCTGCGACGTCCACAACCCGGACGGCTCCCCCTTCGTGGGCGACCCCCGGGGCGTTTTGAAGCGGGTGCTGAAGAAGGCGGAGGACATGGGCTACGACGCCTTCAACGTGGGGCCTGAGGCGGAGTTCTTCCTGTTCCAGACCGACGAGGAGGGCAAGCCCACCACCAAGACCAACGACGAGGCCGGCTACTTCGACCTGGGCCCCCTGGACCACGGGGAGAGCACCCGGCGGGAGATCTGCATGGCCCTGGAGCAGATGGGCTTTGAGATCGAGGCCAGCCACCACGAGGTGGCCCAGGGCCAGCACGAGATCGACTTCAAGTACGCCGACGCCCTGCGCACCGCCGACAACATCATGACCTTCAAGCTGGCGGTGAAGACCCTGGCCCAGCGCAACGGCCTCCACGCCACCTTCATGCCCAAGCCCATCTTCGGCATCAACGGCTCCGGCATGCACACCAACATGTCCCTCTTCAAGGGCGGCAAGAACGCCTTCTACGATCCCAGCGATCCCCGGGGCCTGTCCAAGGAGGCCTACAGCTTCATCGCCGGCCTCCTGGCCCACGTGCAGGGCATGGCCGCGGTGACCAACCCCCTGGTGAACAGCTACAAGCGGCTGGTGCCCGGCTACGAGGCCCCCTGCTACCTGGCCTGGTCCGCCTCCAACCGCTCCGCCCTGATCCGGATCCCCGCCGCCCGGGGCCAGTCCACCCGTGTGGAGCTGCGCTCCCCGGACCCGGCCTGCAACCCGTACCTGGAGCTGGCGGTGTGCCTGGCCGCCGGGCTGGACGGCATCGAGAAGGGCATGGTCCCGCCGGAGGAGGTCACCGAGAACATCTTCGTCATGGACGAGGCCACCCGGAAGGCCCACGGCATCGAGAACCTGCCCGGCTCCCTGGAGGAGGCCATCAAGGCGATGCAGGCCGACCAGCTGATCCTGGACACCCTGGGCGAGCACGTGGCCGGCAACTACATCGCCGGCAAGACGAAGGAGTGGGATGAGTACCGCACCCGCGTTTCCTCCTGGGAGCGGGAGAAGTACATCATCAACTATTAAGCCCGATTCCTCCCATCTCTCCTCCCGGCCCCTGCCCGGGCCCCGCGGCCCGGCAGGGGCTGGGAGCATAAAAAACCGCGGGGGCCGGACGGGCGCCCGTTTACGACAATCCATGGATGCGGAGAAGAGGCAATGTGGTCTCGCGGCGGCTGTCCGGAGACGGGACGGCCGCCGCTTTTTCCAATCTTACCCGGAAAGGGGACGCGCAGATGAAAACAGAAGGTTACCGACAGCGGGGGCTCTACTCCCCCGCCTTTGAGCACGACGCCTGCGGCATCGCCGCTGTGGTGGACATCCAGGGCAGACCCAGCCACCGGACGGTGGACGACGCGCTGAAGATCGTGGAGAAGCTGGAGCACCGGGCCGGCAAGGACGCGGAGGGCAAGACCGGCGACGGCGTGGGCATCCTGGTCCAGATCTCCCACCGGTTCTTTTCCGCCGCCGCGGCCCAGGCCGGCTTCTCCCTGCCCGGGGAGCGGGACTACGGCGTGGGCATGTTCTTCTTCCCCCAGGACACCCTCCGGCGGGGTCAGGCCAAGAAGATGTTCGAGATCATCGTGGAGAAGGAGGGCATGGCCTTCCTGGGCTGGCGCACCGTGCCGGTGTGCCCGGAGATCCTGGGGCAGAAGGCCCTGGACAAGATGCCCTGCATCGAGCAGGCCTTTGTGGCCCGGCCGGAGGGGGTCCGGGCGGGGCTGGACTTCGACCGGAAGCTCTTTGTGGCCCGCCGGGTGTTCGAGCAGTCCAACGACAACACCTACGTGGTGTCCCTCTCCAGCCGCACGGTGGTCTATAAGGGGATGTTCCTGGTCCGCCAGCTCCGGCAGTTCTATCAGGACCTCCAGAGTCCGGACTATGAGTCCGCCATCGCCATTGTCCACTCCCGGTTCTCCACCAACACCAACCCCTCCTGGGAGCGGGCCCACCCCTACCGGCTGATCGCCCACAACGGGGAGATCAACACCATCCGGGGCAACGTGGACCGGATGCTGGCCCGGGAGGAGACCATGTCCAGCCCCCTGCTGGAGGCGGATATGGACAAGGTCCTGCCGGTGGTGGAGGTGTCCGGCTCCGACTCCGCCATGCTGGACAACACCCTGGAGTTCCTCATGATGGGCGGCATGGACCTGCCCCTGGCGGTGATGGCCTGCATCCCCGAGCCCTGGATGGGGGACAAGACCATCTCCCGGTCCAAGCGGGACCTGTACCAGTACTACGCCACCCTGATGGAGCCCTGGGACGGCCCGGCCTCCATCCTCTTCTCCGACGGGGACGTGGTGGGGGCGGTGCTGGACCGGAACGGCCTGCGGCCCTCCCGGTACTACGTGACGGCGGACGGCCGGCTGATCCTCTCCTCTGAGGTGGGGGTGCTGGACATCCCCGCGGACCAGGTCGTCCAGAAATCCCGGCTGCGGCCGGGCCGGATGCTGCTGGTGGACACCCGCCAGGGGCGGATCATCGGGGACGAGGAGCTCAAGGAGTCCTACGCCGCCCGGCAGCCCTACGGCGAGTGGCTGGACGCCAACCTGATCCACCTGGCGGACCTGCCCATCCCCAACAAGCGGGTGGAGCGGCGGAGCCGGGAGGAGCGCCGGCGGCTCCAGAAGGCCTTCGGCTACACCTACGAGGACGTGCGCAACACCATCCTGCCCATGGCCCGGGCCGGCGCCGAGCCCACGGCCTCCATGGGCATCGACATCCCCCTGGCGGTGCTGGACGGGAAGGACCAGCCCCTGTTCAACTACTTCAAGCAGCTCTTCGCCCAGGTGACCAACCCGCCCATCGACGCCATCCGGGAGGAGATCGTCACCGACACCACCGTCTAC
>CAJFVK010000155.1 GCA_904420435.1 uncultured Oscillospiraceae bacterium
AGCCGTCCGCCCACGCTCTGGCCCAGGGGAGTCATGGCCATCTCCGCGCCCAGTTGGAAAAAGCCCATGCCGACGATCAGGAGCACCGCCCCTGTGAGAAACAGGGCCAGGGTGCCGACCTCCAACGGAATCAGCGTCACGCTGAGAAAGAGAACGATCAGCGTAATCGGCAGGACGCTGGAGAGAGATTCCTTGATTTTTTCCTTCAGTTTTTCATTCATATCAGCGGCTAGGCTCCCTCCTTTTTTTGGTCGTGTCCGGCGGAGCGAGCGCCTGCGTTTGCCGCAGAGAGCTCCGCGCAAGCTTTTCCTGGATGCGCAGGAGTGCCTTGGCGTCCTCCGGCCCCAGCTCCTCCAAAATTTGCATAGCGGCCTGGATGATCTCCTCCCGCTTCCGGCGGATCTCCATAAGACCCGCCTCGGTCAGGGAAACGATCACCTGGCGGCTGTCCGCCGGGTCCGGCGCGCGCCGGATCAGGCCCTGGCGCTCCAGATGGTTCAGCAGAGCGGCCACCCGGGCCGAGCTGACGGCCATTCCCCGGCTCAGTTCCTTGGGGTAGGCGGCATTTTCGTGGAGGACCAGGTAATTCAGCGCCAGAAGCTCACCCCGGTCCAGGGCGGACAGCATCCGGCTGGCGGGGGTCACATGCAAGCTGGATTGGAGGTTCACCAGCTGCTCGGCAAGCAGACGGTAATCCATGGGCACGCACCTCACTGAAAATTACTAACACTATTAGTAATTCTATCGGAGAATGGAGCGCGTTTGATGAACAAATTGTAAAGATTCTTCCGCCGCGCTTCGAAAAAATGAACAATACCGAAAAAATGGAGAAATATGGAAACAAAATGTTTCAAAGGGCGGCCTGCCCGGCGGGGCGGCCGGGCCCGGTTTGACAAACCGGAGGGCCCGTAGTATGATACTTTTTATGAGTTTTTTGAGGAGGCATACCCTGGTGAGCAAGCAGAAGACCAACTGGATGGAAAGGAAAGCGGCGGCGATCCTGGAGCGGCACCCGGCCCTGGGGCGGGTGCCCTGGGGACCGGTCTTCCTGGGAGTTCTGCTGTTCCTCACGCCGCTGGTGACGGTGGCGGCCTGCCAGACGGTGAGCCTCCAGAGCGCCGGGGAGGCATGGGCCTGGATCGGGAGCCACCCGGGAGCGGCGGCGCTGAGCTGGCTGCTGCTGCTGGCGCTGCTGGGGATGCTGTGGGGCCTGCTCCGGCTGCTCTCCCTGGCGGCGCTGCTCTCCCAGGGGATCCCCCTGGTGCTGACCCTCATCAGCTACTACAAGACCATCATCAACGGCGAGCCGCTGATGCTGACGGACTTCGCCCTGGCGGGGGACCTGGGTACGGTGGCCGGATATGCCGGGGATCGGCTTACCCTCTCCGGGGCCACCCTGGGGGCCATCCTGGCGGTGGCGGCCATGGCCCTGCTGGGCCTGGCGGCGGACCTGCTGCTGCCCCGGCTGGGCGCCCGGCAGGGGATGGCGGCCTTCGGCGTCCTGGCGCTGGCCCTGGCTCTGGCGGTCAACGGCCCCCTGGGCCGCGTCTGCGCCGCCTACTACCGGCAGAGCGCCATGCAGGTGGACCGGGACGCCGCCTGCGGCGTCCCTCTGAGCCTCCTGAGCACCTGGCTGGGCTCCCAGGCCGAGGGCTCCGGGGACTACAGCGAGCTGCGGATGCGCCGCCTGCTCCAGCAGATGGAGGGGGATCTGGCGGACCAGCGTGCCCGGCAGGGGGAGGGGACGGAGCGGCCCCATATCATCTATATTATGAATGAGAGCTTCTTCGACGTGACCCGCCTGCCCAACGTGACCTTCTCCCAGGACCCCCTGCCCAACTACCGCCGCCTCTCCGCCTCGGCGGACCACGGCCGGTTCTACTCCATCACCTGCGGCGGAGGGACGGGGCTGGTGGAGATGGAGACCTTCACCGGCGTGCCCTCGGTCTTCCTCTCCGGCGACACCGCCAACACCGACCTGGCGGCGTCGGACTACGAGGCCATGCCCTCCTATGTCCGGGTGCTCCGGGACAACGGCTACCGCACCATCGCCTTTCACTCCCACACCAGCGAGCTCTACAACCGCTCGGAGAACTACCCCCACATCGGCTTTGACCAGGTGCTCTTCTATGACAGCTATATGTCCCAGGCCACCTATGAGGGCGGGTACTTTGACGACGACTCCACCGCCGATGTGATCATCTCCCTCTTTGAGGAGAACCGGGACGAGCCGGTGTACCTCTACGCCATGACCATGCAGAACCACCAGCCCTACTACGCCGGCCGCTACCAGGAGGACCGGGTGACCGTCACCGCCGGCGGACTGAGCCAGGAGGCGCTGGAGTGCCTCCAGTGCTATGTCAACGGCGTTTATGACGCGGACCGGATGCTGGGACGCCTGGTGGATTACTTCTCGGCGGTGGACGAGCCGGTGATCCTGGTGTTCTCCGGAGACCACATGCCCAGCATGACCCTGACCGACGGCAGCACGGTCTACGCCCAGACCGGCTTTACCTCCGCCACCCTCAGCGCCGACTGGGAGATGGACGACTACCAGCGGATGTTCGCCACCGACTACCTGATCTGGACCAACTTCTCCCAGGGCGGAGAGGAGCGAGCCGCCAGCTGCACCATGATGGGGGCGGAGATCCTGGACCTGGCGGGGGTGGACAACACCCCCTACTACGCCTGGCTGGCGGAAACCGGCCGGGAGCTGGTGCTCTACCGGTACGGGAACCTGCTGGTCGGGCCGGACGGCAATCTGCTGGAGGCGGGGGAGCGGGAGGAGGCCTTCCTTACCGACTGGAGCGACGTGGTCTACGACATGCTCTACGGGGAGGGGTACATCGCCCCGGCGCTGCGGGACGTCCGGTGAAGCGAATAGAGAGTGAATATATTCGCTGCGTATTCGGGCTTTCCGCGGATTCTGAGCGCTTCGCCCAATAATGGACAGGGAAACTTTCTCTGATTTTGAAAAATTTGTACGGATTGCCTATTGAATGCGAATATTTATGCAGATATAATACGGATACAACAACAGCCCGTTCGGGCGGAGAAAGGAAGATACAGCGATGAAGAAGTTTCTTGCTATTCTGCTGACCCTGGCGATGATGACCGCGGTTCTCAGCGCCTGCGGCAGTACAACTACTGATAACGGCAACACCGGCAACGGCGGCAGCGCCGACACCGGCGATACCGGCAACGCCGGCAACAGCGGCGCGGACACCGGCGATTCCGGGGAGGCCGCCGGCAACTACGGCGAATTCACCACCGTGGAGGAGGGCAAACTCCACATGTCCACCAACGCCGCTTTCCCTCCCTATGAGATGACCACCGACGACGGCGGCTTCGAGGGCAT
>CAJFVK010000156.1 GCA_904420435.1 uncultured Oscillospiraceae bacterium
TGGAGCCGTTCACCAGCAGGTTCGGGAACCGGGAGGGGAGCACCTTGGGCTCCCGCAACGTTTCGTCAAAGTTGGGGTCCCAGTCCACGGTCTCCTTCTCGATGTCCCGGAGCATCTCCTCGGAGAGCCGGGAGAGCCGGGCCTCGGTGTACCGGTAGGCCGCCGGGGGGTCGCCGTCGATGGAGCCGAAGTTGCCGTGGCCCTCCACCAGGGGGTAGCGCATGGAGAAGTCCTGGGCCAGGCGGACCAGGGCGTCGTAGACGCTGCCGTCCCCGTGGGGGTGGTATTTGCCCAGCACGTCGCCCACGCAGGTGGCGGACTTCTTGAAGGGCTTGTCGTGGGTCAGGCCGCTCTCATACATGGAGTAGAGGATCCGGCGGTGGACGGGCTTCAGGCCGTCCCGCACGTCCGGCAGGGCCCGGCCCACGATGACGGACATGGCGTACTCGATATAGGACTTCTCCATCTCCGGCACCAGGGGGGAGATTTCGATCTTCTGGTCCGGGTACCGGATCTCCTCCGGGTCGTATTGGGGTTTTTTACTCATAAGCTTTCGTTCCTCACTCTCTCAAGAGGCATTGAACATTTTCTAATCATTTTTCCGAGGACACGCGCCTCGGAAAAATACATTGACTTAGCCGCCCAGGGCGGCGTCACCAGTGCGCACACTGGTGAGGGGGAAACAGCCGAAGCGCCGCCGGTGGCGGATGAAGCGAGGCTGTTTCGAGGCAGCGGCGCGATTAGCGGCCCCAGCAGGGCCGGGAATCGCAATGCCGCAACGGTGGATAAAGGGGGGACGCAGTCCCCTCTTTAATAATCTAGGTTCACCGCATACTTGGCGTTGCGCTCGATGAACTCCTTCCGGGGCTCCACCTTCTCCCCCATGAGGACGGTGAACACCTCGTCGGCCTTCACCGCGTCGTCCAGGGTGATCCGCCGCAGGGTGCGCTTCTCCGGGTCCATGGTGGTCTCCCACAGCTCGTGGAAGTCCATCTCGCCCAGACCCTTGAAGCGGTTGATGAGCACCTTGGCGTTGGGGTTGTCCCCCCGGAGCTCCGCGGAGATCCTGTCCCGCTCCTCGTCGGAGAAGGCCACCCGGACGGTCTTGCCCCGGGTGAGCTTGTAGAGGGGGGGCACGGCGGAGTAGACGTAGCCGTGTTCGATCAGGGGCCGCATGAAGCGGAAGAAGAAGGTCAGCAGCAGGGTGCGGATATGGGAGCCGTCCACATCCGCATCGGCCATGATGATGACCTTGTGGTACCGGAGCCGGGACAGGTCGAACTCGTCCCCGATGCCGGCCCCCAGGGCGGTGATCACGGGCTGGAGCTTGTCGTTGCCGTAGACCTTGTCCGCCCGGGCCTTCTCCACGTTGAGCATCTTGCCCCACAGGGGGAGGATGGCCTGGAACCGGCTGTCCCGGCCCTGGGTGGCGGAACCGCCCGCGCTGTCGCCCTCCACGATGTAGAGCTCGGTGAGCTCGGGGTTGTTCTCGTTGCAGTCCCGCAGCTTGTCCGGCATGGCCGCCCCGCCCAGAGCGGTCTTCCGCCGGATGGACTCCCGGGCCTTCCGGGCGGCCTCCCGGGCCCGGCTGGCCATGAGGGCCTTGTCCAGAATGGCCCGGCCCACCGCCGGGTTCTCCTCCAGATAGGTCTCCAGCTTCTCGGACACGATGGCGTTGACCAGGGTGCGGATCTCGCTGTTGCCCAGCTTTGCCTTGGTCTGGCCCTCGAACTGGGCGTTGGTGAGCTTCACGGAGATGACTACGCTGAGTCCCTCCCGGCAGTCGTCGCCGGACACCTTCTCGTCGTCCTTCAGCTGCTTGGTCCTCCTGCCGTAGGCGTTGAGCACGGTGGTCAGCGCCCGGCGGAAGCCCTCCTCGTGCATGCCCCCCTCGGGGGTGTGGACGTTGTTGGCGAAGGAGACCATCATCTCGTTGTAGCCGTCGTTATACTGCATGGCCACCTCGGCCGTGGCGTCGTCCCGGCTGCCGGCCATATAGATCACGTCCGGGTGGATGGTGTCCTTGTTGCGGTTGATGAAGGTGACGAACTCCCGGATGCCGCCGGCGTAGTGCATGGTGTCCTGCTGCTCCCGGCCGGGCCGCTCGTCGATGGTGTGGATCCGGAGCCCCGCGTTCAGGAAGGCCTCCTCCCGCATGCGGGTGTGGAGGGTGTCGTAGTTGTACTCCGTGACCTCGAACATCTCCGGGTCGGGCTTGAAGACCACCTCGGTGCCGTGGCGGTCCGTGTCCCCCACCACCTGCATGCTCTGGGTGACCTTGCCCCGGGAGAACTTCATCTCGTAGATCTTCCCGTCCTTGTGGACCCGGACCTCCAGCCACTCGGAGAGGGCGTTGACCACGCTGGCGCCCACGCCGTGAAGACCGCCGGACACCTTGTAGCCCCCGCCGCCGAACTTGCCGCCGGCGTGGAGGATGGTGAACACCACCTCCAGGGCGGGCAGGCCCGTCTGGGGCTGGATATCCACGGGGATGCCCCGGCCGTTGTCGATGACGGTGATCACGTCCCCGTCGCTGATCTTCACGGTGATCTCGTCGCAGTAGCCCGCCAGGGCCTCGTCGATGGAGTTGTCCACAATCTCGTACACCAGGTGGTGGAGCCCCGACTCGCTGGTGGAGCCGATATACATGCCCGGCCGCTTGCGCACGGCCTCCAGGCCCTCCAGGACCTGGATCTCGCTGCCGCCGTACTCGTGCTCCACATGGGTTGTGGCCAGCTCGTTTTGCTCGTTGAAGTCTGCCATAAAAACCTCCCACATGTCAATAACTCATCTATGGGTCCGCTCCCTTCCAGCCCTCCGCCGGCTCTCCGGTCCCCCGGGCCTGGCAGACGGCGAGAAAGCGTCCCCCTTCTCCGCCGATTCTGGCGCCTGGGGGCAGGAGCTCCGCCTCCACGCGCCGGAACCGGCAGCGTTTTTTTTATCTGCTTGTTACTCCGATTCCTCCTCCCACCGGCCGCTCTCCGCCCGCCGCACCAGGGTGGCCGGGGCCAGGGGGGAGATATAGAGGCGCTGCCAGCTGCCCCGGGGGCAGCAGACCACCACGGATTTGGGGAGCTCCGTCCCCACGGTCACCACCATCCCCTCCTCCTCCGCTGCCCGGAGAAAGGCCCGGGTGGTGGCGGAGGTGGAGGCGTGGTCCAGATCAAAAATTCCCACAATGTCGTCCGTTGGGACGGAGATGTTGCTGCCCAGATGAAGATACATTGGTTTGCTCCTTTGTTTGGCATTTGCCATGCCGGGGAAAGCGGCGACGCGCCGCCGGTGGCGGAGCAAGCGAGCCGCTTTCGAGGCAGCGGCACGATTGGCGGCCCCGGACAGGGGCCGGGAATCGTTGCG
>CAJFVK010000157.1 GCA_904420435.1 uncultured Oscillospiraceae bacterium
CGTCGAGAGCCTGCCCATGGCGGTTCGTCTCGATGCCGCCGATGCCCACGAGCAATTCCTGCGTGAGCTTGCCCACGTAGAACGGCGCCTGGGCGATGGGCACCAGGAACTCGGGCGCCTTGCCGAAGTCGGTGTCCACGCCCGCTTCCGCCAGCTGGTTGTAGCGGTCCACCGTGGCCCGGAGCGCGTCCGGGTCGAGGCCGATGGTGACGGCGGAGCGGGTGTCGATATAGGTGCCGAAGGCCCCGGCCACATAGAAGGTCTCCACGTCGGAGAAGTCCATGCCCACCGCCTCCATCATGTAGGCCACCATGGTGTAGGCCGCGGCCTTGGTGTCCAGGAACTGGCGGATGTCGCTCTGATAGAACCACAGGGGCTCGCCCCCCTGGGCCCGGTGGCCGTCAGCGTACCGGTAGGCCAGCTCCCCGCCCACCAGCTCCACCCGTCCGGACCGCTCCGGCTGGAAAGTCCCCCGGAAGTCGATGACCCCCTCCAAAAAGAGCTCCGCCAGCAGGTCCACAATGCCGCTGCCGCAGATGCCCCTGGCCTTGCCTCCGCCGATGATCTTCAATCGCACCTTGTCGTTGCGGATGGACACGTGCTCCACCGCCCCCTTCCCGGCGCACATGCCCGTGCGGATGACCCCGCCCTCCAGGGCCGGGCCGGCGGCGCCGGCGCCGGATACCAGGAAGTCTTTGCACCCCGCCACCAGTTCCCCGTTGGTGCCGATGTCGAAAAAGAGGCGGATGCCCTCCCCCCGGGCCACCCCGGTGGCCACCATGCCGCTGATAATATCCCCGCCCATGTAGTTGGCCCGGGCGGGATAGAGATAGACCGGGCAGGAGAGGGGCAGCCCCAGCTGCTCCGCCGGCACGAACCCCGGGGCAGACACCACCGGGGCGTAGGGGGAGAGGAAGAGGGGGTAGGCGTCCAGCCCCAGGAGAAAGTGGATCATGGTGGTGTTCCCCGCCAGGACCATGGCGGCGCAGCGCCGGGTGTTTACCCCGGTCTCCTCCGCCAGCTGATCCATCAGAGCGGTCAGGGTTTCCGCTGCCAGCCGCCGCAGCTCCTCCCGGTGCTCCGGCTGGTCCTTACCGTAGAAAATCCGGGTCAGGATGTCGCTGCCCACGGCGGTCTGGCCGTTGTAGCGGGAGGCCCGGCCCACCACGGTCCCCCGGTTCAGGTCCACCAGCTCCATGGTGACGCTGGTGCTGCCCAGGTCCGCCGCCAGGCCGTAGTGCTCGCCTGTGGTGTCGCCGCTCTCCACCGCCGTCAGCTCCCAGGCATCCCCCTCCCAGAGGAGGGTAGCGGTGATCCGCCCGTCCCCGGCGCGGCAGGCGGGGTAGAGGCTCCGCATCACCCCCAGGGATACCCGGGGCCGGCCGAAGCCGGGGCGCAGGGTGTCCAGCACCCGGTCCAGGTCGCTGCGGGGATCCTCCTCCGTGGGAATGGGCATTTCAAAGGTCAGTTTTCGGCTCAAGGGCTTCATAGCTTGCTCTCCTTTGCTGTCTTGCTTCCATTATAAGCCAGGAGCCCCGGTTTGTATAGCGGCGGATCTGCATTTTTTCTCCAGTCCCCTCTGCCCGGCAAATTTTCCGGCATGGACGCTCCCGCTTCCCGATAGAATGGAAGCAGGACCGGCCCCGGCCGGCCGGGAAGGGAGCGGATCAGATGGAACAGCTGATGCAGACGATCCGGCGGATCAACGCCGCCGTGAGCGGCGTGGTCTGGGGCCCTCCCATGCTGCTCCTCCTCATGGGGACCGGCGTCTACCTCACGGTGCGCACCGGTTTTCTCCCCCTCACCCGGTTCCCTCTGATTCTGCGGGAAACCGCCGGTTCCCTGCTCCGCCGGGAGAAGAGGGGTCCGGCGGGCCCCTCCCGGAACCTGACGCCCTTTGAGGCGGTGTCCACCGCTCTGGCCTCCACCGTGGGCACCGGCAGCGTGGCCGGGGTTACCGGCGCCATTCTGATCGGCGGGCCGGGAGCGGTGTTCTGGATGTGGGTGTCCGCCCTGGTGGGGATGGCCACCAAATACGCCGAGATCGTCCTGGCGGTGCGCTACCGCCGGACGGCCCCCGACGGCACCCACTACGGCGGCCCCATGTACTACATCGAGGCGGGCCTCCACATGAAATGGCTGGCCGCGGCCTTCGCCCTGTTCGGCTGCGCCGCCTCCTTCGGCATCGGCAACATCGCCCAGGCCACGGAGATCTCCAACTGCCTGGCGGGCCTCCTGGGCATGGCGGGGCTCTCCGTGTCCCGCCTGGCCATCGGTATCGCCGTGGCCGCCGTCGTGGCGGTGGTGATCCTGGGCGGGGCCAAGCGCATCGGCCAGGTCACCAGCCTCCTGGTGCCCTTCATGGCCCTCTTCTACCTGCTGGCCGGCCTGGCTGTGGTGCTCCTCCGGATCGACCAGGTGCCCCAGGCCCTGGCCCTCATCGTCCGCAGCGCCTTCACCCCCCAGGCCGCGGCGGGCGGCGCCGCCGGCTACGCCGTGGGGACGGCCATCCGCCAGGGGGTGGCCCGGGGCGTCTTCTCCAACGAGGCGGGGCTGGGCTCCGCCCCCATGGCCCACGCGGCGGCGGAAACCAAAAGCCCGGTGCAGCAGGGCTTCTGGGGGATCTTCGAGGTGTTTGTGGACACCATGGTCATCTGCACCATCACCGCCCTGACGGTGATCCTCTCCGGCATCTGGCAGGGGGCCTCCATCGGCCAGGGCGGAACCTATCCCTCCGCCGGCACGGCCGCCGCCGCGGCCTTCAACGCCGTGCTCCCCGGCCAGCTGGGGGGGATCGCCCTCCAGATCAGCCTGCTGTTCTTTGCCCTGAGCACCCTGCTGGGCTGGAGCTACTACGGGGAGCGCAGCATCGGCTATCTGACCGGCCGCAGCCCCCTGGCCCTGCTCCTCTACCGGGCCGCCTATGTACTGGTGTGCGTTCTGGGGTCCGTGGGCGCCGGGGAGCTCATGTGGGAGATCTCCGACACCCTCAACGCCATGATGGCCCTCCCCAACCTGATCGCCCTGCTCCTCCTCAGCGGCCAGGTGGCAAGGGCCACCCGGGACTACTTCCGCCCCGGCACCCCATAATCATTTCTATCCCTTCTATAGCGGGCCGGGACGGGCGGAGCCGGACAGCTCCCCCGCTCCGGTAATTTTGGTGTTGTATTCCGGCGGAAACTGTGGTATACTATTTCTACTTTTGAGGAAAATCCTCCGCAAGCATTCGCGTTGAGGAATTCGGTCTCGCGCAATGGATGCCCGTGAACCATGTCAGGCGGGGAACCGAGCAGCATTAAGCGGAACA
>CAJFVK010000158.1 GCA_904420435.1 uncultured Oscillospiraceae bacterium
GTCACAGCGGCGATGGCCAGGAGGGAGAGGGCCGCCACAGGGGCGGAGGCGCGGCTCTGGACAAAGGGGAGCCTGGCCGTGCGGAGCATATGGATCACCAGGGTCTGGCTCCACATGGACTCCACAAACCACCCGGTCTGGAAGAGGGACACATACAGCGCCCGCATGGCCGGGTCGGTGAGCTGGTGGTACAGCTGGCCGCCGGTCAGCATGGGACAGAGCACAAAATACATCAGCAGGTAGGTGGCGATGTCAAACACCGAGCTGGTGGGCCCGATCCACAGCATGAAACGACTGATGCCCGAGGCGTCCCAGCTCCGGGGGCTCTTCAGATACTCGGCGTCCACGTTGTCCCAGGACATGGCGGTACAGGAGATGTCGTAGATCATGTTCAGGAGGATGAGGTGGAGGGACGCCATGGGCAGGAAGGGGAGGAACGCGCTGGCTGCCAGGACGGAGAGCATGTTTCCGAAGTTGGAGGAGGCTGTGATCTTGATGTACTTGATCATGTTGGCGTAGGTCTTCCGCCCCTCGATCACCCCCTGCTCCAGCACCATCAGGTCCTTCTCCAGCAGCACCACGGAGGCGGTCTCCTTGGCGATGTCCACCGCCGTGTCCACGGAGATCCCCACATCCGCAGCCTGCATGGCGGCGGCGTCGTTGATGCCGTCGCCCATGTAGCCCACGCTGTGGCCATTATCCCGAAGCACCCGGACCACCCTGGCCTTCTGAGAGGGGGAGAGCTTGGCGAACACCGTGACCTTCTCCGCCAGCGCCCCCAGGGCCTGGTCGCTGAGCTCCTCCAGCTCGTCCCCCAGCAGGATCCGGTCCGCGCTCAGGCCCACCTGCCGGCAGATGGCCTGGGTGACCTTCTCGTTGTCCCCGGTGAGGATCTTCACCTGGACGCCGTGGTCCTTCAGGGCCCTCACCGCCGCCCGGGTGGTCTCCTTGGGCGGATCCAGGAAGGCCAGAAAGCCGATCAGCACCATGTCCGACTCGTCCGCCACGGAGAACTGCCCCACCGGGGAGGGGTTGGTCTTCTGGGCCACGGCGATGACCCGCATCCCCTTCCCGTTCAGTTCGTCCGACCTGGTCAGGACCAGGCGGCGCACCTGATCCGTCAGCGGCCGCACCGCACCGCCGCACTCGGCCCAGGCGCAGCAGCGGAGCATCTCCTCCACGGCGCCCTTGGTGACCAGCTGGGTCTTGCCCTCCCGGTCCTGGACCACCACGCTCATCCGGCGGCGCTCGAAGTCGAAGGGGATCTCGTCCACCTTGGTGTAGCGCTCGGTCAGCTCCCCGGCCCCCAGCTCCTGCTGCTTGGCGATCACCGCGATGTCGATGAGGTTTTTCAGCCCCGTCTGGAAGTAGCTGTTCAAAAATGCGTGGCGCAGGACCCGGTCGTCCTCCTCGCCGTCGATGTTCAGGTGGTACTCCAGCACCACCTTGTCCTGGGTCAGGGTGCCGGTCTTGTCCGTGCAGAGGATGTCCATGGCGCCCAGGTTCTGGATGGCGTTTAAGTTCTTGATGACGACCTTCTGCCGGCTCATGGCCATGGCGCCCTTGGCCAGGGAGGTGGTGACGATCATGGGCAGCATCTCCGGGGTGAGCCCCACGGCCACGGAGATGGCGAACAGCACCGCCTGCATCCAGTTCCCCTTAGTGAAGCCGTTGAGGAACAGCACCACCGGCACCATCACCAGCATAAAGCGGATCAGCACCCAGGAAACGGCGTTGACGCCCTTCTCAAAGGTAGTCTTCGGGGGCTTGGCGTCCAGGTCCTTGGCCATGACGCCCAGCATGGTGTCGTTTCCGACGGCGATCACCAGGGCCTTGGCGCTGCCGCTGACCACGTTGCTGCCCAGGAAGGCCAGGTTTTCCGTGTCCGTCAGCGCATCCCGCCGGGCAGCCGGGGTGCCCCGCTTCTCCACCGGCTCGCTCTCGCCGGTCAGGGCGGACTGGCTGACGAACAGGTCCTTGGCACTGAGGATCCGCACATCGGCGGGGATCATGTCCCCGGCGGAGAGATACACCAGGTCCCCCACCGCGATCTCCTCCATGGGGATCTCCGCCTGCCTCCCGGACCGCTCCACGCAGGCCGTGGTGTGGAGCATGCCGGTCAGCTTCTCCGCCACATTCCCGCTGCGGGTCTCCTGGACAAAGCGGAGGGTCCCCGAGATGAGGACCATGGCGGTGATCATCAGGACCGTCGCATAGTTCCGGTCCCCTGGAGCGGCAAAGGCCACGTCCGTAAAGGCGGAGATCACCGCCAGCGCCAGCAGGACCGCCGTAAAGGGGTTGATGAAGGCGGAGAGGAGCCGCCGGGGCAGGGGCTCCCGCTTCCCGTAGGTAAGGACGTTCTCCCCGTAGGTATCCCGCGCCCGGTCCGCCAGGGCCTCTGTCAGCCCGTCGGCGGGGGTGCCGTACTGGTTCAGGATCTCCTCCTCGCTGTGGGCGGAAGCCCAGTACAGCCGCTCACGGACAGCGTCGGAGCGCAGCAGATTCTCGCAGAGTCTGGTCTTTGTCACATTCCGATTCATCTTCTTCATCGTTCTGTACCTCCTAACTTTCGATGGATTGCAAAGTGGTTTGGGAGAGATACAGTGCGTCAAAGAAGGATCGCGCGCAGTCTGTATATAGATTCAGCCCGCCGGAGGAGGCCACGGCAAAGCCGTCCCCTCTTCCGGCCCTCTGGCCGCAGGGCGTATCCCCGCAGCCGGGGCCCGCCCTCTTCTGGCTGCGATCCTGCTTCGTCTCACAGAGCCCGCACTGGTACTGCTTCCCGTGTC
The DNA here is from genome assembly GCA_904420435.1 of uncultured Oscillospiraceae bacterium. Taxonomy (GTDB): domain Bacteria; phylum Bacillota; class Clostridia; order Oscillospirales; family Oscillospiraceae; genus CAJFPI01. The sequence goes on from CAJFVK010000158.1 coordinate 2,790, forward strand.
CATTCCTCTCACCTCACTTGCTCGCTAAAAATCATCTATCCTGATCGCCGGAAAGGCGTTGTTTTCTCCAAAATAGGTGCAAAAAAGCCACCGCCCTGCAGGAATTCCCCCACAAAGCGATGGCGCAAACGGCATGGTCAGAAAACCGCTATGGGCAGACGCGCCCCCAGCAGTTCCCGTTCCATCGCTTTGTGAGTTGTCCGCGACTTCGCCCGTGATCCACAGTGCGCGCCCCCCTTTCCCCAAAAATGTAAAAACTCCCGTCTGTTCGGTGTGAACATACGGGAGCAATCCTACTTCTGCACATTCGTTTGAGCTTTAACTCTGCAGGGCGGTGAAACTGTGTTATGATGCGCCTTGTCCTCGACGCACCCTGTTCAAACCCTCTCATAGTGTCTCCACTATTTCGCGGCAACAGTCCATATCCCTGTAGGAGCCTTACCTACCGAACACAAAAATTCTAGCACGGATCTCTCTGCCTGTCAACCCCTTTTCTTCCCTTTTGTGC
>CAJFVK010000159.1 GCA_904420435.1 uncultured Oscillospiraceae bacterium
GCTGCGGGATGTGAGCCACACGATGCGGTCCCTGCGGGAGAGCCGGGGCGGCCAGCGGCGGATCCTGATGATTCTGGAGGAGATGGGCGGCGTGTGTACCCAGCGGGAGCTGACCGCGCGGCTGGGGATCCAGCCCGGGTCTGCCAGCGAGGTCATCGCCAAGCTGGAGAACGCCGGCTATATTGCCCGGACCATCAGCGAGGCCGACCGCCGGACGGCGGACATCGCGCTGACGGAAGCCGGGAAAGCCCTTGCGGCCGAGGCACGGCGGGACCGCACCCGCCGCCACGAGGAGATGTTCTCCTGCCTCTCGCCGGAGGAGAAGGCGGCGCTGCTGCGCCTGCTGGAGAAGCTCAACGGGGACTGGCGGATCCGCTATCCGGGCGCGGGGGAGTGCCGCGGGAACCCCCCCGGCGCCCGCTGCACCGGCGGAGAGCAGGAGGGGTAGGCCATGTGGAAATACGTCAAGCCCTACCTCCCCTACGCCGTTTTGGCCGCCCTCTTCATGGTGGGCGAGGTATCCATGGACCTGACCCAGCCGGGGATCATGAGCCGGATCGTGGACGAGGGCGTCCTGGGCCTGGAGAACGGCGGCGTGGGCAACATGGCCCTCATCTGGCAGCTGGGCCTGCGGATGATCCTGCTGGTGCTGTTCGGCGGGCTGTGCGGCTCCCTCAACAACGTGTTTGTCCACATGGCCGGCCAGAACATCGGCAACAACATCCGGAAGGACTGCTTCCGCCGGATCATGTCCTTCTCTTTCCCCCAGATGGACGCCTTCAGCACCGGCTCCCTGGTGACCCGGGTGACCAACGACATCACCCAGGTCCAGAACTTCGTGTCCCAGTTTGTGCGGGGCATGGTGCGGACCACCATGCTCACCTTCGGCAGCATCTACTGCATGTTCCGCCTGAACCGGACCTTCGGGCTGGTGGTGCTGTGCGCCTTCCCCCTGCTGGTGGGCTGCATCGCCCTGTGCATGGCGAAGGCCACCCCCCTGTTCTCCAAGCTCCAGTCCCAGCTGGACGGGATCAATGCCATTCTCCAGGAGGACATCTCCGGCATCCGGATCATCAAGGCCTGCGTCCGGGAGCTCTATGAGAAAGCCCGGTTCGGCAAGGCCAACGACGAGCTGGTGAAGACCCAGCTGGGGGTGCTGGTGACCCTGGCCTTTATGAACCCGGTGGCCAACGCGCTGATCTACATGGTGGTGGCCCTGATCCTGCTGCTGGGGTCCGTCCAGGTGGGCGCCGGCGCCACCACCCCGGGGACGATCATGGCCGCCATCACCCACACCACCCAGCTGCTCAACGGCATCCTGATGCTGGTGATGATCACCCAGAACATCTCCCGGGGCATCGCCTCCTGGAAGCGGGTCAAGGAGATCCTGCATACGGAGCCGGAGCTCAAGGACGGCAGCCTGGAGGATGGGCCCGGGCGGCGGGGCGAGGTCGTCTTCCAGGACGTGTCCTTTGCCTATCCCGGCGGCGGACAGAACGTGCTGTCCCACATCAACCTGACCATCCATCCCGGCGAAACCCTGGCCGTTATGGGCGCCACCGGCTGCGGGAAAACCACCCTGGTCAGCCTGATCTCCCGCTTCTATGACGCGACGGAGGGAGCCGTGCTGGTAGACGGGGCGGATGTTCGCTCCTACCGGCAGAAGGCCCTGCGGGAGAAGGTGGCGGCGGTGCTCCAGAAGAGCGAGCTCTTCGGCGCCACCATCCAGGAGAATATCGCCTGGGGCAAGCCCGGCGCGCCGGAGGAGGAGATCCGCGCCGCCGCCCGCACCGCCCAGGCGGACGGGTTTATCACCGCCGCGCCGGAGGGCTATCAGACCATGGTGGCCGAGCGGGGCATGAGCCTCTCCGGCGGCCAGCGCCAGCGGGTTTCCATCGCCCGGGCGGTTTTGAAGCCGGCGGAGATTTTGATTCTGGACGACTCCACCAGCGCCCTGGACCTGAAGACGGAGGCGGACCTCCACGCCGCCATGGAGCGCGCCCACCCCGGGACCACCAAGATCATCGTGGCCCAGCGGATCGCCTCGGTCCGCCGGGCGGATCGGATCGTCGTGCTGGAGAACGGGCAGATCGCCGCCTGCGGCTCCCACGAGGAGCTGCTGGCCTCCTGCCAGGTCTACCAGGATATCTATCACTCGCAGATGGGAGAGGAGGACGCCGACTATGAGCGGGCTGAGTGATCAGAAAATTGCGGAGCGGAACCTGCCGGGCACCGGCCGCCGCAACCGTTTCGCGGAGGTGGAACACGCGGTGAATCCCGGGGCTACCCTCCGGCGGATCCTCACCTATTTTGCCAGGGAGTGGGGATATGTCTGGGCCATGCTGGCCACCTCGATACTGGGGGCGGTGTGCGGCGTGTGGGCCCCCAGCCTCCAGAGCGGCGCGGTGGACATCATCGCTGGCAGCCGGTCGGGCGCCCTGCTGTCCACAGTCCTTTTGATGCTGGCTGTCTATCTGGTCTACAGCTGCTCCCAGTTCCTCCAGCGGATCATCAGCGCCCGGCTCAGCCAGCGGATCGTCCGGCGGATGCGGGAGGAGCTCTTCGACAAGATCGTCGACCTGCCCATCCAGTACCTGGACACCCACTCCCACGGGGACGTCATGAGCCGGATGAGCAACGACATCGAGAACATCTCCACCACCGTCTCCCAGGCCCTGCCCACCCTGTTTGCCGGGGTGCTGACCGTCGCCGGCACGGTGGCCGTCATGCTCTGGTACTGCTGGCAGCTGGCCCTGCTCAGCTTCGCCACCGTGCTCCTCACCCTGCTGGCCACCAAAATCCTCTCCGGAAAGGTGCGGAAGTTCTCCCGCCGGCGGCAGGCCCTCCTGGGGATGCTCAACGGCACCGCCGAGGAGA
>CAJFVK010000160.1 GCA_904420435.1 uncultured Oscillospiraceae bacterium
AGGAAACGCCTGCCAGTTCCTCCCGGATGATTCTACGGACAGCCTCCAGCAGTTTCTGCTGTTCCATGTAGCCGTTGATCATCCTGCACACGGCGTCCATGCGCTTTCCGGGCGGGACGGCGGACAGATGTTTCCATGCGTCCCGCTGCTCCCGCTGGGCCAGGGAGAAGGAAAGGCTGAGCCGGCGTTTCTCAGGCATGGGCGCCGCTCCCCAACATCTGCCGTACAAGCCGTTCATACCCCTTGGCGTTCAGGGATACGTCGTCGAGGATCACGGGCCGACACAGGCCGTTTGTGGGCGAAATATGGCGCTTTAAGAGCGCCGCCCCACCTCCCATAAAAATAGCGGGTATGGCGCGGGTGTCCAGGCCGCACTCCGTAATAGCGGAGAGCAGGTTCTGCACATACAGGTCCGCCTGGGCATGGATGATGCTTTTCGCCTCGTCCGGGATGCTGCTGGCGTCGCCCCGCAGGACGCACTCGATCTGCGCCGCCGTCATGGACACACCCAGCGTGCGGCGCACCTGTTCGCTGATCTCGTCAATGCAGCGGATCATGCCAAGTTCCAGGCTCCGGCAGGTGGCGGCGTTGGGGAGGCGGTTGTCCAGCCGCATCAGGTCTACCGTCCAGCCGCCGATGTCCGCCACGATGACGGACGGCTCATTCAGCAGCTCCGTCTGGGTCAGTACGGCGGCATAGCCCTGGGGGAACAGTTTCACATCCCGGACGGTGACGATATAGTCCCGGCCCTCGTAGCGAAAGAATACCGGCTTGCCGTCCTGCAGCAGATAGGCACGGAACTTCTTCTTGTCGCGGCCAAAGCTGGTCAGGGGCAGGCCAGCGGCCAGAATAACAGCGCAGGTGCGCTCGGCGCTGCGGCAGTCTAACTCCCTGGCGATGGCCGCCAGAGTCAGCAGATAGTAATCCTCCGTTCGAGTCTTATCTTTCTGCAGAGGCTGCCTGCCGCTGCCTACCACATAGTACATTCCGTCGTATTCCAGCACATCCTTCTGAGTGTACGGTTCATGCTCATAGGCCACCAGTCCCGAGGGGAAGGAACCATGGACAGTTTTCATGGCTGCGTAACCGTGGTCCACGCCGATGATGTATTCCTCGTTCACCGAGCGCCGCCCCCTTTCTCTTTTTTGGCAGCCATGTCCTGGGCCTTGCCCTCGTCCAGCAGCCGGCGGATCTCATGGAGGTCGTAATTCCAGGTGGAGGGCGCCACCTGGAAACGCTCCGCCCCGCCATATTTCTCACACAGCCGGGGCAGGAACCGCGGCAGGTCCTTCGGCTCTCTGGGGTACTGGATGCCGTCCTTGTAGACGATATCCTTTCTTAACTCATCCCGCAGTTTTTCCATCCTGTCTGGATCCATCTCGTCATAGGCGCTGCGGCCGGTGAGCTGCTCATAGGCGTAATCGCCCACGTAGGACATACACTCGAAACAGCAATCTCCGTATGACTCTACATCCGCCAGCGTGTCCGGCTCCCGTAGCGCATTCAAGTACACCTCTTTTCCCTGGGCGATCAGCCAGGCACGGAAGTCAATAAATCCGTCATCTGAACAGCCATATTCCTTGATCACGCTGGCGGCGTCCCACAGGCCGTATTGGTCCGCCAGATCCTCATAGGCATGCAGAATGTCATGAAAATCTTTCGCCGCGGCAGGCTCCATAGACACAAGCCGCTCCCGCAGGTAGTCCTCCATAGCGTCCAGATCCTGGCCGCAGGCGGTTTTTGCCTCCTGAATCAGCGCCCAAAAGGCGTCCTTGCCCATCCCATTGTCAGGTTTCTGTTCTATCTCTCAGCACCCTCTTTCCGTTTTTCTTTCTGTTTGCCCCTCTGCTGGTCATACTCCTGGGGCAGAAGGCTCTGAAAACCTAAGTCACACAGGGCCTGCGTATAGAGCTGCTTTTCAAAGGCCCGGTATTCCGGGGTGGTGGTATCCACATCCAACAGGACAGCTTTTTCATAAGGCGTCCCCGGCACGACATCCCACCGAACGGCGTGGAACTGCAGGGCGGTCAGGTACTTCAGCAGTTGATGCCCGTCCGCCTCATCAAAGGCACCGCGGTTGTCCTCATAGGGGAACTCGCCGGGGAGATTGGGATGGCCGAAAATGGACAGAGCAGCGTCATAGAGGCGGAAACCGCTTTCATCAAAATCCGGGGCAATGCAGTCATAAAACTGCCGGATTTTTTCTGTGCTGTCCAAGGCCGGACAGAAGGATACAAACGCTTTCTTCAGCGTTTCCGCCTTCTGACGCTCCTGATTGGCAGCATATTCCTTGCCGCAACTCTCTTGGTAGTATTCGTCGACCAGCGGTTCCAGTTCGTTGATCTTGCTCTGAAGCTGCGCGCATTCCATCCGGCTGAGGTCCAATTCGGTGTTGGATTCCTCCAGTGCCTGCCGCAATTTAGGATAGTCCCGGATTGCGGCAATCAGGTCTTTGAATTTCATTTCACGCCGCCTTTCTGAAACGGACGATCAGGCGATCCAGCACGGCGATGCGGGATCTCACCTTGCCGGCGGAAGCGTTCAGGCCATGCGCCTGATTTTGAATACGGCGGCGGATGGCCGCGAGCTGCTGGCGATCCCGGCAGCACTCCAGCACAACATACCGCCCCTTCCCATTGGACAGGACCTCGCGCTCACCGGAGACGTCCCGGAGGCTGGCCATGAGGCGCTGACCCAACTGCCTGCGGTAGCGGTCCTGCAGGATGTCGACATCGCAGGAGACATGATGCTTTTTCAAAATGGCCGCGATCTCATCGCCGCTGATCTCCATGTTGGCGAACAGCACCTCCAGGATCTCGGCCTTGGCTTTGGGCGGCAGCGCGGGG
>CAJFVK010000161.1 GCA_904420435.1 uncultured Oscillospiraceae bacterium
ACCCTGGGTGATGTCGCCGCCGGCCACGCCGCCGGTGTGGAAGGTACGCATGGTCAGCTGGGTGCCGGGCTCACCGATGGACTGGGCGGCGATGATGCCTACCGCCTCGCCGGGGCCCACAGGGTTGCCGGAGGCCAGATTCTTGCCGTAGCACTTGGCGCACACGCCGCTCTTGGCCCGGCAGGTCAGCACCGTGCGGATCTCCACGCGGCTGATGCCGTGGGCCTCCAGCAGCTTGGCGTCCTCCTCGTCCATCATCTTCGTATTGGGCACCAGCACCTCGCCGGTCTGAGGATCGCAGATATCCCGGACCGGATAGCGGCCCTGGATCCGGTCAGAGAACTTCTCGATGACCTGGCCGTTTTCGCTGATCTCCTCCACCCAGATACCGCTGTCCACGCCGCAGTCGTCCTCCCGGATGATCACGTCCTGGCACACGTCCACCATGCGGCGGGTCAGGTAACCGGAGTCGGCGGTACGCAGGGCCGTGTCGGCCAGGCCCTTCCGGGCGCCGCGGCTGGAGATGAAGTACTCCAGCACGCTCAGGCCCTCGCGGAAGTTGGACTTGATGGGGATCTCGATGGTGCGGCCGGCGGTGTTGGCCATCAGGCCCCGCATGCCTGCCAGCTGGCGGATCTGCTTCATGCTGCCGCGGGCGCCGGAGTCGGCCATCATATAGATGGGGTTGTAGCGGTCCAGGTTGTCCTGCAGGGCCTTGGTCACGTCGTCGGTGGTCTTCTCCCACTCACGGACCACGGCCCGGTAGCGCTCGCCGTCGGTGATGAAGCCCATCTTGTATTCGTCCTCGATGTCCACCACCCGCTGCTCGGTCTCCCGGATCAGCTCGTACTTCTTGGCGGGCACAGTCATGTCCGCGATGGAGATGGTGATGGCGCCGCGGGTGGAGTACTTGTAGCCGGTGGACTTGATGTTGTCCAGCACCTCGCTGGCCACGGTAAAGCCGTGGATGCGGATGGTCCGGTCCACAATGTCGCCCAGCTGCTTCTTGCCGCAGGTGAAGTTGATCTCATAGTCGCACACATGCTCGGGATTGGTCCGGTCGATAAAGCCCAGGTCCTGGGGCACGTTGCGGTTGAAGATGATCCGGCCCACGGTGGTGTAGACCAGCTTGGAGTAGGTCTGACCGTCCAGCTCCGCGGTGCGGCGGACCAGCAGGGGGGCATGGATGCCCACCAGGTGGTCGTTGTAGGCCAGCATTACCTCGTCCTCGTCCCGGAAGACGTGGAGATGGATCTGAGAACGCTCCTCCTCGCTCATCTCGCCGTAGCTGCGGCCGCACAGCTCCTCGGGAATGTTGGAGGGCCAGGTCTCATCCTGGGTGTCCAGCTGGGACATGCCGCTCTCAAAGCGCTCATAGGTCAGGTAGTAGGAGCCCAGCACCATGTCCTGGGAGGGAACGGTAACAGGGCCGCCGTCCTGGGGCCGGAGCAGGTTGTTGGCAGAGAGCATCAGGATCCGGGCCTCCGCCTGGGCCTCGGCGCTCAGGGGCACGTGGACGGCCATCTGGTCGCCGTCGAAGTCCGCGTTGAAGGCGGTGCAGGTCAGGGGGTGGAGCTTGATGGCCCGGCCCTCCACCAGCACCGGCTCAAAGGCCTGGATGCCCAGGCGGTGCAGGGTCGGCGCGCGGTTGAGCATGACGGGGTGGTCCTTGATGACCACGTCCAGAGCGTCCCACACCTCGGGGACGCCCCGGTCCACCATCTTCTTGGCGGACTTGATATTCTTGGCGCTGTCGTCCTCCACCAGCTTCTTCATGATGAAGGGGCGGAACAGCTCCAGGGCCATCTCCTTGGGCAGGCCGCACTGGTAGATCTTCAGCTCCGGGCCGACGACGATAACGGACCGGCCGGAGTAGTCCACACGCTTGCCCAGGAGGTTCTGGCGGAAGCGGCCCTGCTTGCCCTTGAGCATATCGCTGAGGCTCTTGAGGGCCCGGTTGTTGGCGCCGGTGACCGCCCGGCCCCGGCGGCCGTTGTCGATCAGGGCGTCCACCGCCTCCTGGAGCATCCGCTTCTCATTGCGGACGATGATGTCCGGGGCGTTGAGCTGGATGAGCCGCTTGAGGCGGTTATTGCGGTTGATGACCCGGCGGTACAGGTCGTTCAGGTCGCTTGTGGCGAACCGGCCGCCATCCAGCTGGACCATGGGCCGGATCTCCGGGGGGATCACCGGCAGCACGTCAATGATCATCCACTCGGGCTTGTTGCCGGAGATGCGGAAGGCGTCCACCACCTCCAGGCGCTTGACGATCCGGGCCTTCTTCTGGCCGCTGGCCCCCTTCAGCTCCGCGTGGAGCTGCTCGGAGAGGGCCACCAGGTCGATCTGCTGGAGAAGCTTCTTCACCGCCTCGGCGCCCATGCCGGCGTCGAAGTCGTCCTCATACTTCTCCCGCATGTCCCGGTACTCCTTCTCAGAGAGGATCTGGTTCTGCATCAGCGGGGTTTCGCCGGGATCGGTGACGATATAGTTGGCAAAGTACAGCACCTTCTCCAGGATCCGGGGGCTGATGTCCAGCAGCAGGCCCATCCGGGAGGGGATGCCCTTGAAGTACCAGATGTGGGAAACCGGGGTGGCCAGCTCGATGTGGCCCATCCGCTCCCGGCGGACCTTGGAGCGGGTGACCTCCACGCCGCAGCGGTCGCAGATCTTGCCCTTGTAGCGGATCTTCTTATACTTGCCGCAGTGGCACTCCCAGTCCTTGGTGGGCCCGAAG
>CAJFVK010000162.1 GCA_904420435.1 uncultured Oscillospiraceae bacterium
CTTCAACTACCCCTATATCTCCAAGTCCATTGTGGAGTTCTGGAAGCGCTGGCACATCTCCCTGACCAACTGGTTCCGGGAGTACCTGTACTTCCCCCTGGGGGGCAGCCGGTGCAGCCGGGCCAAGTGGATCCGCAATATCCTGATCGTCTGGACCCTGACCGGGATCTGGCACGGCGCGGGGTGGAACTTCCTGCTGTGGGGCCTCTACTACGCGGTGTGGATGCTGGCGGAGCGGCTGTTTTGGGGGAAATACCTGGAGAAGCTCCCCGCCGTGGCGCAGCACGTGTACACCATGGTGATCGTTCTCATCGGCTGGGGCCTCTTTGCCATTGAGGACATGGGCCAGCTGGGGGGTTACCTGGCCACCTGCTTCGGCGCCGGCCGCTTCATCGACGCCGCCACCCTCTACCAGCTGCGCAGCTACCTGCCCATGCTGGTGATCCTGGTGTTCGCCTCCACCCCCCTGGCCAGCAAGCTCTACCGCCGGCTGGGGGAGGACACCCAGGCGGTGGTGCGGCCCGTCCTGGTGCTGGCATCCCTGGTGCTGTGCACCGCCTCCCTGGTGGACGCCAGCTACAACCCCTTCCTGTATTTCCGGTTCTGAGGAGGCGATCAATATGAAATTTCAAAAGAGAATGCAGGTCGTGACGGCCGCCATCTTCTGCCTCTTCCTCTACGGATTCGGCATCGCCCATATCCTGCTGCCCGATCAGACCTTCTCCTCGGTGGAGAACCGCTACCTCCAGACCATGCCTACCTTCACCTGGGACGGGCTGGTGGATGGCAGCTACACCTCGGATATTGAAACCTACCTGGAGGACCAGTTCCCCCTGCGGGACGGGTGGATCGGCCTGAAGACCCGGTATGAGTACCTCCTGGGCAAGCGGGAGTTCGGCGACAGCTCCCGGGGCATCGTCTACCTCTGCGGCGACCGGCTGATCGCCAAGGTGACGGAGAGCGGCCGGGGGGAGCAGAACCTGTCCTACGTGCAGCAGCTGGTGGAGAAGACGGATCTGCCCGTTTACCTGGGACTGATTCCCACGGCGGCGGAAACCTGGCGGGATAAGCTGCCGGAGGGCGCGCCCACCATGGACCAGTACGCCTACATTGAGGCCGGCAAGGATACCGGCGCCATCTATGTGGATATGGCCGGCGTCCTCAAAGAGCACGCGGACGAGGAGATCTACTACCGCACGGACCACCACTGGACCAGCCTGGGCGCCTACTACGGGTGCACCGCCCTGCTGGAGGCCATGGGGCTCCAGCCCCAGCCCCTGGGGGAGGGGACTGTGGTGTCCGAGGACTTCAACGGCACCCTCTACTCCACCTCCGGCGTCCACTGGCTGACGCCAGACACGATGGAAACCTATGTGGAGGACGAAGGGGTCACCGTCACCGTTAACGACGGCGCCAGCCTCTCCACCCACGGCCTCTATGTGGAGGAGAACCTCCAGGGGAAGGACAAGTACACCTACTTCCTGGGCGGCAACAACCCCCTCTATATCCTCTCCAATCCAAACGCCCAGACGGATCAGAAGCTCCTGGTGGTCCGGGACAGCTACAGCGACTCCCTGGCGCCTTTCCTCTCCCAGTACTTCTCCGAGGTTCATCTGCTGGACCTGCGGTACTACCGCACCAGCGTGGCGGACTACGCGGAAACAAACGGCATGGACGCCATCTTCGTCTGCTACAGCGTGGACAACTTCCAGAGCGACAGCGATGTGGTCTTTATGGGCCAGTGAGGTATATGCCGCCCCTTCTGCCCGGATTGAGGCGGGAGGGGCGGACAGCCCTTGACAACCTGCGGGAAAACCGATATAATTTCATACGTTATCATGGCTGTGACGGAGATCCAGTACCTGTTTTGCCAATGTCAGAGAGGAGCCGGCCGGTGCGAGGCTCCCTGCGGCGGATGGGGAAGTCCCTCCCGAGCTCCGGCCCCAACGGCGGATTTTTTTCGCCCAGTAGACGCCGGCGGCCCCCGCCGTTACCGGGAAACGAGTGCGGGATGTCAGTCCCGAACGCAGGTGGTACCGCGGAATGCTCCGCCCTGCTTTGCCATTGGCAAAGCAGGGCTTTTTTCTTTGGAGAGAGAACCAATCCGGACTTACGACAGGAGAGTTATTATGAGAAAAGAACTGCCCAAGACCTACGAGCCCGGCCAGGTGGAGAGCAAGATCTACCAGGCCTGGCTGGACGCCAAGTGCTTCCACGCGGAGCCCAACCCGGAGAAGAAGCCCTTCTCCATCGTCATGCCGCCCCCCAACGTCACCGGCCAGCTCCACATGGGCCACGCCATGGACTGCACCCTCCAGGACATCCTGATCCGCTTCAAGCGGATGCAGGGCTACGAGGCCCTGTGGATGCCCGGCACCGACCATGCGGGCATCGCCACCCAGATCAAGGTGGAGGAGGAGCTGCGGAAAAACGAGGGGCTCACCCGCTACGACCTGGGCCGGGAGAAGTTCCTGGAGCGGGTGTGGGCCTGGAAGGAGAAGTACGGCAACCGCATCGTTCAGCAGCAGATGACGCTGGGCGCCTCCTGCGACTGGAGCCGTGCCCGGTTCACCATGGACGAGGGCCTGTCCAACGCCGTGCGCCACGTGTTCGTCTCCCTCTATAAGAAGGG
>CAJFVK010000163.1 GCA_904420435.1 uncultured Oscillospiraceae bacterium
GGTGAGGCCGCCCCGGTTGATGTCGTAGTAGGCGCCCACGGCGCAGAGGATGATGATGAAGTGGTAGTGCTTGGCGGGCTCCACGGAGAAGCTCACCTCGTCAGAGATGATGTAGGGCCGGATGTAGAGGGCGGTGCCGGGCTGGGAGGGGATCCAGTCCGCGTCCACCTGCACGATGGCCTTCACCGCGTCCACAAACAGGTCCTCGTCCATGGGAGGGATGCACATGCGCTCGTTGGTCCGGTTCAGCCGGGCGGCATTCATGTAGGGCCGGAAGAGGTTGATCTTCCCCTCCGGCGTCAGATACGCCTTCATGCCCTCAAACATCATCTGGGCGTAGTGGAGCACACAGCTGGCCGGGTCCAGGCTGATGGGCCCGTAGGGAACGATCTTGCCGTCGTGCCAGCCCTGTCCCTCATCGTAGTCCATGATGAACATGTGGTCGGTGAAGTACTTGCCGAAGCCCAGGTTGCTCTGGTCCGGCTTGGGCTTGGGATGGGTGGTGCGGGTAATGGGGAAGGTATGGGACATGATGCGTAAGCCACCTTTCATTGTAGACTTTTTCTTCAGATTCTCAGGACCTCAGCGGACGTCGTAGAGGGCCGGCCGCCGGTCCCGGAAGACATTGATGGAGGAGCGGATGTCCGTGAGGACGGAGAAATCCAGCTCCGCGGAGATGGTTTCCTCCTCCCGGCCCGCCTGGGCCAGGGTTTCCCCCCAGGGGTCGATGACGGCGCTGCCGCCGCCGTAGCGGGTCTCCCCGGCGGCGCCGCAGGAGTTGCACAGGGCCAGGAACATCTGGTTCTCAATGGCCCGGGCCCGGCTCAGGGTCTGGAGGTGGAAGCTGCGCTTTTCCGGCCACTGGCTCACCACGAACAGCAGGTCCAGCCCCTTCAGGGCCAGGGTCCTGGTCAGCTCCGGGAACCGGAGATCGTAGCAGATGATGACGCCGCAGTTTCGCCCGTCCAGGGTGAAGCGGCACAGCCGGTCCCCCTGGGCGAAGGCCTTCTCCTCCTCCATGGGGGTGAAGGCGTGGATCTTGTCGTAGGAGGCGATCGGCCGGCCGGAGCGGTCAAAGACGTAGCAGGTGTTGTAGAACCGGCCGTCCCGCCGGTCCGCCACGCTACCGGCCACGATGTTCACGTTCAGCTCCCGGGCCAGCCGGGAGAAGGTCTCCCTGGTCCGCTCCCCGTCCCGGTCGGCGCAGGGGGCCAGGTCCGCCGGGAAGAACCCCGTGTTCCAGGTTTCCGGCAGCACCACCACGTCCGGCCGGTCCGCCCCGGCGGCGCGGACCAGGGCCTCCGCATGGGCGAAGTTGTAGTCCGCGTCCCCCAGGCGCATGTCCATCTGGACGCAGGAGATCCGCAGCCCCTCAGCCGGCATAGTCCCGGCCGGCCTCCAGGGCCTTCATGTTCAGCTCCACCAGGTTGGCCTTCTTGGCGGGCACCAGCTTCTTCATGGTTTCCGCCGTGCCGTCAAAGGTCAGCTCCGGGTTGTTCTTCAGCACGCAGCCCATCATCACCATGTTGGCCAGGGTGGGGACACCGGCGTCGTTGGCCATCTTGGTGGCGGGGATGTAGTACACCTGGACGTCGCTGCGCTCCACCTTCTTGGAGATCAGGGTGGAATCCACATAGATCTGCCCGCCGGGCACCACGGTGTTCTCATATTTCTCCAGGCTGGGAAGGTTCATGACGATCAGCACGTCGGGATCGGTGACGATGGGGGAGCCCACCGCCTCCTCAGAGAGGATCACGTTGCAGTTGGCGGTGCCGCCCCGCATCTCCGGGCCATAGGAGGGCAGCCAGGAGACCTGAAGGTCCTCCAGAAGGCCCTTATAGGCCAGGAACTTCCCGGCAAACAGGATGCCCTGCCCGCCGAAACCCGCAATCAAAATCTGGGTGGTCTTCATTTTGCCTCCGCCTCCTTTGCAGCACTTCTGTCCTTATAGACGCCCAGGGGGTAGTAGGGGATCATGTCGCTCTCCACCCAGTTCAGGGCCTCCTGGGGTGTCATGCCCCAGTTGGTGGGGCAGGCGGACACCACCTCGATGAGGGAAAAGCCCTTGCCCTCCACCTGGTTCTGGAACGCCTTTTTGATGGCCTTGCCGGCGGCCTTCACGTTCTTCACGTTGTTTACCGCCACCCGGGCCACATACTCCGGCCCCTCCAGGGTGCTCAGCATCTCGCAGACCCGGATGGGCCAGCCGCAGTGCTTCACGTCCCGGCCGTAGGGGGAGGTCTGGGTCACCTGGCCGGGGAGGGAGGTGGGGGCCATCTGGCCGCCGGTCATGCCGTAAATGGCGTTGTTGACAAAGATGATGGTGATATTCTCGTTCCGGGCCGCGGCGTGGACGGTCTCCGCCATGCCGATAGAGGCCAGGTCTCCGTC
>CAJFVK010000164.1 GCA_904420435.1 uncultured Oscillospiraceae bacterium
TGTGCATCATCTTCGCGGCCATCGTTCTCTCCCTGCTGGAGGTGCTCAACCCCACCACCGGGGCCCTGGTCCACAACGCCGGCTCCTGTTTTGTGGTGCTGATCGCCGCCCTGCTCTACGACAGGAAGTTTGACTAAAGGTTCGGAGAATAGCGTATTTCGTACGCGCAAAGCAGGCGAGGGCGCTCCCCGTTGGGGAGCGCCCTCGCCTGCTTTCTCTTCTTCCTTTTTCAAAATTTTCCGGCTCCGCCTAGAATTCCTGGCGGGGCAGATCCCCGCCTCCGCCCAGCAGCTCCGGCACCACGGCGGCGTTCACCCGGTTGCTGACCCAGACGGAGCTGCGCCGGAGGATGGGCAGCGGCGCACCCTCCATGGTCCCGGCGACACCCCCTGCCTCCGTCACCAGGAGGCTTCCGGCTGCGTAATCCCAGGGGCAGAGGCTGTACTCGAAAAACAGCTCCGCCCGGCCGCAGGCCACATAGCACAGGTCCAGGGCCGCCGCCCCCAGCCGCCGGAAGTCGCAGCTGCGCGCCATCAGCCGCTCCGTCAGCGCCAGGGTGGGGCGGAGATACTCCCGCTTATAGAGGGCCGTGCCCATCAGGAAGATCCCCCGGCTGAGAGGCCGGCCGCTGACGCGGATGGGCTTCCCGTTGAGAAAGGCTCCGCCGCCCCGGGCCCCGCTGAACAGCTCCCGGCGCCAGGGGTCGTACACCACGCCGTACTCCACCATGCCATCCTTGGCCAGGGCCACGGAGATATCCACCGGGTGGATCCCCCGGACAAAGTTGGTGGTGCCGTCAATGGGGTCCACGATAAAGGCCCAGCCCCGGGACGGATCCCCCTCCAGGGCTTCCTCCTCCCCGAAGAACACCGCCCCCGGCAGCAGCGCCAGCAGCCTCTCCCGGAGGAAGGCCTCCAACGCCACGTCGTACTCCGTCACCAGGTCCGCGGCGGAGGTCTTCTCATGGGTCTTCGCGGCGATGTCCCCCGCGGAGCGGACCATCTCCCCCGCCTGGAGAACGCTCTCACAGATCTGATCCAGCATGGCTCTCCCCTCCCCTACGCCAGCAGGGTCCACTGGAAATCTTCAAACAGGAGCCGGCTGCCCACGTCCGTCCCCTCCGGCAGCAGGAACATGGCCACCTGGTTTTCCAGCCCCTGATCCGACAACAAATCGGCATAATCGCCGTTAATATTTCGAACTGTATAGATTATTCCATCCATCGACCGGTTCCTCCTCCGTATGCTCCCCAGCAGTTTACCATATTTTTGAAAAATTCTCAAGAAAAGCCCTTGACAAACTGACCGGCCTGTAGTATATTCTTATCAGGATCAAATCCCAATAAGGAGCCAGTATGATTTTGAAACGGAACACCCTGCAGAAGGGAATCATTCTGTCCACCCTTTGCGGTATGGACAGTCACCCCACCGCCGGGGAGCTCTACGAGGCGATCCACGCCGCCTATCCCACCATCAGCCGCTCCACGGTGTACCGGGTGCTGGGCCAGATGGCGGCGGACGGCCAGGTGCTGCGGGTCTGCCTGACCGGGTCGGACGACCGGTTCGACGGCAACACCTGCCCCCATAACCACATCCGCTGCCGCCGGTGCGGCGCCGTGGCGGATGTCCCCTGGGTGGAGGTCCCGCCCCCCTCCCACACCGCCGGCTATACCATGACCAGCTATACGGTGGAATATGCCGGCCTGTGCCCCTCCTGTCAGGAGGCGGAGAAAATCTCATAATGGTAGCTATGCCGGAAGGCATCTATAAATGTAGCAGTAATTTTTGAGAATGTATGAAAAAGGAGAAAACAACTATGAAAAAGTGGGTTTGCCCTGTCTGCGGTTATGTCTATGAGGGAGAGAATCCCCCCGAGTTCTGCCCCACCTGCAAGGCCCCCGGTTCCAAGTTCACCGAGATGAAGGCCGACGCCAAGCTGGCCGCCGAGCACGAGTTCGGCATCTATGCCAAGACCGTGAAGAACAACCCCGACATCAGCGAGGAGGACAAGAAGTACATCTTTGAGCAGCTGATGGCCAACTTCAACGGCGAGTGCTCCGAGGTCGGCATGTACCTGTGCATGGCCCGCATCGCCCACCGTGAGGGCTATCCCGAGATCGGCCTGTACTGGGAGAAGGCCGCCTATGAGGAGGCCGAGCACGCCGCTAAGTTCGCGGAGCTCCTGGGCGAGGACCTGGAGCCCAACATGAAGGCCACCACCAAGGACAATCTCGCTTGGCGCGTGGACTGCGAGTTCGGCGCCACCCAGGGCAAGGTGGACCTGGCCGCCTGCGCCAAGAAGAACGGTCTGGACGCCATCCATGACACCGTCCACGAGATGGCCCGCGACGAGGCCCGCCACGGCCGCGCCCTGA
>CAJFVK010000165.1 GCA_904420435.1 uncultured Oscillospiraceae bacterium
CATTTTCGGCAGGACACGCGCCTGCCGAAAATACTTTGACCTGTGCGCCTTGGGCGCACACACCAGTCCGCAGACTGGTGGTGGGGGGTCTAAGGGGGGAGCCTGCCCCCTTTACCGTTGGGCGGCATAGTAGTTCATCAGGCAGCCCTCCTGGAGGATCTGCCGCTCGTCGGCGGTGAGGCCGGCGCACCGGAGGGGCAGGTCGCAGACGCTGCCGTCGGCCCGGACCACCTTGGCGGTGACCGTTTCAATGCCCTGGGCGATGGCCTTCTTGATGTCTTTCACGTAGATCCAGTCCCCGTCGGCGTAGGGGAAGTCCGTCCCCTCGGGCAGGGTGAAGGGCACGATGCCCCAGTTGATGCAGTTGGAGCGGTAGCGCTTGGTGGCGTACTCGTAGCAGATGTTGGCAAAGCCCCCCAGCACCTTCTGGCAGCTGGCGGCCTGCTCCCGGGCGGAGCCGTCCCCGGGCTTGTTGGCGAAGATGCAGGAGCCCACGGTGGTGCGCCGGGCGTCGCCTCCCACCTTCTCGAGGACCTCCAGCACCTCCTCCGGCGTACTGCCGGCCTCCCTCGCCTCCTCCATGGCCCGGACGGCCTTGGAGCGGCCCACGTACTCCGGCACCCGGCGGCTCAGGGCGAACTCGCTCAGGCCGATGGGGTTGGAGCGGTAGGAGCTGGTCTCCCCGGAGGGGATCAGCTCGTCGGTGGTGGTGACCGGGTCGTGGATCACGGCGCAGAGCTTTACCAGCAGGTCCTCCTCCAGCTTCGGCATCTTGGGCCAGTCCCGGATGTTGGGGCCGTAGCGGAGCTCCGCCGCGGGGTCCGCCTTGCCGAAGCCGTTGTAGACCCGCTTGTCGTAGACGCTGCCGTCAAAGTGGTAGGCGAGCTCCTCCGCCGTGGGGGACTCGTAGTCGATGTCCGTGGCCGCCGTCAGCACGCCGCCGTTGCGGGCGGTGGCGGCGATGGACCGGGCGTCCATCAGGGCCACCGCGGCGATCTGGCCGCTGCCGGGCTTGCTGCCCTCCCGGTTGGCGAAGTTCCGGGTGGCGTGGCGGATGGAGAGGGTGTTGTTGGCAGGGGTGTCCCCGGCGCCAAAGCAGGGGCCGCAGAAGGCGGGCTTCATGACGCAGCCGGCCTCCATCAAAGCGGCGGCGGTGCCGTTTTTCGTGATAGCCAGGGAGATAGGGGTGGAGGAGGGGTAGACGCTCATGTCGAAGTAGCCGTTGCCGATGCTCTGGCCCTTCAGAATGGCGGCCGCCTCCACGATGTTCTCATACATGCCGCCGGAGCAGCCCACGATGACCCCCTGGTCGCAGGTGACCTTGCCGTTTACGATGTTGCGGCGCAGATCCATGGTCACCTTGCCCCCCAGCTGCTGGTTGCAGGCCTCCTCCACCTGGGCAAGGATCTTCTCCGGGTTCTCCTGGAGCTCGTGGATGGTGTAGGCGATGGAGGGGTGGAAGGGCAGGGCGATCATGCACTCCACCGTACTCAGGTCGATCCTCACCACGCTGTCGTAGTAGGCGCCGCTCTGGGGACGGAGCTCCCGGTACTCCTCGGGCCGGCCGATGTTCTCATAGTAGGCGCGGATGGTTTCGTCGGTCTCCCAGATGGAGGTGAGGCAGCTGGTTTCCGTGGTCATCACATCGATGCCGATGCGGAAGTCCGCGCTGAGCTCCTTCACGCCGGGGCCCACGAACTCCAGCACTTTGTTCTTCACAGCCCCGCCCGGGAAGGTGGCTCCCACCAGGGCGATGGCCACGTCCTGGGGCCCCACGCCCTTTTTGGGCTTGCCCTCTAAGTAGACCAGGACCACCTCCGGGGCGGCCACGTCGTAGGTGTTCTCCAGCAGCTGCTTGACCAGCTCGCCGCCGCCCTCGCCCACGCCCATGCAGCCGTAGGCCCCGTAGCGGGTGTGGGAGTCGCTGCCCAGGATCATCTTGCCGCAGCCCGCCAGCCGCTCCCGGGCGTACTGGTGGATCACCGCCTGGTTGGGGGGCACGTAGATGCCGCCGTATTTTTTCGCGGCGCTGAGGCCGAAGGCGTGGTCGTCCTCGTTGATGGTGCCGCCCACGGCGCACAGGCTGTTGTGGCAGTTGGTCATGGCGTAGGGGATGGGAAATTTCTCGAGGCCGCTGGCCTTGGCGGTCTGGATGATGCCGACAAAAGTGATGTCGTGGGAGATCAGGGCGTCAAACTTCAGCCGCATTTTTTTCGGATCCGTCCCCTTGTCGTGGGCGCGGAGGATGGAGTAGG
>CAJFVK010000166.1 GCA_904420435.1 uncultured Oscillospiraceae bacterium
GTTGGGGGCGCCCAGCAGCAGCAGATAGCCGCCCACCAGGGCGACAGCCACATACAGCACATAGCCGATGTTGCTGAGGATGGGCATGAGCATGTTGGCGTAGCGGTGGGCGCTGCGGGAGTTCTGGAAGAGCTCGTCGTTGACCTTGTCAAAGTCGGCCTTGGCCTCCTCCTCGTGGCAGAAGACCTTGATGACCTTCTGGCCGTTCATCATCTCCTCCACAAAGCCCTCGGTCTTACCGATGGCCTGCTGCTGGCGCAGGAAGAACCGGGCGGAGCCGCCGCCCACCTTCCTGACCACGAGCAGCATGCAGAGCACGCCCAGGAGCACCAGCAGCGTCAGCCAGACGCTGTAGTAGAGCATAATGAACAGCACCGCCAGGCACAGGATCACCGCCCGCAGCAGCTGGGGGAAGCTCTGGGAGATCATCTGGCGCAGGGTGTCGATATCGTTGGTGTAGTAGCTCATCACGTCGCCGTGGTTGTGGGTGTCGAAGTATTTGATGGGCAGATCCTGCATCTCATTAAACATCTTCTCACGCAGCTTGGCCAGGGAGCCCTGGGTGATGACGGCCATGAGCTGGGTGTGGGTGAAGCCGGCGATCAGGCTGAGCACATACAGCGCGGCCAGGATCCCGACCAGGCCCAGGATTGCCCCGGAGGCCGCCGCCCAGTCGCCGCTCTGGAAGGTATCCTCCACCACGGCCAGGACGTTCTGCATGAATACAGAGGGGATTGCGCTGATGACCGCATCGAAAATGATGCAGACAATGGCAATGGGCAACAGCACCGGGTAGAAGCTAAACAAGGTCTTGATCAGCCGGAGCACCACGCCCCGGCGGGAGCCGGTGTTCTTTTCCGTCTTACTGCTCATCGTTGTCACCTGCCTTATTCTGAGAGGTATAGACCTCGCGGTAGATTTCGTTGGTCTTCAGGAGCTCCTCGTGGGTCCCGATGGCGTTGATGGTGCCGCCGTCCATGACGATGATCCGGTCGGCGTCCTCCACGGAGGCCACACGCTGGGCGATGATGATCTTGGTGGTTTCCGGAATGAACTCCCGGAAGGCCTTGCGGATCAGGGCGTCGGTCCGGGTGTCCACGGCACTGGTGGAGTCGTCCAGGATGAGGATCTTGGGCTTCTTCAGCAGGGCCCGGGCGATGCACAGACGCTGCTTCTGGCCGCCGGACACGTTGGTGCCGCCCTGCTCGATATAGGTGTCGTACTTGTCGGGGAACTGCTGGACGAACTCGTCCGCCTGGGCCAGCTTGCAGGCCTCCACCATCTCCTCGTCGGTGGCGTCCTTGTTGCCCCAGCGCAGGTTCTCCTTGATGGTGCCGGAGAACAGTACGTTCTTCTGCAGCACCACGGCCACCTGGTTGCGCAGCACCTCCATGTCGTAGTTCCGGACGTCGATGCCGCCCACCTTCACGGTGCCCTCGGTGGTATCGTACAGGCGGGAGATCAGCTGGATCAAGGTGGACTTGGAGGAGCCGGTGCCGCCGATGATGCCGATGACCTCGCCGGACTTGATGTGGAGGTTGATGTCCTTCAGGGCCATCCGCTCGGCGTTCTTGGAGTACTTGAAGCTGACGTTGTCAAAGTCGATGGAGCCGTCCTTCACGTCCATCACCGGGTTCTCCGGGTTGTGCAGGGTGCTCTCCTCGGTGAGCACCTCCACAATACGCTTGGCGGACTCCTCGGCCATGGTGATCATCACGAAGACCATGGAGAGCATCATCAGGCTCATCAGGATCTGGAAGTTATAGGTCAGCAGGGAGGACATCTGGCCCACGTTCATGTCCAGGCCCCGGGAGGTGATGACCGTGTAGGAGCCGAAGGTCAGGATGAAGACCATGACCAGGTACACGCAGAACATCATGATGGGGTTGTTGAGGGCCAGGATCCGCTCGGCCCGGGTGAAGTCGTTCTTCACATCGTCGGCGGCCCTGTGGAACTTCTGCTTCTCATAGTCCTCGCGGACGTAGGACTTGACCACCCGCATGCCCCGGATATTCTCCTGGACGGAGGCGTTCAGGGCG
>CAJFVK010000167.1 GCA_904420435.1 uncultured Oscillospiraceae bacterium
CCGCACCACCTTTACCGGCACCGTCCAGGTGAACCCGGGGGGCGTCAACTGGATCACCTATCTCTATGACATCGACTTCGCGGGCAGCGGCGACGGGATAGCTCTGACTACCGCCCGGCGGACCTGGACCATTGGCTGCCGTTTTACCGGGTGGCAGACCGCCATCCTGTGCCATGGCTCTGGGTACCCCGGCGGCATCGCCTACACCAACTGCCTCTTTGAGGGCAACGACATGGCCGTCCACTACAACACCAACCAGGTGAGCTTCTTCAACGGCGTTTCCCCGGACAACACCTTCCTCCACAACGGCACGGCCATCCTCATCGAGGGGGAGCCCACGGAGGACATTCTGGAACTGTCCGGCTGCCGGTTCGAGGGCAACGGCACCGACATCGACAACCGCAGCGGCCAGCCTCTGGACATCTCCCAGGCGGTCTTTGCATAGGCTTTTTGCCGGCAGCCCCCTCCCTGCGGCGGGGCTGCCGGCCCCTCTGTCCGGTTGGCGGGAGGAGGCAGGAAATTTTGCCGCCTCCCTTGTTTTTCCCCCTCTATACCAGTATAATGCTCTATAAGGCAAAATTGGCAAAAGGAAGGCCGCGGCCTCTGCCGGGAGGCTGCGGCAAATACACGGAGAAAGGAAGCTCACCATGAATTACCATCAGCAGACCCCCGGCCAAGTTCTGGAACACCTGAACAGCTCCCCGGAGGGCCTTTCCGGCCAGGAGGCTGGCCGCCGGCTCGCCCAGTACGGCCCCAACAAGCTGGCCGAGGGGAAGAAGGTCACCCTGCTCCAGCGGTTCCTGCAGCAGCTCAGCGACCCCATGATCATCATCCTCCTGGCCGCCGCCCTGGTATCCGGCGTCACCGCCGCCTACTCGGGGGAGAGTTTCGCCGACGTGTTCATCATCCTCATCGTGGTGGTCATCAACGCGGTGCTGGGCGTCTACCAGGAGAGCAAGGCGGAGAAGGCCATCGAGGCCCTCCAGGAGATGACGGCGGCCACCAGCAAAGTCCTGCGGGACGGGAAAATGGTCCTGCTGAAAAGCGAGGAGCTGGTCCCCGGTGACGTGGTCATCCTGGAGGCCGGCGACGCGGTGCCCGCCGACTGCCGCGTCCTGGAGAGCGCCAGCCTGAAGGCGGAGGAGGCGGCCCTCACCGGCGAGAGCGTGCCGGTGGAGAAGGAGGCCGCCGCCATCGAGGAGAAGGGGGACATCCCCCTGGGCGACCGGAAGTGCATGGTCTACATGGGCTCCACCGTGGTCTACGGCCGGGGCCGGGCGGTGGTCTGCGCCACCGGCATGGACACGGAGATGGGCAAGATCGCCGACGCCCTAGCCCAGGCAGAGGACAGCCAGACCCCCCTCCAGCGGAAGCTGGGCCAGCTGAGCAAGATTCTCAGCGTCCTGGTGCTGGGCATCTGCGTCTTTATCTTCGCCTTCAGCCTCATCAAGGCCGGCGACTTCCACCTGGACACCATCATCAGCACCTTCATGGTGGCGGTGAGCCTGGCGGTGGCCGCCATCCCCGAGGGGCTGGCCACGGTGGTGACCATCGTGCTGTCCATTGGGGTCACCAACATGTCCAAGCGCAACGCGGTGATCCGCCGGCTCACCGCCGTGGAAACTCTGGGCTGCGCCCAGGTGATCTGCTCGGATAAGACCGGCACCCTGACCCAGAACAAGATGACCGTGGTGGACTCCTTCGGCGACGTGAAGCACACCGCCCGGGCCATGTCCCTGTGCTCCGACGCCAACCCCGACG
Source organism: uncultured Oscillospiraceae bacterium (assembly GCA_904420435.1). GTDB lineage: Bacteria > Bacillota > Clostridia > Oscillospirales > Oscillospiraceae > CAJFPI01. The sequence continues at coordinate 1,762 of CAJFVK010000167.1, forward strand.
AGACCGGGAACGCCGTGGGCGAGCCCACCGAGTGCGCCCTGGTGAACTGGGCCACCAAGGAGCGACTCCGGCCGGAAGATGATGTCCACCATCCACAGGGTGGGGGACCGCTTCGTCCAGTACACCAAGGGCGCGCCGGACGAGATTCTGAAACAGTGCACCCACTACGAGAAGGACGGACAGGTCCTGCCCCTGGACGACGCGGCCCGTGAGGAGATCCTCTCCCACAACAAGGCCATGGCCGACCAGGCCCTCCGGGTGCTGGCCGCCGCGGAGCGGACCTGGGAGAAGATGCCCGAGCAGCAGACGCCGGAGGTTCTGGAGCACGACCTCACCTTCCTGGGCCTGGCGGGCATGATCGATCCCATCCGCCCGGAGGTGAAGGACGCCATCGCCGAGTGCAAGACCGCCGGCATCCGGGCTGTCATGATCACCGGCGACCACCGGGACACCGCCGTGGCCATCGCCCGGCAGCTGGGCATTCTGGAGCACGAGGACCAGGCCATCACCGGCGCGGACCTCAATAAGATGAGCGACGAGGAGCTGGACCGCACCATCGCCCACTACAGCGTCTATGCCCGGGTCCAGCCGGAGCACAAGGTCCGCATCGTCAACGCCTGGAAGAAGAACGGCTGCATCACCGCCATGACCGGCGACGGCGTCAACGACGCCCCCTCCATCAAGTCCGCGGACATCGGCGTGGGCATGGGCATCACCGGCACTGACGTGACCAAGAACGTGGCGGACATGGTGCTGGCGGACGACAACTTCGCCACCATTGTGGGCGCGGTCCAGGAGGGCCGCCGGATCTACGACAACATCCGCAAGGCCATCCAGTTCCTGCTGGGCTCCAACATGAGCGAGGTGCTCAGCGTCTTTATCGCCACC
>CAJFVK010000168.1 GCA_904420435.1 uncultured Oscillospiraceae bacterium
GAGATGGCGATGGTCTTCCCGGCCAGCTGATCGTTTTCGTGCTTGAGGACCTCCTCCAGATAGTAGACCGCGCCGTAGCCGGTGGCCTCCGGACGGATCAGGGAGCCGCCGTAGCTCAGGCCCTTGCCGGTGAATACGCCGTTCTCCCACACGCCCTTCAGGTGGCGGTACTGGCCGAACATATAGCCGATCTCCCGGCCGCTGACGCCGATATCTCCGGCGGGCACGTCAATGTCCGGCCCGATGTAGCGGTAGAGGGTGGACATGAAGCTCTGGCAGAAGCGCATGACCTCCTGCTCGCTTTTTCCCCGGGGATCAAAGTCGCTGCCGCCCTTGCCGCCGCCGATGGGCAGTCCGGTCAGGCTGTTTTTGTAGACCTGCTCAAAGCCCAGGAACTTGATGATGCCGGAGTAAACAGAGGAGTGGAAACGGAGCCCCCCCTTGTAGGGGCCCAGGGCGCCGTTGAACTGACAGCGGTAACCGGTGTTGGTGTGCCATTGTCCCTTGTCGTCCTGCCACGTCACGCGGAAAATGTACTGGCGCTCCGGCTCCACCATACGGCTCAGCAGATCCACCTTCTCATATTCCGGGTGGGCGTCCACAAGGGGGGAGATGGACTTTAAGACCTCCTCCACCGTCTGGACAAATTCCGGTTCCGCACGGTTCCGGTCCCGGACGCTCTGGATCACTCTTTCCACATATCGATTCATCGCTTGTTTTCCTCCTGCTTTTTCCATCCATCATTTCTGTTTTTGTGGTTTGCCGATCCCTTCCGGCATTGTTATTGTATCATAAGGCTGTCCACAACACAAGAACATTTTTTATTTTTCTTACAAAAATACGTCGTATACACTGTATTTTTGATATGCAAAGTGTACATTTTGGGCTGATATTTCTCGAGATTGTCCACAATTTAACAACAGGTCTTATCAAAGGAACGAGGCGTCCGCCCGCTGGCCGGCCGCCTCTCATACAGAAGGAGGGGGAGCCCCGGCCATGTGGCGGCGCTCCCCCTCCTTCTATATGCAGTTTCTTGCCACTACGGCCTCCGGCCGGATCAGAAGATCCCCTTGTTGTACTTGAACTGGGCGCGGACCATCATGACCAGCCCAACGACGATCCCCGCTGCCGCGATCAGGAGCACCCAGTCGCAGCCAAAGGCCATCTGAAGCGCTGCGGTCAGAGCCAGGGACAGGCCGATCACCATGGTCCCGTTCCCCATGGCCCGGGCGTACTTGGGCAGGTCCTCCTCCCGCACCTTCCGCCGGTTGTAGGCGTGGATGGTGGTGGCGTCCCCCAGCCGGTTCACCAGCCCCACCAGGGCGATCAGCAGCCCCAGGATCAGCAGCGGCAAATATTCCATTGGAAGCCTCCCTCCCCCGCGCCCTGCCCCCGCCGGGCGGCGCGGCTCACTTCTTTATTGTGCATTATAGCACATTCTCTCCGGCGAGGCAAGGGGACGGGCGGCGGCTGAAGTCCGGCTGCGGCGCTCTCCCCTTGACTTTCCAGCGGGAACCGATATAATAAAAAGGTAAGCGGCTGCCGGATCTGCGAAAGAGGGTCTGCGGCGGATTTTCAAAAGGATTGAGGAGGGGTTTCCAAATGACCTATACCATGCAGATCGCCGGATTGGAGCGGCAGCTGCCCCTGTGCAAGGTGACAGACGACCTCTACATCGGCGCATTCGTGATCTTCGGCGACGCGGAGCTGACTGTGGCCTGCGCGGCGGAACTGCTGAAGCGGATTCCCGCCGACAGCTATGACTATATGCTGACCGCCGAGGCCAAGAGCATCCCGCTGTCGTAGCCCGGAAGGGCTCCAAGGTGTACATGCCCAATCCCATCCACGTGTCGGTGCGCTCCATCACCACCCTCCGGCAGCAGGACCTGTTCCTGGGGGAGGACGACTGCGCCAAGATCAAGGGAAAGCGCATTCTGATTGTGGACGATGTGATCTCCACCGGCGAGAGCCTCCACGCCCTGGAGGAGCTGGTCCATCGGGCCGGCGGCACTGTGACGGGCAAGGCCGCCATCCTGGCGGAGGGGGACGCCCTGAAGCGGCACGATATCATCTACCTCAACCCCCTGCCGGTGTTCAATGCCGACGGGACCATCAAGGAATCCTGAGCTGTCCGCCTGCCCGATCGGGCAGGCGGCTTTTTTCACGGTCGCCTGCAATTATTTATGCAAAC
>CAJFVK010000169.1 GCA_904420435.1 uncultured Oscillospiraceae bacterium
ACGGGAGTGCCCTCCTCGCGGCATAGCCGCTGCGGCCTACGCTAAAAACATGCCGCCGGCATGTTTTCTTAACGCTGCGGTGTCGCTGAACAAAAGTGGACAAAAGTCAGCTTAGAACCAATGGTTCTAAGAACTCCTTTTGCCCTGACGTGTACTGGGAGTCCTGTTCTTCTGGCGGGGCGGTTACTTCTGAGCGCCGGTGGACGTTACGGTTGCCCTCGAGTCCGCGCTTTAAGCGCGCTGGCCCGGTGGGTGGACGGCGGCCTTGCTGGCCTGGTGGGTAGACGAGGGCTTGCTACCGATTTCCAGCGCACCCGCGTAACCTGGAGCGCACTGCCCATGCGGAGCGCAGCGACCACACATGCCCCCCCAACTCCTGCCAGGAGCAGGGACTGCTATATTAGCACTCTGCCAAGTTCACACCGCACAACAAAACACCAGTCTAAATCAGGGGCAGCGACTACCGGACCTGGAAACCATCATAATAGGAGGCCGACAGGCGGAGTGCGTCTATCCGTCAAGCCAATACGCTGCAACGACTACCAAACCCGGCGACCCCTGCGGATGCACCCAGGGAAGCCAGCCCCAAAAGGGGTTCTCAGGGGTATCCCCTGAGCCAACTTTTGGTGACTTTTGTTTGGCGACAAAAGTCACTCGCGCCCGGGGGCGCGAAACGCCCCATAAAAAGCCCCGGCATTGGCCGATGCCAAAAACGGGGCTCGCCGCCGGAGGCAAAAAGCCCCGGCATTGGCAAATGCAAAAAAGGAGAAGAGGCCTCCCTCTTCTCCTTTTCCGCTTTTTAGAACTCCGCGTTGCCCACCGTTCTCGGGTGGGGCAGCACGTCCCGGATGTTGCTGACCCCGGTGAGGTACATGACCATCCGCTCGAAGCCCAGGCCGAAGCCCGCGTGCTTGCAGCCGCCGTAGCGCCGCAGGTCCAGGTACCACCAGTAGTCCTTGGGGTCCATCCCCAGTTCCTTGATGCGTCCTTCCAGCACGTCCAGCCGCTCCTCGCGCTGGGAGCCGCCGATGATCTCGCCGATGCCGGGCACCAGGCAGTCGCAGGCGGCCACGGTCTTCCCGTCGTCGTTGAGGCGCATGTAGAAGGCCTTGATCTCCTTGGGGTAGTCGGTGACGAACACAGGGCGCTTGTACACCTGCTCCGTGAGGTAGCGCTCGTGCTCAGTCTGGAGGTCGCAGCCCCAGTCCACCTTGTAGTCAAACTTGTCGTTGTTCTTCTTGAGAATCTCCACCGCCTCGGTGTAGGTGACCCGGCCGAAGTCGGAGGCGGCCACGTGCTCCAGCCGCTCCTTCAGGCCCTTGTCCACAAAGGAGTTGAAGAAGTTGATCTCATCGGGGCATTTCTCCATCACCGTGGTGATGATGTGCTTGATCATGGCCTCTGCCACGTCCATATCCCCCTTCAGGTCGCAGAAGGCCATCTCCGGCTCGATCATCCAGAACTCGGCGGCGTGGCGCTGGGTATTGGAGTTCTCCGCACGGAAGGTGGGGCCGAAGGTGTACACATCCCCAAAGGCCATGGCGAAGTTCTCCGCGTTCAGCTGGCCGGAAACCGTCAGGTTAGCGCTCTTGCCGAAGAAATCCTGGCTGTAGTCCACGGTGCCGTCGGGATTCCTGGGCACGTTCTCCAGATCCAGGGTGGTGACCCGGAACATCTCCCCGGCGCCCTCGCAGTCGCTGGCGGTGATGATGGGGGTGTGGACGTACACAAAGCCCCGGTCCTGGAAGAAGGTGTGGATGGCGTGGGCCGCCACGCTCCGCACCCGGAACACGGCGGAAAACAGGTTGGTCCGGGGCCGCAGGTGCTGGATGGTCCGGAGATACTCCACCGTGTGGCGCTTCTTCTGAAGGGGATAGTCCGGCGTGGAGGGGCCCTCCACGGTGATGGAGGAGGCTTTCACCTCCAGGGGCTGCTTGGCCTCCGGCGTCAGCACCACGGTGCCGGTGACGGACAGGGCCGCGCCCACGTTCTGGCCAGCGATCTCCTTATAGTTTTCCAGGGTATTGGCGTCCATGACCACCTGGAGGTTTTTGAAGCAGGAGCCGTCGTTGAGCTCGATGAAGCCGAAGCTCTTCATGTCCCGGATGGTCCGGGCCCAGCCGCAGACCTGTACTTCCTGGCCGCCTAACGTTTCGCTGTCGGCGTAAATCGCCGCGATCTTTGTTCTTTCCATAGCAAGTTACCTACATCATTCTAGAAATTGGTGAAAAACCGCAGTTTGGGTTATTATACCGCCCTTGCCGCGATTTTACAAGAGGCCACGGAAAAGAATCTCCGGCGGCAGACATTTTCTTCCGGAGAGCGCCCCGTTCCGGGGGGATTTTTTCGTCCCGCCGGACCGGTCTGGAGATGGCCGGAAAATTCCCGTGGCTACCCAATGGCTACCCAGGTCAAAGCCTTGGGGCACAAGGGTTTGCGGGCGCTGATGCCGTCGAAAAACCGCCCATTGGCTACCGAAATGGGCACAAGGGTTTGCGGGCGCTGATGCCGTCGAAAAACCGCCCATTGGCTACCGAAATGGCTACCCGGCGTGATCTTTTGCCTCGTCTTTCTGCTGATATGCCTTGTGTTTCGTTATCTATGCTCCAAAACCTAAGAGGGGATAATACCCTCCTTAGGTTTCACTTTTCTGGCGTGAAAACCGATGAAAACGGAATTTTTGGAGAAATTGTCGAACTTTATCGAAAAATTCAAAAAGGAGGAAATCCACCATGAGAAACCTGAAAAAGGTTCTCGCGATGGCGCTGGCTCTGGTCATGAGCCTGAGCCTTGTCACCATCGCAAACGCGGCTGATTTCAGCGACGACGCTGACATCAGCTACAAGGAAGCCGTGGATGTCATGAGCGCTATCGGCGTGATCAATGGCTACGAAGACGGCTCCTTCCAGCCCGAGGGCGTCCTCACCCGTGAGGAAGCCGCCAAGCTGATCTGCACCATGCTCCTGGGCGACAGTGCCGACCGGCTGGGCACCACCAGCAGCAGCTTCACCGACGTAGCTGCCACCCGCTGGAGCAGCCCCTTCATTGAGTACTGCAACTCCCTGGGCATCATCGCCGGCAACGGCGACGGCACCTTC
>CAJFVK010000170.1 GCA_904420435.1 uncultured Oscillospiraceae bacterium
CCTCTTGGGAATATACCCGCCCCTCCGTCAGATCCGCTTCGCTGCTGAGCAGCTTCGCACTGATCTCTTGGGCGGTCAGCTCATCCCAAGTTTTTAAGGTGGGGCGGAAGGGCATCCCACCCTCCCGAAGGCTCTGCTGGGCAAAGATGCGGACCGCTTCGGCAAAGGAAGTTCCCAAGCTGCGGTAGAGCTCCTCCACTTGGGCCTTCAGCTCGCTGCTCATCCTAATCTGCAGGGTTGCGTCCATCGCCATAGAAAGCACCTCCTTGTAATGCAAATGTACTACATTTCTTGCCGCCTGTCAAGAGCTGGGTACAGAAGCGGCAGTTGTCGTATTTGTATAGAAATACGACAACTAAAATCCAGCCATCGCAAGGGATTGCTGTGAAAAGAGGGGAGATGTCGTATTTCAGCAGTCTAAATGTCGTATTTTGAGGTCAAAAAGAAGAGGTGAGAGCCTTGAACAAACGAACGATAGCCCTGACCACAGAGCAGTATAAAGAAATCATTTCCACCATGAAGCAGGGCTTCTCCGGGTGCCGTCCCCATGAGGCCGCTGCTGCCGCGCTGATGCTGGAGGCCAATTTAGGGCTGCGGATCTCCGATATCCTGCGGCTGAGATTGCGGGATATTGTGCGGGATGGGGAGCGGTATCGCCTTGCCATCACCGAGCAGAAGACCGGAAAGGCCAGAGTATTTACCGTGCCTCTGGCACTCTATCAGTTTATCCGCTGCTACTGCTTGGATCACCAGATTCAGGAGGGGCAGCGGATTTTTCCCATAACGGAGCGGACGGTACAGAGGTGCTTAAAGCTGGTCTGCGACTACTTGGGCTATACGGGCATCAGCACCCACAGCTTCCGAAAGTTCTACGCTACAGAAATCTATAAGCACAGCGGCTACAATATTGCTTTGGTGCAGCAGCTCCTTCAGCACAGCTCTGCCGCCGTGACACAGCGCTATATCGGCATCCAGCAGCGGGAGCTGGAGGAGGCCATTGAGGGACATCTGAAGCTTGAGATATAGAGGAGGAAAAGCACCATGAAAATTTTAGTAGTAGAGCCGGGGCGACGGCCCGTTCGGGCCGAGCTTGACGGCTCCTTAAAGGCCATGCAGACGGTTGTGGGCGGGCGCATACAGGCACTCTACCCATTTGACGATCCGGTGGCGCTGATCTGTAACGAGGAGGGCGGGCTGCTGGGAGTCCCGTTGAACAGGAGCCTGCGGGATCAGACTGGCAAGATTAATGACGCCATCGCTGGGATATTTTTTCCTACGCAGTGCTTCATCGGACAGCGACTACCTGGGTAGCATAACGGAAGAACTGGTGGAAAAGTATCCGGTTTGCCCTTCCGGAGGTATCCATCAAGCTGGATGGGATGCTGTTATGCATCCCACAGATTAAGCTATCGGGGGAAGGGCTGAGCGACCTAACGGCCTTTGGCCGTTCGGGCGGCCCTTCCCCCGAACCCCTATCCTTTTTTGAATAGTGGACACTAATTGTGCTATAATGATTGCATCTTCTGCGAAACTTGATCCATTTTCAAAAGAGGTACATAAAAATGAAACGGAGAAAAAAGAGAAGTCAAACCATAAAAGAAAAGCAAAAAAAGAAGCTTAAAAAAGGTGCAGAATGTATTTTTTCAACCTCGGAGTCCGTACTAGAGGCAATTCGCTTGTGCATGCGCTTGATTCTTATAGCTCTTTGTAAACGTAATGGTGTAGGGTATATTCTTGATAACGAGCCCCATGTAGACTATCTATCCGACCTTGCAACTATAGAGTACGCATACAAGTGGCTTGCCTTAGACCCTGCTGCACGTCAAAACCTGCATGCCTTTTGCAGAGAGAAATTTCTGCCCCAAGGGTATGAGAGCCGATTGGTGCAAAAAGAAACTTATGGGACAAGCTATAATACAATCTATAAGACACTAGGACGATTTATTTGTGAAGATAAGATGATTTTGAACCAGGCAATTGCAGAAAAGAGAATATTCCCACATAAGAACAAAAACTTTGATAGTTACAATGAGCCTAATAAAGGGAAAAACGATAATATTTCAGGCTATAATAAACTTATTCATTTCTTTAGGCTATGGAAACTCGACCGTTACAATGCAGGACAATTTTTACTTTTTCAATTACTTTTCGAAAGGAAGGTGTTTTTGGGCACAACATCAAAAAAAGACGGGAATAATACGCTCAAAGACGCTTATGATAAGTATTATCAGATTTTTGCGGAACTTTTACCAGAAAAGAGCAAGTTGAGTGACGAAGAATATGTAGTTACATGTTTCATGGTTCATGAATTAGAGTACACAAACCGTTTTCATCTTTGCGCTATTGTTGGTAAATATATGAAAGACAAAAAACTATCTATTGACTTATTAAATAGTGAAACGAGAGAATATAAGCTTCTGAGTGAAAGAGCAAAATTTACCTGGAGCCGGTTTGCCGAGAGCCCGTCATTTAACACTCCAGTTACAACGAAAGGTATTTTTGAGTATGTGTCCTATGATATTCTCCATTATCAGGATCAAATATCAAAGTTACTCTTTAACACTAGCAATTCATCCTATGACGAATATAAGAAAAAGCACGCGCTCGATGTATCCCTTGTACGAAATATGGTTGCTATACTTCAAGTAATACATCCATTAAAAAAGATGCCATCCTGGTCTCCGGAAGATTACAAACAAATGCGCAAGTTTTTCCAATTTAAGTACCCGATATATCAGGTCTATAGCCAAATACCTCACGATAATAATGGAAATGCTGATTTGGGGGAAGTCAATAATAAAAAGGGGGATACCTGCTATGACTTTATTCGTGCATTTTTAAACCTTTTAATCCATATGGGAGATGAGGATAAATATAATCCAGCTGCACCAGGTCGTGAAGAATTTGCAGCATATCTTGCTGAGTATCGAAAATTGCGGCGGTCCACCTCGCAAGATTTGAAATGAAATGATAAGAAAGAAGGCCCTTGCATTCCGCAAGGACCTCCTTTCTTATCGCATACAAAAGATGGTAGGCACCCTACAAACCACGCGGTATTTTTGTTCCATATCTTTTAACGGAGAAAGGCGGTATGATTTTGGCATAGGGAATTCCCAGTAAAATCAGATAAGAAAGGACAATGCATGATGAGTTTTAAAAGCAGCCCCTATGCACCATTTGCCTCTTATGTTACCGCCCGGAGGGAACACCTGCTGCCAGGGCAATACTACACTCCATTTTCCAGCAAGACCATGGAACCAGCACGTGGCACTGCATATGCCTTTTTCGATTCAGATAAGAATCCGTGCCAAGATATTGTGCAAGCTGTATATGTTGTTCATGACATGATGCTGCCAACACCGCCTGGATTTATTCGGATCAGCCAGGCTGTCAACGGCTACGGTAGGCCGCTTGCTATCCCGGAGTACGCGACTCCAGAAGACGAAGTGTCAGCGTGGGTTTCATCTATCCGGAGACTTATGCGCCGTTCAGCTACCGCGAGAGATGCTACAGAAGAAACATTGCAAACGGATAGACTCCAAAGAGATGCTGTGAATTCCAACCTTATAGGCCTGCCGCCTATACCGACCCAACAGAGAGTGGATTCAGAATCACATGTCGATGAAGAGGAGGATGGATATCAGCTCAAAGCTGGCGGGGATGGGTACTATCTCAAGCCTTTAAAGAGCGGCCGAGCACTGCGGACAACGAATTATCTGATTGAGCTGAAGGAGGTTCGCCACTGTATCGGAGCTAGTGGAGAAGAACTTTCTGAGCGTCGGAAATTGCTGTTTTGTGTGCGCCTGATGGACACTGGCAGGACGATCGAACTGGAAACAGAATATCAACGGCTTAATGGGATTGTAGAGTTGGTGAAGCAAAAAGTGCCCGAGGGGATTATCTACCGCAACAGCCGCATTTTAATAGAGCAGCTGGATATCCTGCTGCGCACCTCGTTGGCACTGTGTGCGCACACCTATGAGTATGCTGCTTGCGGCTGGGCAAGGCTTCCAAACAAAGAACTGGCCTATGTTCACGATGACACTCCGGCTCCGGCAGATAATATTTATTATAGGAGTGGATTTTCTTTTAAGCGTGGCAGCAATTCCCGTACAGTACGTGAGGTCGTTGAAGCAGGCTTTTCGGTTCTGAATTTAGCAAGCGATCTCGAAAAAAGCGTGATTCCATTCTTGTGGGCCCACCTTGGGCTGCTGTGGACATTATTCGCGAAAGCGGGATATCCGCCGCGAGCTCTGCTTTATTTATCAGGTGTCAGTGGTTCGCTGAAAACCGCTGTATGCAAGATGCTGTTTAATTTTACAGCGATCCCAGAGCAAGACATTCCCGCTTCATTCCGAGATACCTCGGCAAGCATGGAGATTTCTATCGAGCAATACAAGGACCGTGTCCTGCTGGTGGATGACTTTTGCCCTGCAGCCAATAAGGCCGCCCGCAGAACTATGGAACAGACGCTGGAGAGCTTGATTCGTTTTTATGGAGATGGAAACACCAAGAGCCGTGCCGATCCGCGCATGGACAAGGTTTATGTAAAAAAGCCAGAGGCCTCTGTGCCATTACTGGTGAAGATGTTGCAGGAAGCCTCTCCAGCCGTTTGCGCTGCCTATTTCTACATGTGGATAAAACAACCTTTAAAAGCAAAATCTTGAAGCAATTCCAAAGCGCCCCGTATCTTTGGACGGAGTATCTGGCCTGCTTTGTTGATGCTCTCCCAATTGTGATCTCCAATGTGGTGGAACAAATTCAGTCCATTTTTCCACAATGCCGGGATCGTGCAGAAAAAGTTTTACAGGAGCGGAGATTGGTTGATACCTACTGCTGCTTAGAAGTAACTGCACAGATTGTGCTGGAAGTTGCATCAAAAATATCTGGACTAGATATGAAGGCACAGTGGCAGGATCTGTTCGACCAAATCGTCTTAAACGCTTGCGTTACCAGCGAACAACATTCGACACAGCAGCTTCCGGAGCGGCTGTTCGCAGATACGCTGATGACGTTGATTCAGAGGCAGGATGTGCGGCTGGGGAAAAAGGAGGAATTTATAGAAATGCCGCAGGCCTATCTTGGCGCCGTTGTTGATGGGTATTGGTACCTATGGCCTCAGGAAACCTATCAAGCTGTTGTAACCTACTTTAATGCTGGCGGCGGGACTTTCCCACTGACGGCAAATGCGCTGTGGGAGGCGCTGTCGAATGCGGGCATTCTGATTCGATCTAAAACAAACCGTAAGGGGAAACTGTGCTATGAGAATGGCACAAAGGTTTCTTTTGCTGGGCGCCCTCGCCTGCTGAAAATTGACCCGGCAAGACTTCAAGAGGTGGCTGAGGCAGAGTGAACCGAGACCGTCCGGAATGTCCGGAGATATAAAAGGATGCAAGAATACCTGTATTTGCAGAGAGTAGAGTTTATGGCTGAATTTAGCCGGACATTCCGGACGTGGAGTGGATCCCACCTCGAAAGTAGAAAAGCCCCTTGAAATGAATGAACAAAGAGGAGATCTTCACATGAAATATTATGATTTCGAGTCTATGCCCCTGGTGCTGGATGTCATTGACATCTGCGACACCTTGTCGATTGGCCGCAATAAAGGCTATGAGCTGATTAACTCAGGTCGCATCCCGGCGCTCCGGATTGGGAATCACTTCCGTATCCCGAGGGAGGAGTTCATTAAGTTCCTCAGAGAAGGGGTACAGACTGCGTAACCATACAGGCGGCCCGCAGCCGACAACCGCTGCGGGCCGCGCTTCCAAAGGAGATGTGATGAGAATGGCAATACGGAAACGCGGAAGCAGCTACCAAGTGATCTACCGATGCCCAGGGGAATCCTCGCCCCGCACTGAAACCTTCCGCTCTGAGGATGAGGCCCTGATTCGTGATATGCAGATCAAGTTGGCTAAGAAAAAGGGCACCTTTACCCCACCGGAGAAGATCACAGAAGCATCTATTCAATACAAGAAAAATATTACCGTGGAGGAGTTTTTAAAAGAGTATGTTGAGGTATATGGCCTCAAAATGTGGGGGAATTCCTTCTATTCTCTGAGCCTGGGACTCATCAAGAACTATATTATCCCCTACCTGGGCAGCCGCCGGGTTTCGGAACTCACGGTCCGGGACATTGATGCCTACTACACGGAACTGCTGGACAAGCCTGCGGTGGTCCAACCGGGCCGCATGAATACAGGTGCTAAAGTAACGGCCCATACGGTTAGCAGGGTCCATAAGTTGCTGAAGAGCGCTTTCAACAAGGCGGTCGTATGGCAATATGCAACGGTCAATCCGACACTTGGTGCCACATTGCCGACAGCTAGAGCAGCCCAGCGCGCGGTATGGTCAGATGAAGAAGCGATACAGGCCCTTAGCCTTTGTGACAGTGAGCCGTTGAGCATCTGCCTTTATTTGGCTCTGGGGTGTAGTATGAGGTTGGGTGAGATCCTTGGCCTTCAATGGAGCAATGTACATATTGATGACGCCCTGGTTGCCAGGGGAGAGGCCAGTTTAAGAGTTGACCGAGAGCTGAACCGGTGCAGTAATCAGAGTATAGAGGCGCTGGAGAGGGTCAATCGTAGTACGATTTTGTTCAAGTTCCCAAAGGTAATGCCCAAAAAGGCATCTACCACATTGGTCCTGAAGGCGCCAAAGACCGAGAGCAGCAACCGGACGATCTATCTCCCCAACACGGTGGTCGAAGAACTAAAAAAGATAAAGAACCAACAGGCAGAGTATAAACGTCTTCTAGGGCAAGAATACCATGACTATGGTTTGGTGGTTGCTCAGATGAATGGCCATCCGTATGAGCACCGCGTGATCGATAAGCAATTTGCCAAGCTGATTGAAGCAAACCAACTTCGCCCAGTGGTCTTTCACTCTCTGCGGCACAGCAGCACATCGCTGAAGCTGAAGCTGAGCCGGGGCAACATCAAGGCCGTCCAGGGGGATACAGGCCACGCGGAGGCCCGTATGGTGACGGATACATATGCCCACGGATTTGACGCGGACCGTAAGCTGATTGCCCATGAAATGGACGCAGGCTTCTTTGCGAAGGTGGGCGGCAGTACAGAGGGGGATTCTGTAAACCTTGATACGATCCGGCAGTTGAAGTCGCTCCTCCAGGCTCATCCGGAACTGTTGGCCGAACTGCTCGTAGAAACAGATGCGGCACCTAAGGGCACTGGAAGTACGACTTGACTGTTAGCAAGCGTTAGCAAGCGTGCGATTTCAATGGAGGGAAGCAAAAATTTTGTAAGTAAAATATTTCAGGCCAACAAATGATTATTCAAAATGCAAATTTGACAGAAAAGTTGAAGAAAGGAGCCAAAACCATCGGTTTTGGCTCCTTTGGCACCCCCGGGCAGATTCGAACTGCCGACCTTTCGCTTAGGAGGCGAACGCTGCTATCCAGCTGAGCTACGGAGGCTTATAGATGATATTCGGTTTTTATGCAGCTCTTAGCGGGCGGCCGTACTACCGCTTAGGAGATGGCCCCAAGCGACATAAGCACTATCAAGCGAGTATAAAAAAACCAAGAGAAATCAAGGCTTTTCTTCAAGTCAGGTGTAAATCTGGT
>CAJFVK010000171.1 GCA_904420435.1 uncultured Oscillospiraceae bacterium
TGGCGTCCTACTGCCGGTACCTCGATCCGGATCGACTTCACGCCTAAGGGTCGTGTATCCTGGGTGCAGGATGACCTGGACTGAGATAGAAGAAACCCTGCAGCGCCTCCTAGGGGACGCTGCAGGGCCTCAGGGGTTGGTCATAACTCTAAGACGTCATGATGAGTATGAAGCGCTCCTGACCCGCCTGCAGGAGCTCCAGGACAAGTACGACAAGTTGGATCGAGAGTATTACCGCATGTCCCAGTTTGCCGTACAGTACTTACAATGTTTGGATGAATTGAAGATAGCGGTGCGTATGCTGGAGGAAGCCGGTCTGGATACCAGATGGTGTGATACGCTGCGCACCCGGTAGGGCTACTGTCGGGATGATAGGGGCACCGCCGGTGGAGGCTTGAGCCTCCACTTGACAACGTAACGATTTACGGGAGGTGCCTATCAAATGTTGCAAGATACGGTGCAGCCGGTCTATACGCTGTACTATTACAACGACTTCGTCTACCGGATCGTCAAGCCGAAACGCTCCAGCAGCCCTACGGTTTTTGTTGGCGATAGGGAAGAGGTAGAAGGAAAGTATCCCTCCTCCGTCTATCGTGCCTGTTCTATGGTTTTGCAATACGCGCTCTGTAACCATTGGGACTACTTCATTACTATTACGCTGAACCCCCGCTATGATCGGTCTGACTTGGATACATTCCGATCGCGGCTCACCCAGTGGATCAGGGATTATCGAAAATCAACAGGGGAGGCGTTCCGCTTTGTCCTCGTTCCTGAATTACATAAAAAATATGGCGCATGGCATTTTCACGGATTGGTGTCAGGCATTCGAGGATCTGACTTGGCCCCGTTTGTTGCTGGGCTTCATCCTCGTCGGCTTGTCCTTGGTGGTTATCTTAACTTTAGTAAGCTCGCTCAAAATTTTGGCTTTGTTTCTTTGAGCCCCATCCGTAATCCGGTCGCCGTGTCCTTTTATCTCATGAAGTACCTGACGAAGGACATGGGTCAGGATCGTGATTACTACAGTCATTTGTACTTTGCTTCCCGTGGCCTGAATAAGGCCCGTCCCTATACGTACGTCTATCAGTATAACCAGTCCCTGGAGGATCTCCTGGATCAGGAAAATGAGTTCTGTAAAACCGGCTGGGCTATTACGGAGGAGTGGGCTTTCCCGTTTATTGCCGGTGCGGAGTATCCGGATCTTGTTGAGCTAAACCCTCGTCCTATGCCGATCCCCTCAGAGGAAATCAAGGCGATAGAGGCCGAGTATGAGCAGTTAGAATTGGAATTGGAGCGTGAAGGGTATGCGGTTTACATCTAAGTTCATCATTCCGCTGGTAGCTCTCTGTCTGGTCTATACCCTGACCTTGGATGTAGCCGCCGCTGCTCTCCCTGGCCCTCCGGATCAGATCGGGATCTCCTCGGAGTTCTCTACTTGGTATTTGAACGGCACAGGTGCTTCTGTGTCTGGTAACGCACAGCCCTCCGCCTCCGCTACCTGGTCCAGCTTCTCCAGCCTTCCTAGCACGGCAGATATCCAGCTCCGCTTCCAGGCCTATATGGGTGAGAATCAGACGCAGGCAAATTTCTTAGGCGGTCAGGCGTACCAGTTTTACTGGAGTGGCGAGCTTCCTGCTTTGTATAATACATTTTCTGCCATAGGAAATGTATCGACTAACGAATATTCTCCGACTTCTTTGAATTATTTGGTTGACGTGGATGGAGATATCTATCGTTTTGATGTGAATACTTCTTCTCGTATTCTGTATTATGTGAATGATAATCGATATGCTTATAATCGTTCTGATATCGAGTCGGTTGATGGTTGGTATCGTGAAGGGAATCAACTTTATTTTGTTGGTACTGATGTTGATGGTTCCAATTTCCTTGCACCGCTTACTACTTTTTCTTCTGTTCCTCAGTATGGTTCATATTCTGCTGTCAGTCGTTACTATTCTTCTCTCGATTCCATCACTTTTACATTTCCGGACGTGTCCGGCTCTACTTCTGGCGGCTATGAGTTCGCCGTCCCGGCTTCTAACTTCTCCTATACCAACGGTCAGTATCGTTTGAATGCTATTGTGAGCATCCCTGCTGGCACTGACTGTGAGGATTACTTCACTGTCCATTTCAACTTTTCAGATCCTCAATCTGGTTCAGTTTCCAGTATTCAGTTCACCGTGGATGATGTATCCTTCGGCGGCATGGGCGCCGTGGATTCCTCCCTCGGTGAGCTCCAGGAAACGAATGAAACCCTTAACCAGATCTCGAATCAGCTGACGGATCTGGCTTCTTCCCTGGAGGGGATCGCCCAGGAATCTACCTTAGGCCAGTGCCTCTCCGCTATCCGTTCTATCTATAATTACCTCTCGGGAGATGTGACCGCCCTCCTAAATGAGATCAAAACCAATGGTGACACCTTGTATGCGTTCTTGACTGGGAACATGCTCCCTACCATCGTGACGCAGCTCTCCAATATCAAGGCCAGTATTGATTCCGGTTTCAATAATACCATCGCCGCTATCCAGGCGCAGACTGCCGCCATTATCGCCTATCTGGATGAGGCGTTTGGTGAGGCCGGTGAGGATCTCGGTCAGTCTGGTGATGACCTCGGCGGCGCTATCGGTGACTATGACGATGCGGAAGGTAACCTGACCGGTGATTTTAATGACGCCTGGTCTGACTTTGACTTCAATGACTACCAGTATAGCTCCGGTCTGACTTCCGCTCTCTCCTGGGTGTCCCAGCAGTTTACCAATGTCTTTACCGCTATGGGTGTGGATGCCCAGATGATCATTGTGATCCCCGCCGTCCTCGGCGTATCCCTCATGCTGATTACCGGCTCCGTCCGTGCCCTTGGCCGGCGCGCTCCACGTGATAGGGGAGGGGGCGATGAGTAATGTTTGACTTCTTTAAGAATCTCGCTGAGATCATCGGCTTTGCTGTCGACTTCGTGGTAAATACCCTCCAGTCTATTGTGATGCTGTTTACTACGATTCCCAAGGCGCTCAGTTATCTCACGTATTCTGTTGCCCTCCTGCCTCCGGCTGTGGTCGCTTTCGCTACCTTAGCTATCGCTACGTCTATTCTTCTGGTTGTCCTGGGGAGGAACAGCTGATGGTCATGCAGTTTCTTAATTGGGCGTATCAACTGATCGCCACGTTCATTTCCTGGCTGTCTGCTACGGTGATCGTCGGCAGTATCTCCCTGCTCCATATTCTGATCGCTTTTATCATTATCGGCCTGCTGATCGCTACATTAGTACCGAAGCCGTAGGGGAGGGGAGAGGTATGTTAAAACGCTTCGTTATCGCTATATGTATCCTGGCCCTGGCGATCTGCTCCGTCTATGCCTATGATAATACCCCTCCTGATAACCCGTTGTATTTTGGCACCTGCTTCTTGACTGTCGATACGGACGAGCTGGGGGAGGTTACGATCTATTTCCCGCTTTCTTATCAATCTGGCTACTTCTCATGGGATGGAAGCACTCTCCGTAATGTATCGAATTCTTCCATTACCTGGTACTACCGCTCTGATACTGACTATTATGTTCGTTGGTCTGCCTTCTCAGAAGCGACGTACCGTTATCCGAATGGCAATTATTGGACTACTGACGATCTTACTATTACAGATATCATTAGTACCAATGTCCAGCTGATCGAGCAGATGGAGTACAACGTTACAACGGATTCGATATTGACGTATATCATTATTTTTCTCCTGGGGGTGATCGTATTAATACTCTTTATGAAGAAATTCTAGCTATCCTAGGTGAGCCGCCCGTGGGCTATGAACCCCTGGCTTTCGTAATCGCTGCTGTGGTGATGCTTTTTGTGATCACCTCCGTGATCTCCATTATTGCTGAGGTTATCCGTTTTGTGTCTGGGAGGTGATCCCATGACTTTTAACGATTTTCTTGCTGATCTGACGTCTATAGCGAATGCTTTCTTTTCCTCTGCTACTGACGTCTTTACTCTCATGACTACCAATTTCATCCTGTGCTGTGTGATCGGCATATGGCTTTTGCGGAAGGTAGTCCGTCTTTTTCAGCGGATCCTGTAGTCTTTCTACAGATTCGACATATTCTTTTTTTGGGAGGTAAATGAAATGGCTGATTTCCTGTCTAACCTGGGCCTGATTGCCACTGAGGCTCTGTCCATGGTTGCTGATGTCTGCGATACTATCGTAGGTCAGCCGGTGCTGCTCCTGACCATGGGCTTCCTGTTCATCGGCGGCGTGATCGGTATTTTCGGTCGTCTGCTCTCTCGTGGCTGAGTGAGTAGGGAAGGGGCCCCCGCCATGCTTTAGCAGGCGGGGCCCCTTCCTCTCTATGGGGGTTTATTCATGTTTGAGCACTACTTCAATATTGTGATCTACTTCTTCTCGAATTGGGATTATTCGTTTATTATGATTCCATTAGGTTCTTTGTTTTTCTGTTTTGCCCTCTGGCTGATTTCTAAATTGATTGGACGGAAACGATATGCTCGCTAGTGTTCTTTTTTGGTGTTTTGTCTTTCCGCTTTCTCTTGTCCTTATTTTTAATAGATGTACTAGAAAATATAAAAATCCCTATAAATTGACCTTTATCTTTGGCAAAAAAGGTTCTGGTAAATCTACTCTAATGACTAAATTTGCTTTAGAGTATATGAAAAAAGGCTGGTCTGTCTATAGTACAGATGATATTCCTGGTACTTATAAGATATCCCATGAGGATATCGGTGTAAAAGAGATTCCTCCTAACTCCCTGGTGCTGATCGGGGAAGTAGGGACCATTTGGCATAAGCGTAATTTCAAGAATTTCCCTGAGCATGTTCGCCGTTATTTCAAGTTTCAACGAAAGTACCGGCATCGTGTGATCATGGATTCCCAGACATTTGACGTCGATGCTGGTATCCGTGATCTTGCTGATGAGATGTATCTCGTCACGTCTAAATTCCGTGTGTTCAGCTACGCCAAGCGGATCTCCAAGAAGGTCGTCCTGGTAGAGGCTACCGCTGAGGGTGAGTCCCGGATCGCCGAAAATCTGGAGTTCGAGCCGTTCCTCTGGTGCCTATTTGGTGGCGGTTCCCGTAAGCTGACGTTTGTTCCCAGATATGTCCGATACTTCACCAGTTTTGATCCGCCGCCGCTCCAGCCTGCTGAGTATAAGAAGCTGCCGGAGCTTCCGCCTAAGAAGCGGATCCCAATCTGGCGTGCTACTTGGCTCTTGATTCGTCCGTCGTTTTATCGTATCCTAAGAAGGGTAGACCTTTGCCGGATACTTCTAAAATTGAACAAAATAAAAATTTTGTTCAATTCAGGGGAGGGGAATAGGTCTATAACCGCCGAGGCCGCAGATCGGGATAGCCTTGATCCCATATAAGGATTCGACCGGATACGATCCCGCTGGAACGCCAGATTTCTCCCGATGTCCTGCTCTTATACTTATAGATATATGATATATGTTGCATATGTACGGCTGGAATATGCCGCCGGTTAAAACGCCATCATTTTCGTTCATTCGTTTATCAGATATCAGAAAGCTCAGGTGATACAAATGCTGGATTACCGCCAGGACTCGCCCAAAATACTGATCGATTTTCTGTCCTACCATGAAACCATCAAGGCTCACTCGCTGAAAACGGTCGATGAATACTATCTGGACCTCCGAAACTTCCTGCGGTATATCCGCCAGCTGAGGGAGCCTGATCTGCGGAGCCTGCCTCTGGATCAGATCGACATTCGCGGCGTGGACCTCGCTTTTATTGAAACGATCACTCTGACGGACGTATACAGCTACATGTCCTATCTCAGCCGCGAGCGGCAGCTGCACCACAACAGCCGCCGCTCCGGCAAAGGCCTGTCCGCGTCTTCCCGTGCCAGAAAGATCGCTACACTTCGTTCATTTTTTAACTATCTTGTGAAGACCCATCAGCTGAAGGAGAACCCGATTAAGGATATCGACTCCCCCAAGCTAAAAAAGACGCTGCCCAAATACCTGACGCTGGACGAATCCGTCCATCTGCTGAACGCCCTGGACAGCAAGCACCGGGAGCGGGACTACTGTATTCTGACGTTATTTCTCAACTGCGGCCTGCGGATCTCGGAGCTGATCGGGATCAACTGCGGGGACATTCACGGGGACGCCCTCCGGGTCTTCGGCAAGGGCGGAAAGACCAGAATCGTCTACCTGAATGACGCCTGCAAGGACGCCCTGGACAGCTATCTGGCTGTGCGCCGCCCCATTCAGGGGCGGGATGACCAGGCCCTCTTCCTCTCTTCCCGGGATCAGCGGATCAGCCGCTCGGCTGTCCACGCCATGGTGAAAAAGGCCCTCACTCAGGCAGGGTTGGACAGTACCCAGTACTCCGCCCACAAGCTCCGCCATACGGCCGCCACCTTGATGCTGCAAAACGGCGTGGATGTGAAGGCGGTCCAGGAGGTGCTGGGACATGAGCATTTGAACACCACAGAGATCTATACCCACATTGACAACGAGGCTCTGCGGGTGGCGGCCAAGGCCAATCCCCTCGGAAAGATCAAGCAGGCAAGGAAGCCCTCCAGCAGCAGCGAAGAGAAAGGCGGCGGCGAATGAATCCGGCAGCAAAGAAGCTCCTGTCCCTGTTTGCCAGCATTCTGATCGCGGTTCCCCTCTATATCCTGCTGCATGAGGGCGGACATGGGCTGGTGGCGGTCCTGTGCGGCGCCTGTATTACAGATTTCAGTATTTTGGGCGCCTACATGCGGCTATGAGGGCGGCGTCTTCTCCCCTCTCGCTCTATCCCTGTTCCATGCGGCCGGCATGCTGCTGCCGGTCCTGCTCTCTGTCGTCTACATGCTGGCCTATCGAACGGAGAGAACCGGCGTTTTTTACCGGATTTTCTCCTTCGTTTCCCTGCTGATCCCGGTTGGGTCCCTGCTGGCCTGGGTGATCGTACCGGTACTGTACATGGCTGGGCAGGCGCCGCCGGACGACGATGTGACGAAGCTGATCAGCAGCTCCGGGCTCAGCCCGTGGATCGTGCTGCTGGGGGCCATCGCCCTGTTTGCAGTCTGCCTCTCTATCGCCTGGAGAAAGAAAATCCTCCAGAACTATTGGACGGCGGTCAAAAGCGACGGCTGATAAGCAGCGTATATTCCCAGAACAAAGCCGCAGGACATTCCCTATCTGGGAATGTCCTGCGGCTTTTAGGCTTCATGGATTATACTGCTGTTCTGCTTCTCCATACATCCTCCTATTGAGTATGGAGGAAATGGCTTCCGGCCTGCACTTGTTGACCTCATGCCCCGCACCGGGAATGATATGCAGCTCCGCCTGGGGCAACCGATCTCTGAGCTGTTCGGAGGCCTTTCGATTGGCGCGATCTTTCGCTCCGCAAATCACCGCTGCCGGACAGGGAACGTCCTTCAGCCGGTCTGAGAAATCCAGTGAGCGCATGGAATGCGACAGCTGAATCACGTCTTTTTTTGACAGGTCCATTCCCGCAAAGGCGCTGCCCGGCATACAGCGGAATAGGAGATTTTGAAAATCGATCAGCCGGCTTGGGACCTGATACTGTGCGCCAATCAGAACAAGAAACATTACTTGCTCTGGGTGCCTGATGGCGTAATCAAGAGCCAGGATCGCCCCTAGGGACAGCCCGCAGAGTGCGAAGGGCTCTGTCGTTTCCGCATACAGCTGTTCGATCCCCGCCAATAAGCTTGCGTAGGTAATATCCCCATCTGTCAGGGAAAAGAGCTCCGGACACTCCACGTCAGGTAGTGAAGCATGAGCAATGACGGCCTGCCAGTCCTGGGCTGCCTGACCCAACCCATGCAGAAAAATAACCTTCATCTCTGCGCCTCCTCCCTGCCGCGGGAATAGAAATAGTCCAGGCCAAAAAGCGGGAGCGAGAGCGCGAGGGTTATCCCGCTGTTAAAGACAGAAGAAGTCATATCGAGCGGTATTTCCGGAATAAAGCGGGCCACGATGCCTATGACGGCAATCGGGACAGGGACCATAACCAGGAGGGCAAATCCAAAGGCACGCCATAGATTTCTGCGAAATTTAAGAAAAAACCCATATAAGATCCAGACAGCGGCAATCGCGACAAGGGCAATGCAGCTCCCCATGGTAAACACAAGCGGAACATTTAGAACCAGTGCCAGGATGGTCAGCAAAGGGATCGGAACAGCGCTCAGCGCTGCCAAGGTCTTCCGAAGGATATTTGTTTTTGCCGTCAAAAAAGGGAGCGCCACAATCCACGCCGCCGTGATCGCGGCAGCGGCAATCAAGGACCACGAAAGGTACTCCCCTGTGAAATAGTCGCAGATCAGGCAGATGCAGATAGCGGCCAATGAAGCCGCAGAAAACAAGATAAAGAGTATCTGCTTTCCCCTTTCAGACAGACGGAGGCAGCGCTTCTTATTATTACATAGTAGGGGATCTGGCTCCAGCATGTGTTCTTTCATCAGATAGTCACAGGACACACCAAAGATGCCACTCAGCTGAACGACAAAGTTCAAATCAGGGGCCGACTGACCTAATTCCCATTTGGAAACTGTCTGGCGCGCGACCGCTATTTTTTCCGCGAGCGCTTCCTGTGAAAGTCCCTGTTGCTTTCGCAGCTTTTGTATTTTCTCTCCGAGTGCCATGGCGTTTCCTCCGATTGCTGTGATTTCTCCATTATCATATATCATAACAGATCAGCCGGACGATATCTACCATCTTATGCAGGAACCGGCGCAACGAAACGTTGCGCCGGTTCTATCTTGCCTTTTTCTGCGTCATCATTCCCAATGCCTAGGACAGCATCGGCCAATTCACGCCCACAATATGCAGGAAGCGGATCCCTTCAAAGTTATAGGTGCTCAGGGGACGGTTGTCGCTGTCGTAGCTGTGGGCCGCAATCAGGATTTCGGAGAGATCCCTGGGATGGTCCGCCGCCACCACCACGGGCGTGTGGCTGAACCGCTCCCCGTTGAAGGAGAGCTGGATCACATCCCCCGGCATCATCTCCTCCAGCCCCGTTTCCACGGCAAAGGGCCCTACGGAGGGCTCCGGCCGGGTCATGAAGTTGTAGAAGAACTCCACGCCGGTCCAGGCTGGCGCCTTCTGATTGGCGTTGATATAGTACCAGCCGAAATCCGGCGTAAAATTCATGATGCCGCTGCCGGCGTAGACACACTGGGAGGCAAAATTGGTGCAGTCCCCTCCGATCTCCTCGTAGTCATAATATCTGGGATTCCGGCCATAGGCCCACCGGTGGGCGTAGGCCACCGCCGCCTCCCGGTTGTAGGGCTTTCTGAAAATCGGCATAACAGAACCTCCGTCTTTCCCGTTTTCTTCCATCCTATGAAGGCGGAGGGCGCATTGTGCCATGGCGGACTGCCCGAAACGGAGTCAGAGAAAATATCGCAGAAGCCCCCTGATGCCGCTCCAGACATAGGGCGTTTCCCGCCGGATCACCTGCCAGACCTCCTCCACGCTCCAGCCGGCGCCGGAGGAAAAGGCGAACGCGCCGACAGCCTCGTCCCCGACGGCCACATGGCCGACAGCCCCGCCGCCGATAGCCAGGCCGTTGGATACCGCTCCGCCGCCAAGGGCCATCCACTGGCCCACCGCGCCTCCCCCCAAGGCAAAGCCGCCGACGGCCAGGCCGCCCAGGGCCACAAGACCCACGCTGAGTCCGCCCAAGGCCAGCAGAAGCCCTACGCTGACCCCGCCAAGGGATATGGCGCCGACTGCCGCGCCGCCCAGGGCCACAACGCCAACGGCGGTGTTTCCAATGGCCACGATCCCTTTCGCCGGCCTCAGGTCCCAGCCGAATTTCACATGGACCAGCGGAATCCCAAAGAGCGTTCGCCTGCTGATATACTCGTACTCGTAATACCCGCCGTATTTGACATACCTGGCGTATGGATGCCATCCATCCCGCTGGTCAGGGAGCGGCTCCGACGGGGCATCTATCTCAGGGGCGCTCTCCCGGCCGGCCTCCTCCCTGCCAACCAGCTGGTCGATGCTGATTTGGAACAGCTCCGCCATAGCCACAAGCTTCTCCAACTCCGGCGTGGTCTGACCGCTCTCCCATTTGGACACGGTCTGCCTGGACACGCCCAGGCGGCTTCCCAGCTCCTCCTGGGACCAGCCCAGCTTCCGCCGGAGCTCCATTACATTCTGTGAAAAATCTGCCACACTGGCACCTCCTTTTCCACTGGCATCATACCATCTCCTCCCCTTCCCTGTCCAGCAAATGGCCCCGCCAATCTGTCAACCAAAGTTAACATCTCTCTTTTTGCGGCAAAAGGGCCGCTCTCGCCGAGAGAGCGGCCCTTTCTGTTTGGGGGAAATGGAAACTGTGCCGCTTGGATCAGGCCTTGCCGTCGCAGCCCAGAACGTCCACCAGCTTGTGCTTGACCAGCTCCTTGATGGCGGCACGGGCGGGCTTCAGGTACTCCCGGGGATCAAACTTGTCGGGGTGCTCGACAAAGAATTTCCGGATGGTACCGGTCATGGCCAGGCGCAGATCGGAGTCGATATTGATCTTGCACACGGCGCTGCGGGCGGCCTGCCGGAGCTGCTCCTCGGGAATTCCCACCGCGTCAGGCATCTTGCCGCCGTTTTCATTGACCATGCGCACAAATTCCTGAGGCACGGAGGAGGAGCCGTGGAGCACGATGGGGAACCCGGGCAGGCGCTTGACCACCTCGTCCAGAATGTCGAAGCGCAGCGGAGGCGGAACCAGCTCGCCCTTCTCGTTCCGGGTGCACTGGTCGGCGGTAAACTTGTAGGCGCCGTGGCTGGTGCCGATGGCGATGGCCAGGGAGTCGCAGCCGGTCTTGCTGACAAACTCCTCCACCTCCTCCGGGTGGGTGTAGTGGGAGTCCTCGGCGGAAACCTTCACGTCGTCCTCGATGCCGGCCAGAGCGCCCAGCTCAGCCTCCACCACCACGCCGTGGTCGTGGGCGTACTCCACCACCTGGCGGGTAATCGCGATGTTTTCCTCAAAGGGCTTGGAGGAGGCGTCAATCATAACGGAAGTGAAGCCGCCGTCAATGCAGGACTTGCACAGCTCGAAGCTGTCACCGTGGTCCAGGTGGAGGCAGATGGGCAGACCGGTTTCGATGATGGCCGCCTCTACCAGCTTAATGAGATAGGTGTGGTTGGCGTAGGCCCGGGCACCCTTGGATACCTGGAGAATCAGAGGCGCGTTGACCTCCTTGGCGGCCTCGGTGATCCCCTGGACGATCTCCATGTTGTTGACGTTGAAGGCGCCGATGGCATAGCCGCCGTCATAGGCCTTGGCAAACATTTCTTTTGTAGTAACAAGGGGCATGGCTGATCTCCTCCCGTTTCAATAAATTGGATGCCATCATTTTACCATATTCTAAGGAAATTGCAACGGGTTTTCTGGGGAAAAGCGCGCCATAGCGCAGAAAGAGCCCCGCCTGCCCGCTTTACGGCCGCTCGGCTGTAAGAACACCTGGCCGGTTTTTGAAATCGCCGTAAAAATGCCTGTCAATTCTCTGTAAACTGCCTTGCAGTCTGCCGCTTGGACATGATAGGATATACAAAAAGCAGAGGGCTCCCCCGCCTATTCCCGGCCGCTGGCGAA
The DNA here is from genome assembly GCA_904420435.1 of uncultured Oscillospiraceae bacterium. Classification (GTDB taxonomy): domain Bacteria; phylum Bacillota; class Clostridia; order Oscillospirales; family Oscillospiraceae; genus CAJFPI01. The sequence goes on from CAJFVK010000171.1 coordinate 11,573, forward strand.
GGCGGAGCGCAGGAGGTGCGGCTATGGTTTCTTCACAGATCCGAGCGGTGATTCCCTGCCGCCGGCAGGCGGTGTGGCAGGTCGTCACAGACGTGGAACGATATCCGGCCTGGCGCAGCGGCCTGAGCCGGGTTGCAGGAGCGGCAGAATCCCGGTTTATCGAATATACGGACAAAGGGTATGAAACCGTTTTTACCACCACGCTGTGGGAGCCCTGCAGGCGCTGGGAATTTGACATGGAAAACAGCGGTATGAAGGGCCGCTGGTCCGGCGTTTTCATCCAGAGGCCTGATGGAACGGAGGTCCGCTTTACAGAGTATGTGCAGGGAGAAAAGCTCTTTCTGCGTCCGCTAATCCGGGCGTATTTGAAAAGGCAGCAGGCAAAGTTTCTTTCCGACCTAAAAAGAGCGATCTCCGCGTATGACACTTTATAGGATAAAATTGGCTGTTTTATCCATGACCTTTTGCTGTAAAGGGACAGATTTCTTAGCAAAATTCAAAAAGCTGACAGAAAGGAATCGGTTTCGCCCCGGATAAAACTGTTTACAAACACAAAAATCAATGATAAAATTATTTTAAATTTGTGGATTTGGAGGTATCCCACATGAAAGAACTGAAAGGTGCCTGCATCATCGGGCAATCCGGCGGCCCCTCTTCCGTCATCAACTCCAGCGCCTACGGCGTTATTCGTACCGCTTTGGACTGCGGCGCGATCACGGCCGTCTATGGCGCGGAGCACGGAATCAAAGGGGTGCTTAACGACCGGCTGTTTGACATGAGCAAGGAGGACCCCAGGGAGCTGGAGCTTCTCAAGTATACCCCCTCCTCCGCGCTGGGCTCCTGCCGCTATAAGATCGCCGATCCCGATGTGGATGACAGCGACTACCGGCGCATTCTGGAGATCTTCAAAAAATATGATATCCGCTATTTCTTTTACAACGGCGGCAACGACTCCATGGATACCTGCAATAAAATCTCCAAATACATGATGAAAGTAGGTTATGAGTGCCGGGTGATGGGCGTGCCAAAGACCATCGACAACGACCTCTTCGGAACGGATCACTGCCCTGGCTTTGCCTCCGCCGCCAAGTATATTGCCACCTCCTGCATGGAGGTCTACCAGGACGCCCGGGTATATGACACCGGGATGGTGGTGATCATGGAGATCATGGGCCGTCACGCCGGATGGCTCACCGCTGCCGCCGCGCTGGCCGCCCACGCGGGCTCCGGGCCGGACCTGATCTACGTCCCGGAGGTGGACTTTGACATGGAGCGGTTCCTCGCCGACGTGAAGCGGGTCTATGAGGAGAAGGGCAACTGCATGGTGGCGGTTTCCGAGGGCATCCACTACGCGGACGGCTCCTTTGTTTCCGAGGCCAAGACCTCCGCTACGGACGGCTTTGGACACGCCCAGCTGGGCGGATTGGCCTCTATGCTGGCGGACCGGGTCAAGCGGGAAACCGGAGCGAAGGTCCGCGGGATCGAGCTGAGCCTGCTCCAGCGCTGCGGCGCCCACCTGGCCAGCAAGACGGACTATGAGGAGGCCTTTATGGCCGGCAAGGCCGCCGTGGAGAACGCGGTGGCGGGCCTGACGGACAAGATGGTGGGCTTTGACTGCACACGGGAGGCGGGCAAATATGTCTGCCAGACCAAGCTCCTCAATCTGACGGATGTGGCCAACGTGGAGAAGAAGTTGCCTCTGGAGTGGATCAACGAGGCCCACAACGGCATCACCCAGGGCTTTATTGACTACTGCCTGCCCCTGATCCAGGGCGAAACCGAGATGGTCAAGGAAAACGGACTGCCCCGTTTCGCCCGGCTGAAGAAGGTCCTCGCTTCGGCGGACTGATCCGGATCCGGAGCAAGGCGCACAGCTCTCAAGGTAAAAGAACCGGGACGATGAATCGTCCCGGTTCTTCTCTTTGCGTGAGTTCTCAAAGGAGATCCCCGCCAGGCGAAAGCAAAGCGGGGAACGCTCAGGTAGAGCATATCAGGTGAAATCAAACAGATTCAGCCCGGTGACCGGGTCGTAGCGGCGGCCCACCTGCCCCTCTATGCAGTGGATATTCAGCTCGCAGGTGGCGGAGATACTGCACTCGTTCAGGTGCCCGCCCTTTACCGCCAGATCGGGGCCGCAGACGGTGATGTGCAGATGGAGATAGGGCTCCCCCTCCTTTTCCGTAATGCTGCCCACCAGAGAGGTGACCTCCATAGGCCCGGCGAGCTCCTGCTTGAGGAACTTCTGCTCCTCTACATCGTAGAGCCCCAGGACGACCCGGTCCGCTGCGCCGAGGCCGGCGACGCTGGCCAGCCTGACGCCGGTTTCCCTGCAGAACGCCGTCAAAGACGCCATGACCTCCTCCCCGCGGTCTATGCGGAGAACATAATCGCTGCCAAACTTCCGATATTCCATATGCTGTGCTGACCTCCCAATTCTGAATTCTTTTCTTCAGCATAGCACAAAGAAACCGGCAATGCAAGCTTCAGAGGATGATACAGATCAGGCCGCCGCTGCCCTCGTTGACGATCCGCTGGAGGGTTTCCTGGAATTTCTTCCGGGCGTCCTCCGGCATCCGCTGGAGCTTTTCCTGGAGATCCTCGTTGACCAGCTCGTGGAAGCTGCGGCCGAAGATGTTGGATTCCCAGATTTTGGCCTTATCCCCCTCAAATTTTTCCATCAGATAGTTCACCATGTCCTCGCTCTGCTTCTCATTTCCAACGATCGGGGATACAGTGGACTCGATGTTTACCTTAAACATGTGGATCGACGGGGCGGTGGCCTTCAGCCGGACGCCGTAGCGTCCTCCCTGCCGCATGATCTCCGGCTCCTCCAGCACCAGCTCATCCATGGTGGGCATCACGATGCCGTAGCCGGTTTCCTGGACACTGTCCAGGGCCTTCGCCACCTTATCGTAGGACTTTTTCACCTCAGCCAGAGAGCGAAGGAGCTGGAGCAGGTCGCCGTCGTCAGAAACCGTAAAGCCGGACTGGGCGCTGAGGGTTTCATAGAAGAGCTGCCGGGGGAGCTCTAGCTCTACGGTGGCAACTCCTTTTCCAAGGTCCATGGAAATGAGTCTGGAGGCGCTGATCTCCTCCCCCGCCCCGATAGCGGCCATGGCGGCCTTAACCTCCCGGACGTGCTGCAGCGAGGCAGTGGCCTCCCGGATACGGCTGTAGATATCGCTCTTGATGGGGTGGTCCATCTCCAGGGCGTCCACCCAGGGGGGAAGATAGAAGTCCATCTCGCCCAGCGGGAACTCGAAGAGGACAGCCTTCATGATCTCCTTGATGTCCTGCTCATTCAGCGTCAGGCAGTTGATGGGCATGCAGGTGACCGAGTGTTTCTGGGAGATCTCCTCGCTGATCGCCAGCGCCCGCTGGGACTTGGGGTCCACCGTGTTCAGCAGGACGATAAAGGGCTTCCCCAGCTCCTTCAGCTCATGGATCACCCGGTCCTCCGGCTCGACGTAGTCCTCTCGGTCAATATCCGTGATGCTGCCGTCGGTGGTGATGACAACCGCTATGGTGGAGTGCTCGGTGATGACTTTTCTCGTCCCGATCTCCGCCGCGTCGGCCATGGGGATCTCCTGCTCAAACCAGGGCGTCATGACCATCCTGGGCTGTCCGTCCTCAAACTGCCCCATGGCGCCTTTGACCATATAGCCCACGCTGTCGATGAGGCGGACGGAGAAGGTGACCCCCTCCTCCAGGGACACCTCCACCGCCTCCTCGGGGACGAACTTCGGCTCCGCCGTCATAATGGTCTTTCCGCTTCCGCTCTGGGGAAGCTCGTCGATGGCCCGCTCCCGGCGGTAGACGTTGTCGATGTTCGGAATCACCTGGGTTTCCATGAACCGCTTGATAAACGTGGATTTCCCCGTGCGGACCGGCCCCAGGACGCCAACAAATAAGCTCCCGTCCGTCCTGGCCGCGATATCCTGATAGATGGTCGAATTTGTCATAGCACCGTCCTCTTTTCACTTTGGTTTTCCTGGTGTAACCATATGAAAAGTGGGACAGGAATATGAGCGGCACTGGGAAAACTTTTCCCGCTCCCCTGGCCGGCACGTTGTTTATACAAGATACACAAAATCAGTTGGGCGGATTTTGCTGCATTTGTCCGATGTCCTTCTTTACAGTAGCGCTTTAGCATGGTAAATTATTGGCAGTGAGCGGGACGCCCCGCATCAAAAAGGAGGATTTGTAACAGATGAAAAGAATGCTTTCTCTGCTGCTGGCCCTTGTGATGG
>CAJFVK010000172.1 GCA_904420435.1 uncultured Oscillospiraceae bacterium
GCACATACTCATATACCGGGTTCTTGGTGATCACCACGCCTGCGGCGTGGGTGGAGGCGTGGCGGGGAATCCCCTCCAGGGCCCGGGCGGTGTCGATGAGCTTGCGGACCCGCTCGTCCTCGTCGTACAGGTCCTTCAGGGGCTTGCTCAGGCGCAGGGCCTCGTCCAGGGTGATGTGGAGGGCGCCGGGGCCGCTGGGCACCTGCTTGGCCACCGCGTCCACCTCCGCGTAGGGCATATTCAGCACCCGGCCCACGTCCCGGATGGCGGCCCGGGCGGCCATGGTGCCGAAGGTGACGATCTGGGCCACGTGGTCGTCCCCGTACTTCCGGCGGACGTAGTCCACCACCTCGTCCCGGCGGGTGTCGCCGAAGTCCATGTCGATATCCGGCATGCTCACCCGCTCAGGGTTCAAAAACCGTTCAAAGTAGAGGCCGTACTTCATCGGGTCGATGTCCGTGATGTGGAGGCAATAGCTCACCATGCTCCCGGCGGCGCTGCCCCGGCCGGGGCCCACGGGGATCCCGGCGCTGCGGGCGTAGCTGACAAAGTCGGAAACGATGAGGAAGTAGTCGGTGAAGCCCATCTTCTCGATCATGTCCTGCTCGTACTGCAGCTGATGGCGGTACTTGTCGTCCTCCCCGTACCGCTGGCGGTACCCGTCGTCGCAGAGCTTTTTCAGGTACGAGAAGGCGTCGTAGCCCTCCGGCAGCTGGAACTGGGGCAGGTGGTACTTGCCGAAGGTGAACTCCAGGTTGCACATGTCAGCGATCCGTCCCGTGTTAGCCACCGCGTCCGGATACTGGGCGAAGAGAGCCTCCATCTCCTCCGTGGAGCGGACGTAGAAGTTCCGGGGCTCGTAGCGCATCCGGTTCTCGTCCTCCACCATCTTCCCGGTCTGGATACACAGGAGCACGTCGTGGGCCTCCGCGTCCTCCTTCCGGAGGTAGTGGCAGTCGTTGGTGCAGACCATGGGGATGCCCGTTTCCTGGTGGAGGCGCAGGATCTCCCGGTTGACCAGGGCCTGGTCCCGGATGCCGTGGTCCTGGAGCTCCAGATAGTAGTTGCCCCGGCCGAAGATGGACTCCATCTCCAGGGCGTACTCCTTGGCGCTCTCGTACCCCCCCTGGAGGATCCGCCGGGGGATCTCCCCGGCCAGGCAGGCGGACAGGGCGATCAGGCCGCCGCTGTGCTGCCGGAGAAGCTTCAGGTCGATCCGGGGCTTGATGTAAAACCCCTCGGTGTACCCCAGGCTCACCATGTAGCTCAGGTTTCGGTAGCCCTCCTCATTCTTGCACAGCAGCACCAGATGCCGGCTCTCCGCGTCGAACTCGTGGACCTTCTGGAACCGGGTGCGGCCCGGGGGCGTCACGTAGACCTCGCAGCCGATGATGGGCTTGATCCCCTCGGCCTTGCAGGAGCGGTAGAAGTCGATGGCGCCGTACATGACCCCGTGGTCCGTGATGGCCACGGCGCTCTGGCCCAGCTCCTTAACGTACTTGGGCAGGTCCCGGATCCGGCAGGCCCCGTCTAAGAGGCTGTACTCCGTATGCAGATGCAGGTGAACAAAGGACATAGTGCATTCCTTTCTGAGTGGTCGTACAGATACCCCGGCGGAAGAGGCGGAAGAGAAAGCCCTTTTACAGGGGCTTCCCGCATCCGGGGCAGAAGTCGGGGAGCCGGGAGGGAATCCTCCCGCCCAGCATCAGCGACGTACCGCAGCGGGGACAGCGCAGGCGGACATAGCTCAGCACAATGCCAGCGACAACCGCCCCGATCCCCACAACGGTCAGCGCCGGCATCCAGGTCTGCTCCCCAACGATATACAAAAGCAGCAGGTTGACCGCCAGCGCCCCCATACCGCCGTAAAAGGCGCCTTTGACCGCCTTCAGCGTCTGATGGCAGTCCCAGGGACGCTTCTCCCGGCTCATGGGCGCGCCCCCTCCGGGGCCTCCCCGGCGAGCATCTCCTCCAAAATCTCTACCGCGGCGGCGATGTACACGCTGCAGGGCTTCAGGCCCTGGAGGTCCGGGTCGCTGGCCTGGAAATCCGGCGCCTGGGGCTTCAAGTCCCGGCAGACCAGACTGGGAAAGCGGCTCAGAAACCGGCGGTGAAAGTCCTGCATCTTCTCCGCCGCCAGGTCCTTGGCCGCCAGATCCTCCGGCCTGCTGTGGGGCCAGCGGGCGCCGATGACCACCGCCGCGCCGCTGACCACGCCGCAGAGCTCATCCGCCCGGAAGCCGCCTCCGAAAGCGCCGCACAGGGCGGCCAGCTGCTCGATGGGCAGTTTTGTCACCTCCGGAAACACGCAGGCCACCGACTGGGCGCAGCTGTATCCCGTTTCATGGTACTGATTGGCAAGTTTGCTCCGTTCCATATTCTCTCCTCTTTCTCTATTCTTTCGACAGCTCCACCAGCTTGCGCAGCCGGTGGTTCAGACAGCTCTTGCTCACCGGCGGGTCAAATTCCAGCGCCAGCTCACTGAGGGACAGCTCCGGATAGGTTTCCCGCAGCACGATGGTTTCCTTTAGCTTCTCCGGCAGGCCCTGGACCTTCCCCTGCCGGTACAGCCGGCCGATGGCCTCCAGCTGCTCCTGGGCCGCGTCCACCACCTTGCCGGCGTTGGCGGCATCGCAGTTCACCCGGCGGTTGACCTCGTTGCGCAGGTCCTTCTCCACCTTGGCGTTCATCAGCGCCATGGCCGCCAGAGGGGCCCCCATGGCGGTGAGCAGGTCCTCGATCTGCCGGCTGCTCTTAAAGTAGGTCACCTGGTAGCCCCCCCGGCTCACGTCCTTGGGATCGTACCCCATGTCCCGCAGCAGGGCGGACAGCTCCCGGCTGGCCTGGGTGTGGGAGGTAGCCAGCTCCAGGTGGTAGCGCTTGCCCGGGTCCGTGACGCTGCCGCCGGTGAGGAAAGCGCCCCGCAGGAAGGCGGAGCGGCAGCAATCCTCCTCCAGCAGGCCAAAATTGATGTGGAGCACGGCGCTCTGCCGGGGGTCGAAGCCCAGCTTGTCGATAATGATTTCCAGCTTGTCCCGCTCCAGAATTTGCAGGATGTACTTCCCCCGGCCCACGTCCTCCTCCGGCAGCCGGTCAAACCGCACGCCGAAGGCCCGCCGGAAGAGCACCGGCAGGCGCTGGGCGAACTCCTGGTTCTCCGTAATGATCCGCACCTCCCGGGGGGTGAAGGTGTGGCAGTAGAGCAGGGCCCCGTAGGCCTCCGCCCTGGCGCAGCAACTGCGCTGCACGGGCAGGCGGCACAGCTCCCGCTTGGCATCTCCTGAAAATGACATGTTCCGCTCCTCTCCCCGGTCACTCCACCCGGTAGCCGCCGCCGGCCAGCCGGACGCTCCGCTGATCCAGCAGCTCCATCACCGCCGCCGCCAGCAGCTGGGGGTCGTGGCGCACCAGCTCCCCGTCCACCCGGGACACGGGCCGGCTCACCAGCTCCACCCCCAGGGCCTCGCAGCCCATCCGGTCCCACACCAGGGGCTCCGCCCCCTCGCTCTCATACCGGCGGCGGATCTCCGGCGGGATGGGGGAGGCGTTCACCAGGCACAGGGAGAACAATCCCTCCCGGGAGTGCTGAAAGATGGCCCGGATGTGGTCCGCGGCGGTGTATCCCTCCGTTTCCCCCTCCTGGGTCATCACATTTCCGATATACACCTTCAGGGCTCCGGAGGCGGCGATAGCGTCGGCAATGCCGTCCACCAGCAGGTTTGGAATGATACTGGTGTAGAGGCTCCCGGGCCCCAGGAGGATCAGGTCCGCCCCGGCGATGGCCTCCAGGGCCTGGGGCAGGGCCGGCGGGCGCTCCGGCAGGAGCCGGACCCGGCGGATCCGGCAGTCCTCCCGCTTCTTGCAGTAGAAGATCTTGCTCTCCCCCACCACCCGGGCGCCGTTGACAAACTCCGCCTCCAGGCGCACGTCCGACGTGGTCACCGGCAGCACCCGCCCGGTGATGGCCAGCACCTGGCTCATCCGGGCCACCGCCACGTCAAAGGACGGGGAGATCCCATTCAGGGCGGCCAGAAACAGGTTTCCAAAGCTCTGCCCCGCCAGGGACCCCTCGGTAAACCGGTAGTGCATCAGCTGGCGCATCAGGGGCTCGGCGTTTGCCAGGGCCTCCATGCAGTTACGGATGTCCCCCGGCGGGAGCATCCCCAGCTCCTGGCGCAGCACGCCGGAGCCGCCGCCGTCGTCGGCCACGGTCACAATGGCCGTCACATTTTCCGTACAGGATTTCAGCCCCCGCAGCATGGTGCTGAGCCCTGTGCCGCCGCCGATGGCGACGATCCGGGGCCCGCCTCTCCCGCTGGGGCGGCCGGCTGTTTTCTCATTCATGGCAAGCATCCGTTTCCATCCAGATCCGATTCCTCAGCTCCGGGTCATATCCCGGTGGTTCTCCGTCACCTGGTAGCCCAGAGCCCCGATGAAATCCACCAGCGCCCGGGTCACCGCCACCGACCGGTGGTGCCCGCCGGTACAGCCTACGGCCACCACCAGGAGGGTCTTCCCCTCCTCCTTGTAGTAGGGCAGCACGAACTGCAGCAGCCCCTCCAGGTGTTTCATGAAGTCCCGGGTCTGGGAGAAGCTGAACACGTAGTCGTAGACCTCCCGGTCCAGGCCGGTTTTGCTTCGCAGCTCCTCTATGTAGTAGGGGTTCGGCATGAAGCGCACGTCAAACACCAGGTCCGCCTCCATGGGCAGGCCGTGCTTGAAGCCGAAGGACACCACGTTCACCGTCATGTCCGTCTTCACCGCCGGGTCCCCAAAGAGCCGGGCCAGCTCCCCCTTCAGCTTGGCGGTGGAGAAGGCCGTGGAGTCAATCACGTAGTCCGCCCGCTCCCGGACCGGGGCCATCAGCTCCCGCTCCCGGTTCACCGCCGCCTCCAGGGAGCCGCACTCGGCGTACAGGGGGTGGGGCCGGCGGGTTTCCTTGTAGCGCTTGATGATGGTGTTTACCGAGGCCTCCAGGAACAGGAGGCTGCAGGGGGCCTGCCCCCGCTTCAGGGTATCCAGCACCCGGAAGAACTCCCCGAAGTCCTCCCCGGCCCGCACGTCGTAGACCATGGCCAGCCGGTCATAGCGGCCCTGGGAGCCGGCGCAGAACTCCGCGAATTTCAGAATAATCCCCGCCGGCAGGTTATCCACAATGTAGTAACCCATATCCTCCAGGAAGGAGGCCGTCTGGCTCTTTCCGCCGCCGGACAGCCCGGATATGATCAGAATTTCCATGGACGCTCTCCCTCTTTCTCCTCAGACGCCCAGCAGCCGGACCTCCAGCTCCAGCCGGACGCCCGTCCTGCTCTCTACCGTTTCCTGCACGTGGCGCACTACCGCCAGCACATCCGCGCAGGTGGCGCCGCCCCGGTTGACGACAAAGCCCGCGTGCTTCTCTGACACCTGGGCGCCGCCCACGGTGTAGCCCTTCAGGCCGCACTGCTCGATCAGGGTCCCGGCAAAGTTCCCCTCGGGCCGCTTGAAGGTGCTGCCGGCGCTGGGATACTCCAGAGGCTGCTTGCTCCGCCGGCGGCTGCCCAGGTCCTCCATCTGGTGGAAGATCTGTGCCTCGTCCCCCTTTTCCAGGGCAAAGTCGGCGGAGAGCACCACTCCTCCCTCCTGGGCGAAGGTGCTGGTGCGGTAGCCAAAGCCCAGCTGGGACCGCCCCAGGGTCAAAAGCTCCCCATTCCGCCAGGCCCGGACGGAGGATATGACCTGGCGCATCTCCCCGCCGTAGGCCCCGGCGTTCATGAACACCGCGCCCCCCAGGGTGCCGGGGATGCCGTGGGCAAAGGCCAGGCCCGCCAGGGCCCGGCGCATGGCCTCCATGGCCAGCTTCGCCAGGGACGTGCCCGCCAGGGCGCGCAGGCCGGTATCCCCCAGGGGCTCGATCCCCTCCAGCCGGGAGGTGTTGATCACCAGCAGATCCACGCCCCCGTCCGCCGCCAGCACGTTGGAGCCGTTGCCCAGCACCGTGTGGGGGAAAGCCTCCGCCAGGGCCAGCAGCCCCGTCAGCTCCGCCTCCGTCCCGGGAAAGGCCATCCGCCGGGCGGGCCCTCCCACCCGGAAGGTGGTGTGCCGGCTCATGGGCTCCTCCCGCCGGACCTCCAGGCCCGGCAGGAGCTCCGCCGCCTCCCGGTCAAAGATCTCGTACCAGGGCATCACGCCCCTCCTTTCCGTCTCCTCAGGACGCCGCGCCCAGCAGCGCGGCGCCGATGATGCCCGCGTCGTTGCCCAGCTGGGCCTTCACAATCACCGTGTGCCGGTCCGCCAGCTGGTCGTAGCGCCAGGCCCGCACCCGCTGCTGGAGGGGGTGGAGCAGCCAGGCGTCCTCCTCGTTGCTGATTCCGCCGCCGATGCAGATCACCGCCGGCTGCAGGAGGTTCACCAGGTTGCAGATCCCCTCCGCCAGATAGTCCACATATTGGTCCACAACCGCCTTGCCGGTCCGATCCCCCTTACGGGCGGCGGCAAAGGCGGTCCTGCCGTCCACACGGGCCGGATCACCCTCCGCCAGCTGCCAGAGCAGGGACGCCCGGTCCCTCTCCATGGCCTCCCGGGTCAGCCGGATCAGGCCGGTGGCGGAGGCGTAGCGCTCCCAGCAGCCCCGGCGGCCGCAGGTGCACGGCTCGCCCCCCGGGACGATCACCATATGGCCCCCCTCGCCGCCGCAGCCGTTGACGCCCCGGAGGATCCGGCCGTCCAGGATGATGCCTGTGCCGACACCGGTACCCAGGGTGACCAGCACCAAGCTCTCCGTCTGGTCCGCGCCCAGGTGGTAGTACTCCCCCAGGGCCGCGCAGTCCGCGTCGTTGCCCAGGTAGACCGGGATGTCCCAGTGCCGCCCCATCAGCTGGGCGATGGGGACGTTTTGAATGGGGATGTTCACCGTGCGGCGGATGACGCCCTGCTTGGCGTCCACCATGCCGGGCACGCCCATGCCGATGGAGCGGATCTCCTCCCGGCTGACGCCGTTTTCCTCCGCCAGGGACAGCGCCAGCCCCATCAGGTCTGCCGCCAGTTTCTCCGGGGACTCCCAGACCAGCGGGATCTTCCGGGAGGCCGCCAGCTCATAGCGCTCATTCACCAGCCCCGCCTTCAGGTTGGTGCCGCCCACGTCAATTCCTATCGTATACATCGCTGTTCCCTCTTATTCGTCTTCATCCTGCTTCTCATTCAGCTGGGCCAGCCGCTCCGCCATCTTCTCCGCGGAGTTGAAGCCATATTTCTTGTGGCGGTTGTTCATGGCCGCCACCTCCACGATCACCGCCAGGTTCCGCCCCGGCTGCACCGGGATGGTCACCTGGGGCAGCTCCACGCCCAGGATGTTCATGCTCTTCTCGTCCAGGCCGAACCGGTCGTAAAACTTGTCCTGCTGCCAGGGCTCCATCTCCACCACCAGGTCGATCTGGCTCTCCAGCTTCACCGCGCCCATGCCGAACAGCTGCTGCAAGTCGATCAGACCGATGCCCCGCAGCTCAATGTAGTGGCGGATCAGCTCCGGCGCCTTGCCGATCAGCTGGTTGGACACCCGCCGGATGTCCACCGCGTCGTCGGCCACCAGGCGGTGGCCCCGCTTCACCAGCTCAATGGCGGTTTCGCTCTTGCCGATGCCGCTCTCGCCGATGATCAGCACGCCCTCGCCGTAGATGTCCAGCAGCACCCCGTGGCGGGTGACCGTGGCCGCCAGCTCGTGGTTTAAGTAGTCGATGACCTTGCTGGTGAACACCACCGTGGTATCCGGCGTGGCCAGCAGGGTCCGGCCGTACTTCTCCGCCATCTCCATACACTCGGGAAAGCACTCCAGGTCCCGGGAGATCACCAGGGCGGGGATGTCATAGTCGAAGAGGTTGGCGAAGCTATCCGCCCGCTTGGCCGAGTCCATCCCCTCCAGCAGCTTGGTTTCCGCCATGCCGATCACCTGGAGGCGGCGGGGGTCAAAGTAGTCGAAGAAGCCCACAAACTGGAGGCCCGGCCGGTTCACATCCTTAATGCCGATCTCCGCAGTGTCGTAGTCCTTCCCCGCATGCAGAATTTTCAGATTAAAATGCTTGACCAAGCGCTTGAGCTTGATCGTGCCCTTTACTTCATCCCGGACCATATTCCCATCCTCCCTGTTCGTTTCTCTTCCGGCTCTCCGCCGGCAGACTGCCTGATAGCTTATTATATCGTATCCCCCGGCCAAATACAAGCACCAACGCCGACCCGGTCCGGTCCGGCCGCCGCCCGGCTTCCCCTGCGGCAGCGGGACAATTCCGGTGGCTCCGGGCCCCCCCCCTGGAGAATTTTTCTGTTTTTTGTCTTTTTTCTGAAATAATGCTTGCATTTTCCGCCGAGCTGTGCTAGTATAACCGATGTGGCTTATGAAGGTAGGCCAGGAAAGTATAGACAGCAAGGAGGTGCAACGGATGGCTAAATGTCAATTCTGCGACAAGGGCGTCACCTTCGGGATTCAGGTTTCCCACTCCCACAGACGTTCCAATCGGACTTGGAAGCCCAATGTGAAGCGCGTGAAGGCGATCATTGATGGGTCCCCCCGCCATGTGTACGTTTGTACCCGGTGTCTGCGTTCTGGTAAAGTCACCAGAGCAGTCTGAGGCATCCTTTGCTTCCAAAAGGCGCACAGCTGACGCTGTGCGCCTTTCCATTTTTTCGCAAGATTCCCTGTACAGATCATCTGTACAGGGAATTTCCTTGTCAGCAGCCCTTCGCCTTCCAGAGGCAGTCGTCCTCCTTGATGGTGGCCAGGACCCGGATCTCCCGCAGGCCCATGGGCTCCGCCGCCAGGGGGTTCCGGTCCAGCACCGTGAAATCCGCCGACTTCTCCGGAGCGATGGTCCCCTTCCGGTCCTCCTCGAAATACTGGTAGGCCCCGTTGACCGTCACGGCCCGGAGGGCCTCCCAGACGTCCACGGCCTCTCCGTCCAGCAGGGCACCGTCCCTGGTGCGGCGGTTCACCGCGCACCAGACGGTCTCCATCATGTCCGGGGGCAGCACCGGCGTATCCTGGTGGAAGGTAAAGGGGATGCCCAGCCTCAGGGCGGAGGCGGCGGGGCTGATGAAGCGGGCCCGCTCCATCCCGAAGTTCCGAATGTGGACGTCCCCCCAGTGGTAGACGTGGGCCACAAAAAAGGAGGGGAGAATCCCGGTCCGGCGCACAGCCTCCATCTGGTCCCGGCCCAGCAGCTGGGCGTGGATCATCACCGGCCGCAGAGCCGCCGCGTCGATTCCCTCCCCCTCCGCCTGCTCCACACACCGGAGCAGCTGAGCGCAGGCGGCGTCCCCGTTACAGTGGGCCAGCAGCTGCATCCCCTCCTCCGCGGCGTGGCGCACAGCGGACAGCACCTGCTCGTCCGTCATGGTGGGATAGCCGCAGTAGCTCGCCTCCCCGGCGTAGGGGGACCGCAGCCAGGCGGTGCGCCCCTGGGGGGAGCCGTCCAGGAAAATCTTGCAGCCCCCCAGCTTAAAGTGGTCCCGGTAGCGGCGGATATGGTCCGGGAAGGCCCGGCAGACCTCCGAGCGGCTCTGCTCCTCCGCATATCCCACCAGGTCCACCCGGAGCAGATGCTGGGAGAGCATAGCCTGATAGAGGGGGATCATCTGGGGGGCCAGCAGCCCCTCCTGGACGGTGGCGATGCCGTGGGAGAGGTAGAGTTCCTGGGCCTTCCGGTAGGCGTCCATCAGGTCCGCCAGAACCGCCATAGGGATCCTCTTCTGGTACTGGATGAAGGCGTTCTCCTCCAGATATCCCGTCAAGCGTCCATCCTTTACTTCAATGACGCCGCCGCTGGGCGCCGGGGTCTGCGGTGTGATGCCCAGCCGAGCCAGCCCCTGGGAGTTGACCACGCCCATGTGGCCGGATTTGTGCTGGAGCAGCAGGGGGTTGCAGGGCGCCGTCCGGTCCAGGAGAGCCAGGGTTGGGTGGCTCTTCTCCGCCAGCAGGTTGTGGTCGTAGCCCTGGGCCACCACCCACTGGCCCGCCGGGATATCCCGCTCCCGGATAAAGGCGGTAATGGTCTCCTGGATCTCCGCGAAGGACACGCACTCCCCCAGGTTCGCCTGGAGCATCCCGTTGGCCGCGGCGGTAAAGTGGCTGTGGGGATCCAGGAAGGCCGGCAGCAGGGTGTGGCCCGCCAGGTCCACACGCTCCGCGTCCCCAGCCAGCTCCCGGAGCTCCCGACTCTCCCCCACCGCCAGGATCCGTCCGTCCTCCGTCAGGACGGCCTCCGCCGGCTCCCTGGTTTCCATGGTCAAAATGGTGCCGTTTTCATAGAGCTTCCTCATGTCCGTTTCTCCTCCCGTTTCCCTGTACCAGTTTTCGAAAGGTAGTGGAAATCCGCCCCGGCGGGCCTGAAAGGCCCCGCCGGGGCGGATGCTATTTTATGCGAAAAAGGCGATTTTCACTCCTGGATCCAGCTCTCGTCGGCCTCTCCCCGCTTCTGCCGGCCCATCAGCTCCGACAGCACGTCGTGGACCGGACGGTTCTCGTACAGTACCTCGTAGGCGCACCGGGAGATGGGCATCTCCACCCCCAGCTTCTCCGCCAGCAGATAGGCGCTCTTGGCGGCGTAGTAGCCCTCCACCGTGGCGCCCACCTGCTCCATGGCCTCCTGGGCCGTGGTGCCCATGCCGATCCGAATGCCCGCCCGGCGGTTGCGGGAGTGCATGGAGGTGCAGGTGACGATCAGGTCCCCCATGCCGGAGAGACCGGCAAAGGTTTCGCTGCGGCCGCCCAGGGCCACCCCCAGCCGGGCCATCTCTGTCATGCCCCGGGTCATCATCAGGGCCTTGGTGTTGTCCCCCAGGCCCATGCCGTCGCTGATGCCGCAGCACAGGGCGATGATGTTCTTCAGGGCCCCGCCCAGCTCCACGCCGACTACGTCCGGGTTGGTGTACACCCGAAAGCTGGGGCTCATAAACACATCCTGGACCAGCTCCGCCGCCTCCAGGTCGGGAGAGGCGGCCACCACGCCGGTGGGGATTTTCCGCCCCACCTCCTCTGCGTGGGAAGGCCCGGAAAGGGCTACTACTTTATAGCTATCCCCGATCTCCTGCCGGATGACTTCCGTCATGCGCAGCCCCGTGTCCGCCTCGATGCCCTTGGTGACAGACACCACCACCGTACCCTCACGCAGGAAGGGCGCCGCGTTCCGGGCGGTCTGCCGCACGGCAAAGGAGGGGGTGGCGAATACCACCAGAGCGCTCTGGGGAACGGTGGAAAAATCGTTGACGATCTCCAGCTCCTCCGGCAGGCGCACCCCCTTCAGCATGGGATTCTCCCGCTGGGTCCGCAGGGTTTCCGCCTCCGAGGCCAAAAAACTCCAGAGCGTCACCTGGTGCCCGTTCCCGCAGAGCAGCAGGGACAGGGCAGTTCCCCAGGCGCCGCTACCGATAACCGTGATCTTCATAGCATTTCCCTCCATTTATGACTCCTTCTTCCGATGGAAAGAGAATTTATTTTCATTGCCGTGGACCAGGCGGACGATGTTGCCCCGGTGCTGCCAGAGGATCAGGCCGCCGATTACAATGGCCAGAACTGTCAGCACCCAGTTGTGGAACGCAAACCAGGTGGCAAAGGGGAAGGATGCCCCGGCCCAGCAGGACCCCAGGGACACATACCGGGTCAGCACCGTCAGGATCAGGAAGCCCCCCCAGACCACCAGCGCCACCTGCCAGTTGAGCATGATGGCGATCACACCGCCGGAGAGGATCCCCTTTCCCCCTTTGAAGTGGAACATACAGGGGAACATGTGTCCCAGCAGGCAGAAAAGCCCCGCCCAGTAGCGAAAAGCCATAGCCGTCATAGCCGGGTCCGTGGAGGAAATGGCGGGAAGCCCGGCGGCGCAGGCCCCAATGAGAACAGCCGCTACCGCCTTGAGCACATCGGTCAGAATCACCACGAAGGTCAGCGGGCCGCCGAAGGTCCGGTAAAAGTTGGTCAGGCCCGCGTTGCCGCTGCCGTGGCGGCGGACGTCGTCCCGCAGGATATATTTGGATACGATCACCGCGCCGTTGAAGCAGCCGAGAAAGTAGGCGATAATCGCCACTGCCAGCAGGGCCAGCAGCAGAAACAGGGAATAACTCAGTCCTATCTCCTCCAGCATAGATCAGTCCTCCTTGTCACCCTTTTGCCGGATGGTAATTTGAATCGGCGTCCCCTCCAGGCCGAAGGTGCTCCGCAGCTGGTTTTCCAGGTACCGCTGGTAGGAGAAATGAAACAGGCGGGCGTCGTTGCAGAAGAACACGAAGTGGGGCGGCCTGATCCCCGTCTGGGTCACGTAGTAGATCTTCAGCCGGCGGCCCTTGTCCGTGGGAGGCTGCACCCGGGTCTGGGCGTCCTCCAGGACGTTGTTGAGCATGCCGGTGGTGATCCGGGTGGCGGCCTGGTCGTTGACATAGTTGATGAGCTCAAACAGCCGGTCCACCCGCTGGCCGGTCAGGGCGGAGATAAAGAGGATGGGCGCGTAGGTCATATAGCTCAGGTCCCGGCGGATCTCCTGGCGCATCTTGTCCATGGTCTTGCCGTCCTTCTCCACCAGGTCCCACTTGTTGACCACGATGATGGAGGCCTTCCCCGCCTCGTGGGCCAGGCCCGCCACCTTGGTGTCCTGCTCGGTGACGCCCTCGGTGGCGTCGATGAGGATCAGGCACACGTCGCTGCGCTCAATGGCCATCTGGGCCCGGAGAACGCTGTACTTCTCAATGGCCTCGTCCACCCGGGACTTCTTCCGCATGCCGGCGGTGTCAATGAACACATACTTGCCCTGGTCGTTTTCAAACCGGGAGTCGATGGCGTCCCGGGTGGTGCCCGCCACATCGGATACGATCACCCGCTGGTAGCCCAGGATCCGGTTGGTCAGGGAGGACTTGCCCACGTTGGGCTTGCCGATGATGGCCACCTGGACGGCGTCGTCCTCCTCATCCTCCTCCACCTCCGGCGGGAAGTGCTTCACGCACTCATCCAGCAGGTCCCCGGTGCCGTGGCCGTGGACGGCGGAAACGGCGATGGGGTCCCCCAGGCCCAGGTTGTAGAACTCGTAGATATCCGGGCTCATGCCCTGGTCCACCTTGTTGACCGCCAGGACGATGGGCTTGCCCGACCGGAGGAGCATGTTGGCCACCTCCTGGTCCGAGGCGGTGACCCCGGTCTTCACATCGGTGAGGAACACGATCACATCCGCATGGTCTATGGCGATCTCCGCCTGCTCGCGCATGAAGGTCAGGATCTGGCTGTCCGTGCGGGGCTCGATGCCGCCGGTGTCGATGAGGGTGAATTTCCGGCCGTTCCAGTCGCTCTCGGCGTAGATCCGGTCCCGGGTGACGCCGGGGGTATCCTCCACGATGGAGAGCCGCTGGCCCACAATTTTGTTAAACAGCATGGACTTACCCACATTGGGCCGGCCCACAATGGCAATCACTGGTTTTGACATATGCTTCCTCCCTTTCGGGGATGATTTTCTAATCTCTGGGACCTCCCCGCCTAGTGCCGGGCGCCGGGCGGATTGTAGCGGTAGTAGTCCTCCTCCGGCGGCAGATGGCAGCCGCCGTCCTCCGCCTCCCGGCCCAGCATGGCGTCCACCAGGGCGAAGCCGTCCTCCGCCTCCACCGGGACCGCCGGGACCCCCAGGGCCCTCTCCAGGTCCTCCACCGTCACGTCGTCCAGGAACACCCGCTCCCCGGCGCGGAGCATGTTGGAGGGGATCAGCACCCGGCTTCCCAGGTCCAGGCCCCGGAGCTGCTCCATCAGGTCCCGGCCGCAGAGCAGACCGGACACGGTGATCCGCTCGCCGAAAAACCGGTTGCGGACGGGGTACACCCGCCCGGCCAGGGCGGGACAGCGCCGCCGGGCCCAGCGGAGGATCTCCTCCAGGAAGGGCGCCGCGGAAACGCCGGTGGCGATGGCGAAAGATGGCGGGGACAAATCCTCCAGTCCGTCCTCCTCCAGGGCAAGCCGGGCCTGGCTCTGCAAAAGCCGCAGCATGCCCACGCCGTTTTCCAGCTGGTTCATGTCCTCATAATAGGCCTTCTCCGGCAGGTCCCGGCCCGCCAGGAGGTAGAACTCGTCGGAGCACCAGGCCAGGCTGGTGCCGTGCTCCCGGCGAAAGCCCTCGGCAAAGGCCTCTACCTGTCCGATCACCGCCCCGGCGGTCTCCCTCGAGTAGGGCTCGATGTGGGGCAGCCCCTCCCGGAACCTGGTCAGGCCCACCGGCACCACCGCCACGCTCTCCACCGACGGGTACATGGCCCCCAGGTCCCGGAGGGTCCGGTCCAGGGCCGGGCCGTCGTTGATGCCCGGGCAGGCCACGATCTGGCAGTTCATCCGGATCTGCGCCGCGGCAAAGCGCTCCATCACTTGGATGCTCTCCCCGGCGTGCCGGTTTCGGAGCATCCGGCAGCGGAGGTCCGGGTCCGTGGTGTGGACGGACACGTTGATGGGGCTGATCCGCAGGTCGATGATCCGCTGGATCTCCCGCTGGCTCAGATTGGTCAGGGTCAGGTAGTTGCCCATGAGAAAGCTCAGCCTGGCGTCGTCGTCCTTAAAGTACAGGGTCTCCCGCATACCGGGGGGCATCTGGTCCACAAAGCAGAAGATGCAGCTGTTGGCGCAGGAGCGGGCCTTGTCCATGAGGTAGCTCTCGAAATTGAGGCCCAGGTCCTCCCCCTCCGGCTTGCGGAGGCGCAGCTCCCGGTGGCCCGACGGCCCCTCCAGCTCCAGCACCGGATTGGGGTCGTAGCCGTAAAACCGGTAGTCCAGCACGTCCGTCACCGGGTGGCCGCCGATGGACACCAGCCGCTCCCCCGGCCGGACGCCCGCCCGCTCCGCCGGGGAGCCGGGGTCCACCGATTGAATGACGTTCTTCATAGGCACTCCTGCTCCTGTCCATTCATTCTCAGAAATAGTATACTGAATATTCCTCCGTTTCGCAAGGGGAAAATCCCGCGCGGCCCTTCCGCCTCCGGCTCCGGGGGCGGAAATCTGCCGCCGGGGCGGGGTTTTTCTACGACTTCGGCCTGTTCCGGCGGGGTTTCTCTGTCCGGCAGCGCAAAAAAGGAGCGGCTGTTTTTTCAAAACAGCCGCTCCTTAGCAGGTTTTCTCATTATGAAGGATCGATTGTGGTTCCTATTTGAATTGCCGAATAATGGCTTCCACTTCTGCGCTGCCGTTATCCGTATATTCGTAGCTGAACGTAAATCCATTCTGTTCCCAGATGGCATAGGAAATCTCGTTATAGCTGTAATATTCTACTCTTACGCCCGCAATTTCCTCGCTCTTCTCGAATGTACCGCCATGGATACCGCTGATATCTCCGCTCCCATACTGCATGCGGAATGCAGAGCCATCCGCGTAGTCGATCTGTCCCATCGTGGGATAGCCCTCTTCAACAAGGACAAAATAGCCCCCTACTTCCTTATCCAGAACCGGGACGTCAAAGTCAAGATACGCCTCCATCTCTTCAGCAGACGCAACAGAGAGCACTGGATTTGGGATCTGTACAAAATCGGGGTCAGGGGCGCCGGTCCCGCTCTTTTGCGCCAGCATGGCGCCGCCAACGACCATCAGGCAGAGGCACGCCGCTACCGCCCCCCACTTCATCCAGCCGGATCTGCCGGCCCTCTTCCTGTAGTGGGCCGCCTCCTCCACGTACCTGCTGTCCAGCTCGCCCATGGCGTCAGAAAACTGCTTGACATTCATACAAATACCTCTCTCTCCTTTAAGTACTGCTTCATTTTTCCTCTTGTCCGGGTCAGCCGGACGGAAACGGCCTTCTCCGAGAGGCCCACCAGGCCGGCGATGTCCCGGCAGCTGTCGGCAAACCAGTAGCGCCGCAGGAAGATCACCCGGTTTTCCGCGCTCAGGGTGTCCAGAAAGCTCTCGATCATCTTTGCCAGCTCCCTGGCGCCCAGTTCCCCCTCCACGGTATCCCGGCCCGGAAGGCAGGCCTCCACCTCCTCCAGGGCCACCGTGTAGCGGCTGCTCCGCTTGTCCGCCTCCCGCTTCCAGTAGCTTTTCAGGGAAACGTTCCGGACGATTTTCAGCACATAGGTCAGCAGAGGGCTGGGCCGGGCCGGCGGGATGGCGTTCCACGCGCCCAGGTAGGCGTCGTTGACGCACTCCTCCGCGTCCTGGGGACTGCCCAGGATATTCCGGGAGAGGCCGCGGCAGGCCTTCCCGTACTTCTGGTCCAGCTCCCCGATGGCCTGCTGGGAACGCTCGAAGAACAGGGCGATAATGGCCTCGTCATCCATCCTCTCTTCACCTCCTTTCCTCTTCACCCACATACTACGGTTTTCCCGGCAAACGCTACGCCGTCCGCGGAAATTTTTTGTTTTCCATCATACCACCTGCCCCGCCGGCCGTCCACCCCCATAGGGATGCGCCCCGCTTCCCCCCTGGGGCCGGCGGCCGGATTTCCCGGTTTTCCGGTTTTTCCGGCCTGCCGGTTTCCGCCCCGGCGTCCCCCGGAAGGGACTTGCAAAATCCACTATCTCCTGCTATAATGGTGAAAACTGCCAGGGCGCAGTTTTGGTAGGTTTTCGTTATCCTCAAATGAGAATTACGTTGTATGAGGAGAGAGGGACTGCATATGAAATGTATCCGCACGGAGGACGCCGTGGGCCATGTGCTCTGCCACGACATGACCCAGATCATCAAGGGCTCCTACAAGGACGCCCGGTTCCGCAAGGGGCACATTGTGCAGCCGGAGGATATCCCAGTGCTGCTGAGCATGGGCAAGGAGCAGCTGTACGTGTGGGAGATGGAGCCCGGCATGGTCCACGAGAACGACGCGGCGGAGCGGCTGTGCGCCATCTGCATGGGGGAGCACATGAGCCGCTCCCAGGTGAAGGAGGGCAAGATCGAGCTGACCGCCGACTGCGACGGCCTCTTCCAGGTGGACGTGGAGCGGCTGGACGCCATCAACCTGCTGGAGGACATCATGATCGCCACCCGCCACGGCGGCACCGGCGTCCGGGCCGGGGACAAGCTCTGCGGCACCCGGGTGATCCCCCTGGTGATCCAGGAGGAGCGGCTCCGGGCCGCCGAGGAGATCGCCGGGGACAAGCCCCTGCTCTCCCTGACCCCCTACCGGCTGAAGACCGCCGCGGTCATCACCACCGGCAGCGAGGTCTACAAGGGGCTGATCCAGGACACCTTCACCCCGGTGATCGAGGAGAAGCTCCGGCCCTACGGCATCACCATGACGGCGCACGCCGTGGTCAGCGACGATATGGACATGACCGCCGGCGCCATCGCCCAGGCCAGGGCGGCAGGGGTGGATCTGATCCTCTGCACTGGCGGCATGAGCGTGGACCCGGACGACAACACCCCCGGTGCCATCAAAAAGAGCGGCGCCCGTATCGTTACCTACGGCGCCCCGGTCCTCCCCGGCGCCATGTTCCTGCTGGGCTATTTTGAGGACGGCACTCCCATCATGGGCCTGCCCGGCTGCGTCATGTACGCCGGCGCCACCATCTTCGACCTGGTGCTGCCCAAAGCCGCAGCCGGGGTGGAGATCACCCGCCAGGAGATCGCCCGGCTGGGCAACGGCGGGCTGTGCCTGGGCTGCAGAGAATGCCGCTACCCCGTCTGCCCCTTCGGGAAATGACACGAGCCCCGGACGCCGCGCCCTGCGGCGTCCGGGGAGCACCTCCCCCCTGTCAAAAGCGCCGGCAGGCGTTTTTGCTACCCAATCATTATTCTTAAAGGAGAATCACGAGATGGAAAAGAAGTTCCTATCCCTCCTTCTGGCCCTGGCCATGTGCCTGGGGCTGGCCGCCTGCGGCGACACCAGCAGCGGCGGCAATGGCTCCAACAGCGGTTCCTCCGACGGCGGCGACGCCCAGGGGGCGGAGGCCCAGGTGGAGCTGATGGTCTTCGCCGCCGCCTCCATGACGGAGACCCTGACAGAGATCTCCGAGCTCTACAAGGACGTGGCGCCCAACGTGACGCTGGTGTTCAACTTCGCCTCCTCCGGCGACCTGCTCACCCAGATCAAGGAGGGCGCGGAGTGCGACCTCTTCATCTCTGCCGCCCCCACCCAGATGAACGCCATGGACGGCTCCCTGATCGGTGACACGGACAAGAACCCGGAGGGCCTGGACCTGATCGATACGGACAGCCGCATCGACCTGCTGGAAAACAAGGTCACCCTGGCCGTCCCGGAGGGCAACCCCAAGGGGATCGAGAGCTTCGATCAGCTGGCGGAGCTGCTCCAGAGCGGGGACGTGTTCCTGGCCATGGGCAACAGCGACGTGCCGGTGGGCCAGTACACCCAGAAGATTTTTGCCTACTACGGGCTGGATGAGGCCCAGCTGGCCGCCGCCGGCGTGCTGACCTACGGCTCCGACGTGAAGGAGGTCACCACCCAGGTCAGCGAGGCCGCAGTGGACTGCGGCGTGATCTACGCCACCGACGCCTTCTCCGCCGGGCTCCAGACTGTGGACGAGGCCACCGCCGAGATGTGCGGCCAGGTGATCTACCCTGCCGCCGTGCTGAAGGGCAGCCAGCACCCCGAAGAGGCCCAGGCCTTCCTGGACTATCTGACCGGGGATGACGCGGGAGGCGTATTTGAGAGCGTGGGCTTTACGCCCCTGGCCTGAGGGCTGAAGAGCCTTTGAAAAACGCCTTCGCTGGGCGTACTCCGCCCGGCGAAGGCTGAGCCTTTTTTCCGGAGGTATTCCATGGACTGGTATCCCCTCTATAATTCCCTGCGCATCGCGGCGATCTCCACCGCCCTGATCTTTTTCCTGGGCATCCTGGCCGCCTACTACGTGGCCAAAACGCCCCGGCTGGTGAAGGGGGTGCTGGATGTGCTCTTCACCCTCCCCCTGGTGCTACCCCCCACGGTGGTGGGCTATCTGCTGCTGCGGCTGCTGGGCCCCAAGCGGATCATCGGCGCCTGGGCGCTGGAGCACTTCGGCCTGCGGCTCACCATGACCTGGTGGTCGGCTATCTTCGCCACCACGGTGGTGATCTTCCCCCTCATGTACCGGACCGCCCGGGGGGCCTTTGAGAGCTTTGACGAGACCCTGGCCCAGGCCGCCCGGACCCTGGGCCGGTCCAACACCTGGATCTTCTGGCGGATCCGGATGCCCTGCTGTAAGCAGGGCATCCTGGCGGGGACGGTCCTGGCCTTTGCCCGGGCCCTGGGGGAGTACGGCGCCACCTCCATGGTGGCCGGCTACACCCCCGGCCGGACGGCCACCATCTCCACCACGGTCTATCAGCTCTGGCGCACGGACAACGACGCCCTGGCCTTCCGGTGGGTGCTGGTGAACCTGGCTATCTCAGCCGTGGTGCTGCTGGCGGTGAACATGCTGGAGCGCCGGGAGAAGAAGGGAGGGAAACGCCCATGGCGCTGAGCGTGGAGGTGGAAAAGCGGCTGGGAAGCTTCTCCCTGCAGGTACAGTTTCAGGCGGAAACGGAGGTCCTGGCCCTGCTGGGGGCCTCCGGCTGCGGCAAGAGCATGACGCTCAAGTGCATCGCCGGCATCGAGCGGCCGGACCGGGGCCGGATCGTCCTGGACGGCCGGGTGCTCTTTGACAGCGAGAAGCGAATCGTCCTGCCGCCCCAAAAGCGGCGGGTGGGCTATCTCTTTCAGCAGTACGCCCTGTTCCCCAACATGACCGCGGAGCAGAACATCGCCGCCGGCGCCGGCAGCCTGGAGAAGTCCCGCCGGAAGCAGAAGGTGACGGAGCTGGCGGCCATGCTCCACCTGGAGGACGCGCTGAAGAAGCGGCCCCATCAGCTCTCCGGCGGCCAGCAGCAGCGGGTGGCCCTGGCCCGAATCCTGGCCTCGGAGCCGGCGGTCATTCTGCTGGACGAGCCCTTCTCCGCCCTGGACAGCTATCTGAAATACCAGCTGGAGCTGGAGCTCAGCGACCTGCTGCGCTCCTTCGGCGGCACGGCCCTGTGGGTGTCCCACGACCGGGGGGAGGTCTTCCGCAACTGCCGCCGGGTGTGTCTGCTGGAGAACGGGCGCTCCGCCCCGGTCCGAGAGATGGCCCAGCTCATGGCCGACCCGGGCACGGTCAGCGCCGCCCGGCTCTCCGGGTGCAAGAACTTCGCGCCGGTCCTGCCGGGCCCGGAGAGCGGGACGGTGGAGGTCCCCTGCTGGGGCCTCCGGCTGCGCTGTGCCGCCCCCTGGCGTCAGGGCGTCACCGCCATGGGCATCCGGGCCAACACCATCCGCCCCGCCGGAGAGGGGGAAAACCTGGTCCCCTGCCGGGTGGAGCGGGTGGTGGAGGACGTGTTCACCGTCATCGTCCTCCTCCGGCCGGAGGGCTCCCGCCCCGACGCGCCCCTGCTGCGCATGGAGCTGCCCAAGGAGCAGTGGCAAAAGCAGGACGCCCTCGCTGTTTCCCTGCCGCCGGAGCAGATCCTGCTGCTGGAGCCGTAATACCTTGCCAGGCGAGGCGTGCGGGGCCGATCTCACGTCTTCCTCACGCTGCAAGAAAGGGCGCCGCTTTGTAAGCGGCGCCCTCCCTCTTGCTTTTCTTTTTTATATGCCCAGCCTCAGCAGCCGGCAAAGTACTGCCGGACCTCCCTGAGGAGTTTGGGGATCTCCAGGTGCTGGGGGCAGGCCTCCACGCACTGGCCGCACTCCACGCAGTCCGCCAGATTGGCGCAGTCCCTCTCATAGCCCCGCATCTGGGCCTGGGGATTGTTGTACCGCTTGCCCTGATTGTACAGCCGGAAGGCCTCCGGAATCTGGATCTTC
Organism: uncultured Oscillospiraceae bacterium; assembly: GCA_904420435.1. Lineage (GTDB taxonomy): Bacteria > Bacillota > Clostridia > Oscillospirales > Oscillospiraceae > CAJFPI01. The sequence continues at coordinate 20,724 of CAJFVK010000172.1, forward strand.
TGGGGGCAGCCCTCGCAGCAGTACCGGCAGGCGGTGCAGGGGATCTGCTCCTGGCTGTTCAGATAGTCCCGGATCTCCCGGACGCAGCCGCGCTCCGCCTCGGTGCAGCAGCCCTCGGCCGCCCGGTCGGCAATGGCAATGTTCTCCTTCACCTGCTCCAGGGTACTCATGCCGCTGAGCACCGACAGGAGTCCCTCCTTGTCCAGCACGTACCGCAGCCCCAGCTCCGCGCTGCTCATCTCGCCCAGGCCCCACTTCTCCTTGATGGCGTCAATGGCCGGGTAGGACGGGAAGATCAGGTTGCCCCCCTTCAGGGGCTCCATAATGTTCAGG
>CAJFVK010000173.1 GCA_904420435.1 uncultured Oscillospiraceae bacterium
CACCGCAGCGTTAAGAAAACATGCCGGCGGCATGTTTTTAGCGTAGGCCGCAGCGGCTATGCCGCGAGGAGGGCACTCCCGTGGGCCGCCGGAGGCAAACAGCCACCGGCATTGGCAAATGCCAAAAAAATCACCCGCCGCCGGAAGCAAAAAAGAAGGACAGCTGTCACTCAGCTGCCCTTTTTTCGTATTTCTTCAGAAGATCCTCGATGGCCTCGTCCATCAGGCGGGATTTCGGGATGCGGGTCTGCCGGGTTAATTCGTCCAAGGCAGAGTAGAGCTCGTTCTTGATGGAAGTTGTAAACCGCGTCCGGTTGACAAGGGCGTTTTCCGCCACACGCACACCCCCTGACAAAAAATTTATGCTACATAGTATATAGTTTATGCTACTTAAAAACAAGGGGTTGCAATTTATGCTAGTTTATGTATAATGAAGGAAAAGGGAGGTGATGACTATGGAAGAACCCAAGACCTGCGAAACCTGCCGCCATTTTGTCGGGCACTTTATCAAGCAGGGGCGCAGCTATTACGTTCCCATCCAGCAGGGCCACTGTGTGGAGCCCCGGCTGAAGGACCGCACCGTCAAGACCCCCGCCTGCGGGCGGTACTCCTGCCGGCCGGACAGGACCTAGGGCCAGGGGCCGGAGGATTCCGCCTCCGGCCCTCAGTCTGTCGAAAAAGTCTTGTCAGACTTTTTCGCAGCCTGAAAAATGCCGTAACTTTCCCACTGCGGAGCAGCGGGAAAGTCCCCCGCTTCGCGGGCCGCCCGCCCTGCTTCGCAAGGCTCTGCGGGGTATTCGATTGGATTCGAGGCGGGCTTTGCCCCCTCGAGCTCCCCCTGTCCTGCGCAGCTTTTTCCTCCTGTAGGGAATCCTTCCAAACTCTTGTTTTTTCTGCAGGAATCCGATATAATAAAATTCTAAATCAAAATCGTTTCGCGGGGCGCCCCGCGAACATTCGGCGGCGGGCGGGAGGCCGGACCGCCGCGGAGAAGGAGGATTGCGTGATGCTGACACCCAGAGAGAATGTGATGGCGGTGTTCAACCGTCAGCAGCCGGACTACTACGGGGACTTCATGCCGGCGCTGCAGTTTGTGTCGGACCCGGTGTTTCTCCGGGACCGGATTCCCCAGGACGGGCAGATCCACCAGGACGGCTGGGGGACCTGCTTCTGCTTCAAGCCCGGCGCCCCCGGCGCCCACCCGGTGGTCAATGCGGAGAACGCCGTCATCAAGGATATCGAGCACTGGAAGGAGCAGCTCCAGGTGCCCACCCTGAAGGACCTGGACTGGGAGAGCGCCGCGGCCAAGGCCAAAGAGGTGGACCGGCGCCAGTATTTCTGCGCGGTGTTCAGCTCCGGCGGCCTCTTTGAGCGGACCCACCACCTGATGGGGATGCAGGAGGCCCTGATCAACTACATGGAGTACCCCGAGGAGATGGCCGGGCTGCTGCGGGTGATCGCCGACTACAAGATCGAGTATCTGAAGCTGGCGGCCAAGTACATCCAGCCGGACATCGTCTTCTTCCACGACGACTGGGGCACCAAGCAGAACGTCTTCCTGCCGCCCCGGGTCTGGCGGGAGCTGATCAAGCCCCTCCACACGGAGATCGTCAAGACCGCCCACGACTGCGGCATTCTGTTCATGCACCACGCCGACTGCGTCTGCCAGCCCCTGGTTCTGGATATGGTGGAGATGGGCATCGACGTCTGGCAGGGCACCATCCCCCAGAACGATATTGTGGAGATCCAGCGGATCACCGAGGGGAAGCTGCCCATGGTGGGCGGCATCGACGGGCCGAAGATCGACGTGGAGAACATCACCGAGGAGGAGATCCGCGCCGAGGTGCGCCGGGCCTTTGACACCTACTGCCCCGGCGGCCGGTTCTATCCCTCCATCGCCAACGGCCGCTGCTTCCGTCCCTGGAACAACGAGATCTATCTGGACGAGCTGGCCTCCTACGGCCGCCGCTACGCCCAGGAGCACCCTGTGGGCTGACGGGGAAGCTATCCCAGCAGAGAAATAAGGAGCTGTGAATCAACCATGAAACTCGGAATCGTGGGGCTTCCCAACGTGGGGAAGTCCACCCTCTTCAACGCCATCACCAACGCCGGCGCCGAGAGCGCCAACTACCCCTTCTGCACCATCGACCCCAACGTGGGCGTGGTGGCGGTGCCGGACAAGCGGCTGGACAAGCTCAGCGAGATGTACCACCCCAAGAAGACCACCCCCGCGGTGATCGAGTTCGTGGACATCGCCGGGCTGGTGAAGGGCGCCTCCCGGGGGGAGGGCCTGGGGAACAAGTTCCTCAGCAACATCCGCATGACCGACGCCATCGTCCATGTGGTCCGCTGCTTTGACGACGACAACGTGATCCACGTGGAGGGCTCCACCGACCCCATCCGGGATATCGACATCATCGATCTGGAGCTCATCATGGCGGACGTGGAGATGGTGGACCGGCGGATCGACAAGGCCCAGAAGGCCGCCAAGGGGGACAAGAAGTTCCTCCGGGAGGTGGAGGTATTCCAGGGCCTGCGGGATTGGATGAACGACGGCAAGTCCGCCCGGAGCTACGCGTGCAGCGAGGAGGACGCGGAGCTCATCGCCACCAGCGACCTTCTGACCCTCAAGCCGGTGATCTACGCCGCCAACCTGGACGAGGACGGCTTCGCCGACTATGAGAACGTGCCCTACTACCGGCAGGTGGCGGAGCGGGCCGCCGCGGAGGGGGCCCAGGTGATCCCCGTCTGCGCCAAGCTGGAGGCGGAGATCGCGGAGCTGGAGGGGGAGGAGAAGGAGCTCTTCCTCCAGGATCTGGGCATTGCTGAGAGCGGGCTGGACCGGCTGATCAAGGCCAGCTACACCCTCCTGGGCCTGATCTCCTATCTCACCAGCGGCGAGGACGAGTGCCGGGCCTGGACCATCACCAAGGGCACCAAGGCCCCCCAGGCCGCCGGCAAGATCCACTCCGACTTTGAGCGGGGCTTCATCCGGGCGGAGGTCATCGCCTTCGACGACCTGATGGCCGTGGGCTCCATGGCCGCCGCCAGGGAGCGCGGCCTGATCCGCTCCGAGGGCAAGGACTACGTGGTCAAGGATGGGGACATCATCCTCTTCCGGTTCAACGTATAAGCATGGAACAGGAGCAGCTGGCGCAGATCGTCGCCCTGCGCCGCACCCTCCACAGCTGCCCGGAGCGGGCGGGCTGTGAGGCGCAGACCAAGGCGCGGCTGATGGCGTTCCTGGCGGCCAACACCAGCCTGACCCTCCACGACCAGGGGCTCTGGTTCTACGCCGCCCACCGGGAGGGAGAGGATCTCCCCGGCGTCGCCTTCCGGGCGGATTTTGACGCGGTGCCCACGGAGGAGGGGGCGGCCCACCTGTGCGGCCACGACGGCCACGCCGCCGCCCTGTGCGGCCTGGCCCTCCTGCTGGAGGGGAAGAAGCTGGGGAAAAACGTGTTCCTTCTCTTCCAGTTCGGGGAGGAGAACGGCCAGGGGGGCGAGGCGTGCTGCGCCCTCTTTGACCGGGAACGCTTGGACGAGGTCTACGGCGCCCACAACCTGCCGGGCTATCCCCTGGGGCAGATTTTGACCCGGCCGGGGACCATGGCCTGCGCCTCCTGCGGCGTGACGGTCCGGTTCATCGGCGCCCCCGCCCACGCCGCCTATCCGGAAAATGGCCGCAGCGTGGCGGCGGCGGTGGGGTCCCTGCTGACGGAGCTCCCCGGGCTTGCCAGCCCGGCGGATTACCGGGGTATGGTGCTCTGCACCGTCATCGGCTGCCGTATGGGGGAGAAGGCCTTCGGCGTGTCCGCCGGGGCGGCGGAGGTGTGGCTTACCCTTCGCGCGGCAGAAAACGGGGACTTCCGGCGCCTGCGCCAGCGGGTGATGGACCGGGCGCGGGCCCTGGCGGACCGGGACGGCCTGGGCTGTGAGATCGCCCTCCAGGACGTGTTCCCCGCCACGGAGAATACGCCGGAGGCGGCGGAGAAGGTCCTCTCTGCCTGCGGCGGCGTTTTGCTGCCCTCGCCCATGCGGTGGAGCGAGGACTTCGGCTGGTACCTCCAGCGGCGCCCAGGGGCTTTCTTCGGCGTAGGCGCCGGGGAGGACTGCCCGGCCCTGCACACGGCGGAATATGTCTACCCGGATGAGCTCCTGCCAATCACCGCCGGGGCTTTTTACCGCCTGGCGCAGGCGCCCCTGCTGCGGAAGGATCCCTGAAAAGAAAACAAGCGCAGCCGGTGCACGAAAATCGTGTACCGGCTGCGCCTTTTGCGGCCCCGGGACCGTCACCGGAGGAGCAGCCAGGCCGCCGCGGCCAGCTGGGCCAGGAGGATGGCCGGCATCCCCCAGCGGAAACTCCGGTGCCGGGTCTTGTGGTGAAAGACATGCATCCCGGCGATGGCCCCCACGCTGCCCCCCAGCAGGGCGGACAGGAAGAGCCGCCGCTCCGGAATCCGCCAGGCGCCCTCCCGGCGGGCGCGGCGCTTGTCCACGCCCATCAGGGCGAAGGCAATCAGGTTGATGATCAGCAGCCAGAGTCCCAGCAGAACTTGCCACGGCATAGCACAGCCCCCTCTCCCGCGGCGGTACGTGAACCCTATTGTAAGACCAGGAGGTCCCCTCGTCAACAGAAAGATAGGACAACACCGCCTCCGGATGGAAGCGGTGTTGTCCCAGATGGAGAAGATTGAGGAAAAACGATACGTTCAAAGGTGTTACCCTTTTCACAGTCCTAAGTATACGGAAATTTCGCGAAAAATGCAATGGATAAACTGTACCAATCTTCCGGGGCTGCGAGAGGAATATCCGTCTAAACTGACAAAATAGAAAGCTCAGCTTTGTCTAATTTAACCAAGGTCCTGGGCGTGACCGGCAAAAATATCCCGGTTCCCGGCGGATCTGGCCGGACCCTTGTCTGCTCTGCGGGGGCAGGGAGGGAGGGCCCCGGGCCCACGGGCCGGGACGAGGGGCGGGAGGGGCGCCCGTCCGCAGCTTCCGGCGGCAAAAGAGGGAAAATCGGGGGGAAAATCCAGAATCTGACGCGGGTTTTCCCTTGACTTTCCCGGAGGGCGGTGATATAGTTGTCAAGGTAAAACTGGCGATGACGGAGAAGAAACGCCTGGAGGCGCCCAGAGAGGGGCACAGCCTGCTGTGAGTGCCCTGCGGTTTTCCGGCGGAAGTCACCACTCCCGAGCCGCCCGCCGAACCCCTTTTGGGCAGTAGACCGGGACGGGGACGCCCGTTACAGCGTACACGAGCGACGGCGCTTGCCGTAAGCAGGGTGGAACCGTGGAGTATGGATGCTTCACCCCTGAGAGAACAGGGGGGAAGCATTTTTTATTTGCCTCCGCCCCAAAGACAAGGAGGAATTACCATGGCAGAAGAAACGAATCTGTACACCTTTGACAATCCCGAGTACCGCAAGACCTACTGGCACACCTGCTCCCACATCCTGGCCCAGGCCATGAAGCGGCTCCACCCGGAGGTGAAGCTGGCCATCGGCCCCGCCATTGAGAATGGCTTCTACTACGACTTCGACACCCCCGAGCCCTTTACGGAGAGCCAGCTGGGGGAGCTGGAGGCGGAGATGCGGAAGATCTGCAAGGAGAAGCTGAAGCTGGAGCGGTTCGAGCTGCCCCGCCAGGAGGCCCTCAAGCTCATGGAGGAGAAGGGCGAGCCCTACAAGGTGGAGCTCATCAACGACCTGCCGGAGGACGCCCACATCTCCTTCTATCGGCAGGGGGAGTTCACCGACCTGTGCGCCGGCCCCCATCTGGACTCCACCGGCCGGGTGAAGGGCAACGCCATCAAGCTCACCGCCTGCAACGCCGCCTACTGGCGGGGGGACTCCAGCCGGCAGACCCTCCAGCGGATCTACGGCGTGGCCTTCCCCAAGAAGGAGGAGCTGGACGAGTACCTGGCCAAGATCGAGGAGGCCAAGCGCCGGGACCACCGGAAGCTGGGCAAGGAGCTGGGATTATTCATGATGGCCGACGAGGGCCCGGGCTTCCCCTTCTTCCTGCCCAAGGGCATGGTGCTGAAGAATACCCTGCTGGACTACTGGCGGCAGTGCCACAAGCGCTATGGCTATATGGAGATCTCCACCCCCATGATCCTCAACCAGGAGCTGTGGCACCGCAGCGGCCACTGGGACCACTATAAGAACAACATGTACACCACCGTCATCGACGGGGAGGACTACGCCATCAAGCCTATGAACTGCCCCGGCGGCATGCTGGTCTACGCCAGCGAGCCCCACTCCTACCGGGATCTGCCCCTGCGGATGGCGGAGCTGGGCCTGGTCCACCGCCACGAGATGTCCGGCGCCCTCCACGGACTGTTCCGGGTC
>CAJFVK010000174.1 GCA_904420435.1 uncultured Oscillospiraceae bacterium
TGCCCCGTTCTTTGTGGGGTGCCATTGCCCGGCAATGGCAGGGTAGAAGGTTTGCAGGTCGTTTTCACCCGGCACGATGATCTTGCCTGCGCATACCGGGCAGCCGGCGCCGTTGGATGTGCGGGAGAACACCGCCGACTGCCACTCGTGCCCCTTTTCACAGAGCCACCAGACTTTCAGGTGTGTCCCGGCGGACACATCCCGTGGGGTGAGAGCGCCGTTTTTCCTGGGGTGCCACTGCTTTGCCAGCTCGGGGTGCGTCGACGCCAGGTCGTTGTACCCCTGCTTGACTATCCGGTTGGAGCACACCGGGCAGCCGCTGCCGGACACGCGGGATTTTACAAGCGCCTGCCATTCGTGCCCTTGCCCGCACACCCACCACACCCGCCTGCTGCTGCCGCAGCTCACAGTCTCAGGCGTCAGCGGCAGATTTTTTGTGGGATGCCACTGACGGAGCAGTTCCTCGCGGCCGGTGCGCCGGCAAAAAATGTTCAGCATTTCTTGGATGCCATCACCCCCTTCGGTGTTTTGCGGAGAGCTGTGCCCATCCGCATCAGGACAGAATCAGCCTTCTGTCCTGCTTTCTGGCAAAAGAAACAGATACATAAAAAAACAGCCACCCTAATGGGCGGCTGTACGGTTATATATTTAAGCATGGCAATACAGGCCGGCAAGCAGAAGTTTGACGGCCTTGTTTTTTGCGCCCTAAAGGAGGCGAAAACTCTTGATTTTTGTAGGGGCTACTGGTAAAATTGGGAATACAAGCAAATATGTTAAAAGATTTTTTTCGATATTTGCAACAGAAGGCTGATTCTGTCTTAGATCAAAGGGGGCGGGGATATGCGTGAAACCCTTGCTCAATTTTGTCGGCGTACGGGCTGTAAAAATCTGTTGATGCAATGGCACCCTGCAAAGAACCCACCCCTGACACCTGAAACGGTGAGCGCCGGCAGCAGCCGGCGGGTGTGGTGGCGATGCGAGCAGGGACACGAATGGAAAACCGCCGTCTATACCCGAACCGCGTCAGGGACAAAGTGCCCCTACTGTGTAGGGAAGCTGCCCATTCCCGGCGAGAATGATCTCTCGACTCTGTTCCCAAATGTAGCAAATGAGTGGCATCCCACGAAGAACGCGCCGTTAACCCCGTCACAGGTTCTGCCCGGCAGCCACCGGATGGTCTGGTGGGTGTGCGAGAGAGGGCATCAGTGGCAGGCCATGGTCAAATCCAGAGTGTCTGGCTGCGGCTGCCCTGTTTGCACCAACCGGGAAGTCCGACCGGGAGAAAACGACCTTGCCACTGCCTATCCCGATTTGGCGCGGCAGTGGCACCCTGTGAAGAACGGTGCGTTGACCCCGCATGCTGTGACCGCCGGGACCCACCGAAAGGTCTGGTGGATCTGCGAGAAGGGGCATGAATGGCAGGCGGAGGTGTGCTCCCGTGCAGCTAACGGCACAGACTGCCCGGTCTGCGCAGGCAAAGTCATCGTCCCTGGGGAGAACGACCTGCAAAGCCTGTTCCCGGATATTGCCAAGGAGTGGCACCCAACACGTAACGGTACAACGACACCAGACACCGTATCCCCCTACAGCAATCGGAAGGCCTGGTGGATCTGTGAAGAAGGCCACGACTATCAAGCGGTTGTGGCGGCAAGAACCCAGAGCGGCTGTGGATGCCCCTATTGTGCGGGACGGAAGGTTCTCTGTGGCTTCAATGATTTGGCTACCGTAAATCCGAATATCGCCGCCCAGTGGTACACGCCCCTCAATGGGAATCTGACACCACAAATGGTCACTGCTGGGAGCCACAAGAAGGTGTGGTGGCAGTGTTCGGAAGGGCATGTGTGGAAGGCCGCCGTCTACTCCCGCACCGGCAAAAGGAAGAGCGGCTGCCCGGTTTGTGCGGGAAAAGTGAAAGTAACACAGCGGTACCGTGATGAAACGACAACCTTCAAATCTTTGGCAAACGGCAGCACAAGCTGCGTTTGACATAACTGCAAAGCGCCACAGAATCGCAAATTGGAAGAGGGGGATGCCAGAAGTGTGTTTGCCTCCCGCGACGGGATCATTTGATAAAATGAAGAAGGAGTGAGTTTTCAACGATGAAGAAAAAGCTATTGGCTATGCTTCTGAGCCTGTGCATGGTCATTTCGCTGCTGCCTGTGACGGCTTTTGCCGCCAACAGCTACACCGACATTGACGGCCACTGGGCGGAAGAGGACATCGAGCGCTGGAGTGACGCGGGAATCGTCAACGGCGTTGCCCCCGGGATCTTTAACCCGGAGGGCAATATGACTCGTGCCGAGGCTGCACAGGTGTTCACCAACCTGCTGCAGCTGACGGAGAAGGCGGACATCAGCGGCTTTACGGATGTGGCTGCCGACGACTGGTTTGCAGACGCCATTGCCGCTTGCGTGGAAAGGGGTATTCTGACCGGTGTTGGTGACAACCAGATGAACCCCAATGGCTCTATCACCCGCGAGATGTTCTTCGTGATGTTTGTCCGCGCTCTTGGCATTCCCGAAGAGGATACGCTGGAGAAGTCCTTTGATGACAGCGATGAGATCTCCAGCTGGGCAGAGGGTGCCGTATATGCTTTGGTCAACCACGAGTATGTAGTGGGCAGGACCGCCACTGACCTTGTTCCCCAGGGCGAGATTACCCGGGCCAGTGTGATGGCGTTGCTCAACCAGACCATTGTGGCCTATGTGACGGAGAATGGCACGGTTGAGGCTGCCGGGGATGGCGTTGTCCTTGTTCTTGCGGATGATGTCACCGTGACCGGCAACGCCGATGTGACCATTTCCGTAGTCTCCGAGGATGCGGATGTTTCTCTAAAGGGCATGGACGGCGACGCCCGCGTGGTGGCTCTGGCGGATAATCTGACCGTGACTAACGCACCTGTAGGCACTGTGATCGCCGCTGAGGACGGTGTGAACGGCACCAGAGCCAACGGCCGAAGCGTTTCCGAAGGCAATGAGATCGTCATCACCAAGACCTCCTCCGGCGGAGGCGGTGGCGGCGGTACGCCGACGCCGGACACCAATGAGGCTGAGGAGGCTATGGAAGCGGCTTGGGACGAGCTTGCCGCCGCTCTGGCTGAAATCAAGGGCCATAACGACCAACCTCTTGTGACCGCTGATCAGAATGGCGCCGAGTACACCCTGACGCTGGATGTGGACGCCATTCAGGCCGGCGCGGAGGCTTTTGGAGACGACTTCCTGACAGGCCTTGCCACCAGAATTGGCGAGGCCATGAAGGAGCACTTCGGCGGCTGCACTCTGACGGTCAACGGTGAGACTGTCTATGCGGAGGATACCTTCCAGAACACCGCGTTGAAGAATGCTCTCTTTGATGTGGCGGACGGCTTCTTCTATACTCTGGCTAATATGACCGCCGATGGAAACGGCGTCTATACGTATAAGACGGTCGACGGCCAAGTGGTGGCGGGCGATGACTCCTATGCTCTGGATCTGTCCGTTAAGCTGCAGGGCCAGGACATGGAAAAGGTGCAGGAGCTGGCCCAGACCTTGGCAGACCATCTGCAGATGGAAACCCTGAGCACCAGCGAGATCAGTTCCCGCTACGGCATCACGGTCAGCGAGAATGAGGCTGCCGTGGTAACCATGGAGATGCCGGAAAAACTGATGCAGGCAGCAGCCGATTTGGTAGAGCAAAATGGTCAATCCGGCGATGCGCTTCAGGATATTTTCGACCGGCAGACCGTCAACACCTTCCTGACGATTATGCAGGGTATTACCCTGGATGACGTACTGGGCAGCGGCGCTGCGGAGATCAATTCCGTACTGACCACTGTGAACAGCAACGCCAATCTTATCAACAAGGTCCTCGACAAGATGACCGTGACGGTGAATGGCAAGACTTTCTTTGCCAATGATTTCAAGCCGGAGGAAGCACAAGGTGCGGATGCCTGGCAGCAGTTTATGGGCGCAGTCATCGCGATGACATCCAATGACATCAAGAATATGAAGCCTTCCGAGTTTAAAGTTAATGTCGAAGGCAGTTCGTATAACGATGTCTATTACGCCGTTCCGGTGACCGTGGCTATCGACCTGGAGGACTCTCTGGGCTTCTCCGCCACGGAGACTGTGGTTGTGGTGCTCCATATTGATTTCGATCAAGAAGAGATCAATTCCGCACAGGAAGCTGTGCAGGACACTTGGACAGAGCTGAACACCGCTTTGGCAGGCATTACTGGCCATGAAGGAAAGCAGCTGGTAACCGCTACAATCGAAGGTGATACTGCGGCATTGACCCTGGATGTTGACGCAATCATGGCCGGCAACGGCACCTTTGGGGACTCTATGCTGGATGGCCTTGCCACCCGCATCAAGGACGCGCTGGACACCAAGTTTGGTGAATATACCCTGACGATCGGCGGCCAGGAGGTCTATGTGGAGGGTGAATTCCAGAACACTTCCCTGAAGACTGCTCTCTTCGATGTAGCCGACGGCTTCTTCTACACTCTGGCCAACATGGAGGTAGAGAACGGAGTTTACACCTTTAAGACCGTGGAAGCTACAGCTGCTGGCGAGGACTCCTACTCCTTTGAGATCGCTGTAAACCTCCAAGGCGAGGATGTAGCGAAGGTGCAGGAGCTGGCCGATACTCTGGCGGAACACCTGCAGATGGAGATGCTGGACGCTGACGAGATCAGCTCTCGCTATGGCGTTACGGTCAGCGAGTCCGAGGCTGCCGTGGTGACCATGGAGATGCCGGATGCTCTGATGCAGAAAGCGGCTGAACTGGTGGAGCAGACTGGCCAATCCGGTGATGCGCTTCAGACGATTTTTGACCGGCAGACTGTTGGTACTTTTCTTACCTTATTGAACAATGACGGCATCAGTTTGGATGCTATCCTGGGCAGCGGCGCTGATGAGATTAACTCCGTGCTGACTACTGTGAACAGCAATGAAGCTCTCATCAACAAGGTCCTCAGCAAAATGACCGTGACGGTGAACAACACCGAATTCTTCACGGAAACGGGCTTCCAGCCCGGCACAGATGGCGATGCCTATCACAACTTCATGGACGGCGTTATCGGCATGACCACGGATGGGATCAAGAATATGAAGCCTTCCGATTTTAAGGTCAGTGCTGAAGGCGAGTATAAGGATGTCTACTACGCTGTACCTGTGACCGTGGACATCGACCTTGAGAGTTCTATGGGCTTCTCCGCCACGGAGACTGTGGTTGTGGTACTCCACATCGACTTCTCCGAGTTTGAAACTCCTGTGACACCGTAACCCCATTGTAAACCACCCAAGGCCGGGGCGGGCAGACCTGCCCGTCCCGGCCTTTCACTTCCTGACAAAGGAGCGTATGTATGGAGCCTGTTTTGCTGCTTTGCCTGCTGGCCGGGACGCTGTGCAGCGCGCTTTGGCTGTGGATCTTCCGCGACAAAATCCACATATCCAAGCCGGCAATTCTGCCCGCCGCTGTCTTGCACACCGCCGCCGGCGTTTTCTGCGTGAAGCTGTTTGCCGGACTGGAGTCCTTTGAACTGACACTCTCCGGCGGCATGAGCCTCTACGGGGCGATTTTCCTGCTGCCCCTGCTCTACGCCGCTGCGGCAAAGCTCTGCAGGCGGGATTCCCGGCAGGTATTTGATGTACTGACCCTGTGCATGATCTCCACGCTCCTGATTGTCCGTATCAACTGCATTATGTCAGGCTGTTGTCAGGGGCTGCTGCTGCCGGGCAGCAATGTGCTGCGCTGGCCGACCCGTGAGGCGGAGATGGTGTTTCACGGGATCCTGTTGGTGCTGTTCTACCGCAGATTGCACCGGCAGGAGCAGCCCGGGACGATTTATCCCCTGTATATGATCGCCTACGGCGCCTTCCGCTTTGTGGTGGAATGGTTCCGGGAGGGCGATGCGATTTTCCTCGGCATGCATCCAGCCCACATCTGGTCAATTTTGTCTGTGGTGATTGGATGCGCGATCTATTCTGAACAAAAGGCGCGGAGTAGCCGAAAGGCCAACCGCGCCAAGGTAAGGAGGTAACGCCCGATGATCAAGGGAGTACTCAAACGAATCTCGTCCCTGCTGCTGGCGCTGGTGCTGGTGGTGGGACTGATGCCTTTGACTGCCGTACCGGCTATGGCGGCGGAGATTCTCGGCCTGTCGGATACCGAGATTGGGCTGGGCGGTGACAATAGATGGAGTGCCAGTGGAACCACTATCTGGGGCTCTGTAAGCGGCAATGATGGACTGGGAGGATGCGGGTCATCCAGTGAGTCTATTACGCTAACAATTCAAAACAAGAAAAGAGCGGCAGCAACACTGTCCTTTGACTACTCCAAACCAGATAACGGCGGTTCGGTAACCATTGACAACCAAACCTATATTGAAAGTGGCAGCTTTTCTCAAGAATTGAAAGCCAATGAGACTATTAAAATTACATTGACCAGTCCGGAGAATTCCTCCACTGCCACAATTACATTATCTAATCTCTCACTTTTGACTGCAGGAGGATTTACAGTAACGTTTCTCCCTGGCGACCATGGAGCCTATACGGTTGATGCCCAATCGGTTTCAACAGATGGTCTGACTTTCACGCAGGAATCTTCACACAAATATAGCCTCCATGCAACGCCGGACAGCGGCTATAAATTTGTAGGATGGAAAAACTCGAAAAATACCATTGTCTCCACAGCAGCACAGATTTCAATTGGTTTTGACTATGATACGGAGATAACTCCATGGTTTGTATTGGAAGATACTACGATATTTTTCGCAGAAGGGGATTACTATACTGATTTAAATCAAGCAATTACTGCGGCACAGATAAATTCATCTGGGATTGTTTCCGTAGCTATGGACGGCACGCTGCCAGCCGGGGAATACACGATTCCCGCTGGTGTCACCCTGCTTGTGCCTTTTGATGATGCCAATACAGTGTATAAGAATCAGCCAGCCAATACTGGCGGTGGAGGGACTTATACATCTCCGACGAAATTCCGTAGGTTGACTATGGCAACCGGTTCGCACATCGTTGTGGAAGATGGCGGTGCGATTTCGGTGGGCAGTATGCATGCAGGAAACCATACATTTGGTGAGGGCGCCCCCTCCGGACCGTATGGTCACATTCAAATGGAGGAAGGTAGTTCCATCACGCTTCAGGATGGCGCAGCATTGTACGCCTACGGCTTTATCACCGGCAGCGGTTCAGTGGAAGCACAGCCCGGTTCTGAAGTTTGGGAGTATTTCCAAATCAATGACTGGCGTGGAGGAAGCGCGGCGTTAGATATCAAGGATAATCCATATAAGGCTTTCCTGTTTTCTCAATACTATGTTCAGAACATTGAAGTCCCTCTGACCATCCACAACGGTGCAACGGAAACAGTTTATACGACAATTGTTGCTTCCAGTACAGCCGTTTCATCAAGTATTGAATTCGTGGGTGATAATGGACTGTTTCGCCTCACAGGTGAAGGAACCTATCTGCGCAAACAGTACCTGCCGGATCATGATCGCCTGAAGATTGAACTCAGTGGCACAGTTTCTATTTCCAATATTAATGTAACAGTAATGGGTGTTTCAATCAGTTCAGAGGACTATGTCCTTCCCATCAACAGCAATGTTTCCATGCACATTTTAGACGGGACAACAACCATGACGCAGGATATTTCCCTGCTGCCAGGCGTGGAACTCACTATTGATGGCGGTGCGGCGCTGGAAGTACAGAAAAACTTGTTTGTATATGACCGCGAGGAGTGGATGGAGGGTAATTTTGTGCACTCTAATGCACATTTCAGGCCGTCAAAATACGTTCCGGATAGGACGTATATGCGAACAAACAATGATTTGGTCGATGCTGTACTGAATATCAATGGTAGCGTTAAAGTCAGCGGCGGCCTGTATACCACTAAAACCGGAGCCAATCTAACCAGCAGTGAGGGAACGGGGCGGTTGATTTTGAACACAGTCCCCAATCAAGAACAGACGTTGCATGAAATCAGCAGTACATCGCCTGTTAAATACGCGGATATCCCCATCACTCCCGCTGTGCTGCAGAATAGCAACGGCACCACCACGGCCACAGCGGGCGCCACAGCGGGCACCGCATATGTCTATGTAGATGGAGTAGATGGACAATGGCTTGCATCGGGCATCTACATCAACAGCACCGGCCACAAAACCCAATACAAAGTTGGTGACGAACTGGATGTGACCGACCTGACGATTTTGGTGGTCAGCAGTGACGGCTCCACCGAAACAGTCAAGGTCACAAACGACATGGTTTCTGGGTTTAACAGCTCGGCTGTTACCAGCGAAGATAGACAACCCCTGACCATCACCTATGAAGGCAAAACCACTACCTACACTATTTCCATTGGTATGTCAGATGGTCCTGAAATTGCCGAAACCTTGACCGGCGTGAAACCCAGCACACCTGGAGGCGATGACGGTAAAATCACGGGACTCTCCGCAAACAAAGCATATGAATATCGGGAAGCTTCTGCTGAGCCGGAGGCGGAGTGGAGTTTGGTTACAGCCGATGCGACGGAAATCACCGGCCTTTCTGCCGGGACCTATGAGGTTCGCTACGCTCAGACTACCACCCACACCGCCGGCCCTGCGACGGAAGTCACTGTTCCCGAGGGAGAAGCCACTGTCACAGTCGTGGATGGCGGAAAGGGTGCCTCCGGCAGCGGCTCTTATGTGCCGGGTACCACGGTAACCATCAACGCAGGTACTAAGGATGGGTGTGAGTTTACCAGCTGGACAGCCGAAGGCATTACGCTGACGGATAGCCGCGCTTCTGAGATTACCTTCACTATGCCAAGCAACAATGTAACCCTCACAGCTACTTGGCACTGCCACAAAGACAATGTGAAATTGGTTTCTGGGAAGGCTGCCACATGTACGGAAGCCGGAACGAAAGCCTATTATCAGTGCTCCTGCGGCAAATATTTTGAGGACGCAGACTGCACCACGGAAATTGAGAATATCGACACTTGGAAGGTCATTCCCGCCCTGCAGCACAGCTACGGCGCTCCCGTCTTTGCATGGGCAACCGATTACAGCAGCTGCACCGCGACCTTCACATGTACCCGAGGCTGCGGTCATACAGGAAAGCCTTCTGTAACGGTGTCCAGCACGACTACAGATGCTACCTGCGATACGGATGGAAAGACCACCTACACGGCAAAAGTAACCTTTGGCGGTCAGGAGTGCACCGATACAGAAGCAGTCACCATTCCGTCCACAGGGCATAATTGGAAAGCACCCAGTTTTAATTGGTCAGCGGATGGCAGCAGCTGCACTGTTACCTTTGTCTGTGAAAACAACAGTGAGCATACCCAGAAGCGCACTGCAAGCATCACCTCTGCCGTGAAGAAAGAGGCAACCTGCACTGAAACGGGCGTCACAACTTATACAGCAACGGTAATCTTCAACGAGCAGACATATACCGACTCCAAAGATGTGGCGGATATCCCCATGAAGGAACACACCCCTGGATCCGAATGGAAGGCGGATGGGGACAATCACTGGAAGGCGTGCACCGTCTGCCAAACCGAACTGGAGAAAAGCGGCCACGACTTCCAGTGGAGCGTGGATACACCTGCTACGGAGGATTCGCCCGGGATAAAACACGAGGAATGCTCTGTCTGTGGGTACAAACGAAATGAAAATACAGAAATTCCCCAGTTGGAGCATGCGCACACCGGCATAACGCATCACGAAGCGGTCCCCGCTACCTGCCACAGCGCTGGAACCACGGAATACTGGACCTGCTACAGTGACAAGTGTGCTGGAAAATATTACGGCGATGCCCAGTGCCAGACAGAGCTTACAGACATCATCGTACCAATCGACCCAGACAATCATGACGGCGCAACGGAAGTGCGGGACGCCAAAGAAGCAACCTGCACGGAGGACGGCTACACCGGCGATATCTACTGCATGGGCTGTGGAAAAATGATAACGAGCGGCACGGTAATTCCGGCTACGGAACACAGCTGGGGCGATTGGCAGTACAATGAGGAAAAACACTGGAAAGTGTGCGCCAACTGTAAGGACATCGCAGAGGAAGGTATTCATATCTATGATGATGGAAGTGACACCACCTGCAATGTCTGTGGATATGACCGCACAGAGTCTATCCGTTACACCATCACCTTCACTGCCAATGGCGGGACCGGCAGTATGGAGAGCCAGCAGGTAATTGGCGCGCAGACAATCATGCTCCCGGATTGCTCTTTTACCCCGCCCGCCGGGATGCAGTTCAAGGCTTGGCTTGTCGGCGAAACTGAATACACACCGGGCTCTTCGCTCACAGTAAACGGAGATACGGAGATTGCCGCCGTGTGGGAGCCGATTCCCGCCAGCAGCCTCACCCTTTCCACTGACCGTGCTTCACTGACCGGCAGCGGAACGGTAACTCTGACGGTAACCAATCTCCCCGCCGGCCAGACCGTTCGGGTGTCCTGCGATGATCCTGCAGTTGTCGTTACTCAACAGGCTGACGGCACTTGGACCGCTTCCCTGCCCAATGTGACAAAGGACTATACTTTCACGGCGACTGCTTATTTGAATAGCACGGTTACGGGCACTTCTGACTGTACGGTTCAAGTGACTGAAAAATCCTCCACCGGCGGCGGTGGCGGCGGTGGAGGAAGCACCTCCACACCAACCTACTCTGTTACGGCGGATACACCTGAAAATGGGGCTGTCAAGGTCAGCGAGAAGTCCGCATCGTATGACGAAACGGTGACCATCACCGTGGACCCGGACGAGGGCTATGAGCTGGACAGCCTGACTGTCACCGACAGCAACGGCAACGAGATCGAGCTGACCCGTGTCAGCGACACCGAGTACACCTTCACCATGCCCCGCAGCCGTGTGGCCATCGAGGCTGCCTTCGCGGAGATCAACCACGCGGATGTCTGCCCCAGCGCTGACTTTACGGATGTAGACATGGATGCTTGGTATCACGATGCCGTCGACTACGCCATTGAGAACGGCATGATGAACGGCGTCGGCGACAACCTCTTCGCCCCCGAAAGCAACCTCACCCGCGCCATGCTGGTGCAGGTGCTGTGGAACCTGGAGGGCAACCCGGATACTTCCGCCATCACCGAGTACAGCGATGTGGCCTCCGATGCTTGGTACTACAATGCTGTCCAGTGGGCGACTGCAGAGAACATTGTGGGAGGCTACGGCAACGGCATCTACGGGCCCGAGGATGATATCACCCGCGAGCAGATGGCGCTGATGCTCTATCGCTACGCTCAGTACAAGGGCTACGACACCACCCAGAGCGGCGCAGATGTGCAGAACTTCACTGACTATAAGGACATTTCCGACTGGGCTCTGGAGGGCGTGACCTGGGCTGTCAACGCCGGCCTGCTCAATGGCAAGGGCAACGGCATTCTCGATCCCACCGGCGACGCCACCCGCGCGGAAGTGGCGCAGATTCTCATGAACTTCTGCGAGAATATCGTGGAGTAAGCAAGTCAAGGCAAACCACCAAGGGGGCGCTCCATGCGGAGCGTCCCCTTGGCTATTTTACGGAACGATCTGCCTGTGGTCGCTTGCCGAACGGATATCCCATATGGTATTATCTTTGTAACGGGCAGCAATCTTCCGCTGCTTTTGCTCATAGTTACAGGTTGCTTTGTCGGATTATTCCTATTTGCCAAACCCATTTGTCGGAACAGTATTCCGACTACACGCGATAACCGATGCGATTTAACCGTGGAAGGAGGCGCGAATCCAATGCTCAATTGGTTCAGAAGAGCCAGCAGGCGTCCCTGCCTGCGGCATGATACTCCAGAGGGATTCCACACTCTCCTCTCAAATGCGCCCGACGCTGACAGCCCGCCTGGATGCGCCATTGCGGAGAGAACCGCACTGCCCCATGTCCTCTCCCAAAAGGATGCCGGAGTAGACAGCTCAGGAACCGCCGTGATTCCGGAGGGTACCGAGGAAATTGCTCGCCGAGCGTTCTCCGGAATGGATCAACTGCGAAGGGTCGTACTCCCCCTCTCCGTTAAAAAACTTGGGAGCCACGCATTTGCGAATTGCCGCAGCCTAACGGAGGCCGCCCTGAACGGCGGGGTGGAGCTTCTGGAGGAAAACGCCTTCGCCGGCTGCACGGCTCTGCGCGCGATTACGATCCCGGCGTCGGTCCGGGCGGTGCACCGCCATGCGTTTCTGAAGTGTACCGCTCTGGAGACGGCGGACATCCTGTGCGATCTGACGACGGTGGCACCGGGGGCCTTCGCCCTGTGCCCCAGGCTGCAGCTCCTGCACCGGGGTGTGCCGGTGCGCTTCGCCGAGGAGCTGCGCCTGCGGGGCATCCATGTTCTGGATGCCCGGGGCGGCGCTGCCGCGCCCGCCGGAACCCCCTGGGAGGTGGCCGATTTTCAGGCCCTGGCGGCGCGCTGCGTCCACGAGGACGGCGCGGCCATGTGGGCGTTTGCAGAGTATCTGGAAGTCCTTGCACCAGCGGAATTCTTCTTCCGCGCGGCCAACTTCTGGCGGTATCAGGCTGCCCAGCGGGGTGACGGGCGGGCGGCGTCCTGGATACAGCGCTGGTTCGCGGAGCATCCGCGGCAGCGGATCCCGTCTGTTTTGTGTGAAGATCTCAGCCCGGGAGCCACGGGCCGGGCACTGCGGGCCATGGGCTTCTCATTTTTTGACCTGGAGCGCACATATACCCTTGACGGCATGGACGACAACGGGATCGTCCGCGCCAGAGCCTGGTGCGGCGGTGAGGGGCCGGATGAAGACGGCTACGGCCGGGAGGAGCTGTACGACTGGTGGCTTCTGGACGGGCTGCTCCGCCCGATTCCCGGCGTGCCCATGCTCCGCGCCTGTTCCGCCCGTGAGATCCGTTCCTCGGAGCAGTATGCCGCCGCCTACGCCGCTGCCGTGCGTACGGTGCGGCATATTCCATAAGCAGCTGCGCCCGGCGTGATGTTTCATGCATCGCGCCGGGTGCATTCGTTTGGCAGTATCCTGCCACCCTTCAAAACTCAGAAACACAAGCTTTACAAGCAGCTTTTCATCTGTCATAATGAAAAAAAGCCGGCTTCAGCCGGCAGAAGTCTGGTTCCTTTGCACAATTTGAGATGAGAGGAAGACGGAGTATGAAGAATCGACTGCTGTCCCTGCTGCTGACCCTTTCCCTGCTCCTGTCCCTGATGCCTACGGCTGTTTTTGCGGCGGATGCTTCCACGCTCACCGTCGTCATCAACGATGTCCATGTGGTTGAGGACGGCCGGACCGTGGCAGCCATGCCCAGCGGCGTGCGCTACAGCGAAACGACGAATACCCTGACCCTGGACGACGCCGATCTGGGTATGCTCCGCGTCTACGGCGGCTCCCTGACCATCGCCTTAGAGGGCGATTCCACGGTCCACAACGACGGCAGCTATGTGTACCGCGGCGGCGATCATGCCGGGGAGCCCGTGCCCGCCGTGAACATCGGCGACGTGGCTGAGCGCCTGACCGTCACTATCACGGGGCCGGGCAGCCTGACGGCGGACACCAGCGGGAGCGGCGCCCGGCGCACGTTCCTGGCCGACGACACCGACCTGACCATCACCGATGGAGCACAGGTGACGGTGCGCTCGTCGGACGCGGGCGGCGGTGTGGCGGAGATGGTCTCCAGCCGCCTGATCCTCAACGGCGGCGCCAACCTGACGGGAAAAGAGCTCTTCGTATCCGAGGACGGCACCCTCCTGGTG
>CAJFVK010000175.1 GCA_904420435.1 uncultured Oscillospiraceae bacterium
GCGAGCTGATTTCGAGGAAGGGCCCCGGTTGGCAGGCGCGGGCAGCGCCGGTCAACCGGTTTGGCCCGACGGTGAGCAAGAGCGGCACGATTGGCGGCCTCGGACAGGGGCCGGGAATCGTTGCGCCGCAACGGTGGGATATTTCGCCGCTCCGGCGGCGAGCCCCTTTTTGTGCGGACAAAAAGGGGCGAAAAAGCCGCTTAGAACCTGCGGTTCTAAGAACTCCCTTTGCCCTGACGTGTACTGGTTGTCCTGTTCTTCTGGCGGAGCAGGCTCTTCTGAGCGCCGGCGGACGTTGCAACTGCCCCCGAGTCCGCGCTTCAAGCGCGCTGGCCTGGTGGGTTGACGAGTTGCCAACAATTCCGCACCGCACAACAAAACACCAAGCCAAGTCAGGGGCAATGACTACCGGACCTGGAGACCATCATAATAGGAGGCCGACAGGCGGAGTGCGTCTATACTCCAAGCTAATACGCTGCAACGACTATCCAAGCCCGGCGGCCCCTGCGGACGCACCCAGGGAAGCCAACACACAAAAAGGGGTTCTTAGGGAAAGCGGCGACGCGCCGCCGGCGGCGGGAGGAGCGAGCCGCTTTCGAGGAAGCGGCACGATTGGCGGCCCCGATCAGGGGCCGGGAATCGTCATGCCGCAACGGTGATCAATCCCCTAAGCCAACTTTTGGTGACTTTTGTTTGGCGACAAAAGTCACTCGCGCCCGGGGGCGCGAAACGCCCCCCACCCCGCCGCGCCAGCGGCAAATAAAAGCCCCGGCCCGGCCAGGGCCAAAAATAGAAAGGAATCCACGCCATGAGTAAAATCCAACCCCGTACCCTCTCCGGCTTTCTGGAGCTGCTCCCCCCTGCCCAGCGGCAGATGGAGGAGATCATGTCCATCCTCCGGGAGACCTACAGCCTCTACGGCTTCACCCCCCTGGACACCCCCCTGATCGAGGCCAGCGAGGTCCTGCTGGCCAAGGGCGGCGGCGAGACGGAGAAGCAGATCTACCGCTTCACCAAGGGGGACACGGACCTGTCCCTGCGCTTTGACCTGACCGTCCCCCTGGCCAAGTACGTGGCCCTCCACTACAGCGACCTGGCCTTCCCCTTCCGTCGCTACCAGATCGGCAAGGTCTACCGGGGGGAGCGGGCCCAGCGGGGCCGGTTCCGGGAGTTCTACCAGGCGGATATCGACATCATCGGCGACGGCAAGCTGGACATCCTCAACGAGGCGGAGATCCCCGCCATCATCTACCAGGTGTTCACCCGCCTGGGCCTCCAGCGGTTCCGCATCCGGGTGAACAACCGGAAGATCCTCAACGGCTTCTATGAGCTGCTGGGCCTCAGCGAAAAGGCCGGGGACATTATGCGCACCGTGGACAAGCTGGACAAAATCGGCGCCGAGAAGGTCAAGGCCCTGCTCACCGGAGCGGAGATCGGCGTGTCGCCGGACCAGGCGGAGGAGATCCTCCGGTTCATCTCCATCCAGGGGGACAACGCCCAGGTTCTCTCCGCCCTGGAGGGCTACAGGGGCCGCAGCGAGACCTTTGACGCGGGCCTTCAGGAGCTGGCCACCGTGGTGAAATATCTGGCCGCCTTTGGGGTGCCGGAGGACCACTTCGCCGTGGACCTGACCATCGCCCGGGGCCTGGACTACTACACCGGCACCGTCTATGAAACCACCATGACCGACCACCCGGAGATCGGATCCATCTGCTCCGGGGGCCGATATGATAACTTAGCGGAATATTACACCGATAAACAACTTCCTGGAGTCGGAATTTCCATCGGCCTGACCCGGCTCTTCTATGTGCTCAGCGAGCAGGGGATGCTGAACCCCCAGCGCACCGGCGCCAGCGCCGACGTGCTGATCCTGCCCATGACGGAGGATTTGACCCAGGCGGTCTCCCTGGCCACCGCTTTCCGGTCCGCCGGGGTCCGCGCCCAGCTCTACGGGGAGCAGAAGAAATTCAAGGCCAAGATGACCTACGCCGACAAGATCGGGGTACCCTATGTGGTGTTCCTGGGGGAGGACGAGATCTCCGCCGGCCTGGTCAGCTGCAAGGACATGGTCACCGGTGAGCAGACCAAGCTGGACTTTTCCGCCACATTGGCCCGCGTCCAGACGGGCCTCCGGGAGAGGAGCCAGGGGAAGGTGATTGTGGAGGCGTAGCCGCCCCCTTTGTTTTGGCCCTGCCGTGCCGGGGCTTTTTGGGCATTTGCCATGCCGGGGCTTTAATGGGTTGTTCCGCGCCCCCGGCGGCGAGCCCCTTTTTGGTCGGCCAAAAAGGGGCGAAAAAGCCGCTTAGAACCCATGGTTCTAAGAACTCCTTTTGCCCTGACGTGTACTGTTTGTCCTGCTCTCCTTGCGGGGCAGTTGCCTCTGAACGCCGTTTGACGTTACGACTGCCCCCGAGTCCGCGCTTTAAGCGCGCTGGCCTGATTTTTTCGGCAGTCCCTGCCGGGGGGATGTTTCGCGCCCCCGGGCGCGAGCCCCTTTTTGGTCGGCCAAAAAGGGGCGAAAAAACCGCTTAGAACCTGCGGTTCTAAGGACTCCCTTTTGCCCTGACGTGTACTGGGAGTCTTGTTCTTCTGGCGGAGCAGGCTCTTCTGAGCGCCGGTGGACGTTGCAACTGCCCCCGAGTCCGCGCTTTAAGCGCGCTGGCCTGATTTTTTCGGCAGTCCCTGCCGGGGGGAAAGCGGCGACGCGCCGCCGGTGGCGGAGCAAGCGAGCCGCTTTCGAGGCAGCGGCACGATTGGCGGCCCCGGACAGGGGCCGGGAATCGTTGCG
>CAJFVK010000176.1:0-1407 GCA_904420435.1 uncultured Oscillospiraceae bacterium
GCCTCCTGAGGACGCAGGGGCACGCTGTGATCCAGCCTGTAACCCGGTGGGCTGCGGGATGCGCCGTTCAGAGGGCCAGCACCTGCGGCGCCGCCTTCGCGCCCAGTGACCCCGTTACCCGCCGACTCCACCACCTGGGCCGAAACCGCCGCGATCCTGATGCGCTTCGTTTGCCATCAAGAGCTTTGAGACTGACAGGACATGAGCTTCCGCCGCCCTCCGGGTGGCGGAAGCCAAAAGAAGGGCGTCTGCTTTTAGCAGACGCCCTTCTTTTGGCACCCCCGACCAGACTCTAACTGGTGGCCTACCGCTTAGGAGTACGCCGACCGGTATCTCCTGTCGTATTTTGTGAGAAATGCGACACCCCGCAATCCCTTGCCTTACAGGGGATTGCGGGGATTTTACTTTTTTCTGTTCTGCTTTGCTGTCTGCGGAGATTAGGCCGTATTTTTGCGTTTGTAAGCAAAAATGTTGGCATTAGTTTGCTCATTGTTTTTAGTCAAGGAAATAGATGCCGCCATTTAGAATGCTTATATTGCTCTCCTCTGGATGAAAAGGATTCGGTTCAATATTTAGTACCCCATAAACATTGACGTATTCAATATTTTCCTCGCGAATCCTTTTAACTGCATACGGATCATTAAGATCCATATCAATTAGGGCACCAATTCCGGGATATAACCAAAGTGCCATGTCACAATCCATTGAGCCGTCAGTGTTCTCGAAAGACAATATAATTTGAAGGTTTTCCATTCTAATAGATTTTCCATTGTATTCTGAATTGGCTGTATTCTCTCCCACTGGATATAATTCGTTACTTGTAATTAGCGTATAGTTTTCCAGTATATCTGCCGTTTTTTGCGCAGATTCTTCTTTTTCTTGAATTTCAGCGTTTTTATCCTTTTCATAATCCGTCAATGTGTACATATCCGTTTCAAAGACTGCCCCATCAGAATCACAGTACTCGACACGACAGGTAATTCCGTCAAATCCGGCCTCATGGAATACCCCATAAATTTCTTCGGCGTGACTCCCCTGTACACCCCCTGTATTACCAACAATTTCGCCTAAGCTCATGCCAAATAATGAGGAAATATTCACGATCGTAGACTTTTTTAATTCTGACCTGTTTTTGAACTTAGAGCAGGAAATTAAATAACCCATGGGCACACTATGGCCATAGGCCTGTTGTGATAACCTCGACTGAGATTCGCAATATAATATCATCGTATTTCCTGCGGTGCCTGCGCCGGTGGCGGTAGTTCTCCCTATCTTCCCTCGTTGTGGTATAATTATGGGCGACGGCAGCCACACGGTCACTGTGTCGTAGTTCCCTATCTTCTCTCGTTGTGGTATAATCTACGGTCAGCGAAAGATTGAAACTGTACTGTCGTAGTTCCCTATCTT
>CAJFVK010000176.1:1434-9659 GCA_904420435.1 uncultured Oscillospiraceae bacterium
CTCTCGTTGTGGTATAATGCCAGGCTTGATGAAAAGCTCAACGGCATGGTCGTAGTTCCCTATCTTCTCTCGTTGTGGTATAATGTCCATTTCATACTCCTGGTTATCCAGGTCGTCGTAGTTCCCTATCTTCTCTCGTTGTGGTATAATACAAACCTCAACACAATCAGTTTCTAACTTGTCGTAGTTCCCTATCTTCTCTCGTTGTGGTATAATCACCAAGAGTCATTTCTCTTCATCCTCCGTGTCGTAGTTCCCTATCTTCTCTCGTTGTGGTATAATTTTAGTGAAATCAGAGTGAGTATCAGAGGTGTCGTAGTTCCCTATCTTCTCTCGTTGTGGTATAATAGATCCATCACACCGTTCTCATCAAAGACAGTCGTAGTTCCCTATCTTCTCTCGTTGTGGTATAATCATTAAAACTGAGCTTAACCGTGGAACTACGTCGTAGTTCCCTATCTTCTCTCGTTGTGGTATAATTGTAGCCCATATAATTGCAAAAACGGTCACGTCGTAGTTCCCTATCTTCTCTCGTTGTGGTATAATTTGAATACAGCCCTATCAGGCACAGGAGTCGTCGTAGTTCCCTATCTTCTCTCGTTGTGGTATAATAGGCAGAAGGTCGGGGGACAAAACATGTGATTTTCTAACGTCCTATTCCGGGAAAATCGCGGAGATCACATGAAAATACGGTCGAATTCCGTTAAGGAATTCGACCGTATTTTTTCAAAAAATGACCAGCTGTTCAAACTGCTGCGGTTTGTCATGGGGGGTCGGCTTTCCGACCAGCAGTTCGATGGCTTGATACTGTTTCTCGGTAATAATCAGCATCCGCACAGAACCCGCCGTCGGAAGGGCCAGTCTGATCCGCCTCTTGTGGGTTTCGACGGAATCCCGGCCGGCGCAGACCCTTGCGTAAACGGAGTACTGTACCATGTGGTAGCCGTCTCCCAGCAGGAAGTTTCGGAACTGCGTGGCAGCCCGGCGCTGGGCTTTTGTCTTGACCGGCAGGTCAAACATGACTAAAATCCTCATAAACCTACTCATAGCGATGCTCTTTCAGGGGGAGAAGCTCCGGCAATTCCAACCGTTGGCTCTCCCCGAGAAAACAATTTGCCAGAGAGGAGCAGGTCCGGCCGATAGCTGAAAAAATCCGGTATCGCTTCTCTGACTGCTTCACCATATAATTTGTAATGTTCAGCAGTTGGGCCTTCTGCGCTGTGGAGAGATTCTCACCCCATTCCTCCGTATATTTTGCCACAAATAGATCTACCACCGGGCGAAAGGGCTCGATCAAATCATCTGCCAGATTGAATTGATTGAGTGCGCTGCGATGATGAATTCCGATGCAGGGTTCCAGCCCATGCATTACCAGATTCCGGGCGATACCGCCGCGGAGAATGGCATATCCGTAGTTCAAGGCTGCGTTTCTGGGATCCTCTGCTCCTCTTGAGAAGTCCTCGCCGAAGAGCGCCGGGAAGTACAGGGCTGCTGCCACTGCCTCCCGGTTATCCGGATCACCGGACAGTACGCGGCCAGCCATCTGCCGGAGATTCTCGCTGCCGCTTCTGCCGGCAAGTTCCAGACAGCGCGCCTGATTCCGGATCTTCTGTATCACGATTTGCTGCCAGAGCTGTTTTTGCAGGGGCTTTCCGATCCCGCACTGGGCGGACAGCAATTTGCGCTGCCGGCAGAACTGGTTGATGGGAAGCAGTTGGCAGCAGGGCAGGTGCTTTTCATCGCAGAAGAACACGGTCACGCCGTGGGTGGCCAGGGCCGCAGCGGCCCTGGCCGTCAGTGTGATCTGGGGCGATTCAATGAGAAGGGTGGAAATATCCTCCAGCGGAATCGTATATGCTTCTGCCTGTTCGATCACCAGCTGTTCTCGGCGGACACTGATATGCGCGGGATTTGCCAGGAAGATATTTCGATACTCCATCTCATCCCTCCTTGTTAAAGGGCATGCGCTTTTCCGGAAGCGAAACCTTGTGGTAATTGCCCAGCACGTCCACCTGGTATTTTTCGATAGACTGCAATGTTTTTATACCTACGCCGGGTTGGAAATATCGCCGGTCATGGGTTTCAATCTGAATAGAGCCCACCGTAATTCCTGCTGTACGATAATAATATAGTCCATCTCGCCGAACAATCACCTTTTCGCCAGTTCCACCTTTTGATATGTTCAGCTTAATGCCTTTCCGGCTTTGAATGCGAACCAGGTCCCCGGGATAAAGAGAGAAGATAAAATCCTCAGCAGCCATTTCCTTCCATTCTTGATAGGGTTTATAGGCAATCACCGCTTTGTTCGGCAACCTGTCTTTCTTCGTGTCGGCAATATAAATGGGCACGAAATAATAGCCGTCGTCTTCTACATGGAACACATCGATTCGCACCATGCTGCCGTTGGCCGCAACCCCGTCATGTACCTGTAGATTCAGGGTGGACTTTTCAAAAATCTTCACCTTATCCACGCGAGGACCGGGAGTTCCATCCCGCTTTTGCTTGTGAAAAGGTTCCGCAAACGCTTTACTGCCGTCCCCACCAAATTCTTTCAGCCTTTGAAGTAACGCTTCGTATAGCAGGCGGTCACTTTCGGGGTGATAGTACCCCTCAATCTCTCCCTGCTTATTTAGTTTCAGGTTTGCAAGCGACGTCTTGGTCACGGTGAATCCATCCCCCATTTTGCCGCTGCGGATTGTTTCGGCATGGGCAGGGCCGGTTACCTTGTGATTCGGCATCCGGGAAACGAAGATCGGCCTGATTTCCTCATCACTCTCATAAGTAGGCAGTTTCAGCCGATCAATGGCCGCGCGCGGATCCACAGGGTCCAGGCGCGCCTCCAATTCCTGGCGGAACAACGGCCATGGACTGGGGAATTCAGGACTGAACTTGCGGTCATACTCCTTTTTTGTCAGGACCTCTCCTGTGGATGCATCCACATATCCGCCCGGGATTCGCTCCGCGGTTTCACGGCGCTTATTATAGTTTGTCAATTTTTGGATCATTCCGGGGCTGGTCGCAGCCACGACGGCAGCATCTAAACAGTGGTGCAAATCACCATCTTCTCGGACCTTTCTGACTCCCCATCTTCCCCGGAGCATGGCGGTGACCGCCCCGTTCACGGCTTGTACGGGCCGTTTCCGGTAAGGAGAATCCGCGAAAACCAGATTGTCCTTCACCAAGTTATAGACTGCGCGGGTAATATACTGAGTATCGTTGAGATTTCTCTGAATAAAATCCGCGCTCTCTTCCTCCGTCAATTCCCGTTTGAGCAACTTCTGCCGCTTGCGGTAGCTGCGAATCAGATTTTCAACCCGCACCTCAAATGCATGCCAGCGTTCCTCATCCTGGCCGAAATATTCATAGGGCAGGCGGTTTCCTTTCTGCCGGTTTTCACTGGACAGGACCAAAACCTTGTTCTGATAACTATCGTCAAAGCAGCGGCTATATGGGATGATATGATCCACGTCCACATAGCCCGGCTCAAACAGACGGGATATATCCAGATTCTTCCCCGAGTACAGGCATACGCCATCCTGTTCTTTGAAAAGCTTGAACTTTACAATGTCCAGGCCGGTGGCATGGTCGCCTTTGTACTCCGAGATCTGTTCCTTGGCGCGTTCATTTGCAGCTTGGTTTTCATCACGCCGCTTTTCCATCTTTTTTCGCTCTTGATAATTATGCCCCATTTCCCGCGCCAGTTCTATACGAACCACGTCTGGCGCCCCATAGGTCCGGACAACTGCATTTATGACTTTGATGCTCTGTGCAATTGCCCGCCGCACAACAGGATTTGTGATCTCATCCTCCATATCACGCAGTGAGAGTTTTGACTTGCGGGATTCTGTTTGCAGTCCTCTGTGGTCACCATACACAGCTTTGCAAGCCTCATCATAGCGCCACCCATCTTCCAGATAAGGAATTAATTTTCTCATGGCTTTCACAGAAAGATTCCCAAACTTGCTGAACGACAACGGCAGCAATGCCTGGTGAAGTTCGGCAGGGATCCCCGCTTCATCCAAGGCCTTCAGCCGATTCTTGTCATTTTTGTAGAGAGTCAGAATCGTTCCAATTGCGTCCAACTGGTCCTGCGTCAGCGATAAGATCGCGCCTTTGCTGATTTTGTTCAGCGCCGCACGGATCTTGTGGTAGGACTGCATCTGAGGCCACTTTTTCTTTTCGGTTTCCTCTTTTGCCTGTTTTGTATAGGAAAGGCCGTTAAAATAGACGTCTTCCCCTAAATTCAGCTTTTCCCGGATTTGCTTATATGTCAGAGAAGCAGACTGCATGGCCGCTTTTTTTAGAATTTCTCGTTGCTCCTGAGTCAATGGGACAGAGAAATTTCTCGAATCCGCCAAACGGATATGATTTAGATCCTGCAGCAATTTAAAGTACTCAAATGTGTAGGTCGCCTTTGCAGCACGAGGTTCCGGCGGTTCTTTTTCAAAAGTGCAGATACCCACTTTTTCTGTGATCCCTCCGCGGAATGGACTTCCCGGACCAGGACCTTCATCAAAATTGCGCTGGCTCTCAAGGATAGAAAGATACTCTGCCTCAAATTCCTCCGTCATCCACGGAGTGTGTAGCCGACGCTGCGCCTCAAAGAGCTGATGCACTTCATCGACAACAGCGGAACGCTCTATTGTAAAACGGTAATCGTCTGCTTTGTTACGTGTCTGATGATACCGGGACCCGTCTGGATTGGTCTGCCAAAAGCGGTCATCACGATACATCATCTCACCAACCGTACGATACCCGTGCTGCTGCATACAGAGCCGGTTTTCTTCGATAGCCTGTTTGACTTTTCCGATCTCCTTTTCATCCTTGGCAGCTTCTGCCGTACTGTTAGATTTGTATCCACGGCGCTGGGCCAAATGAATCAGAACCCGCACGGTTTCCTCCCGGCTCAGGGGACGGTCCAGCGCTTCAGCCCGCAGCTGATATGGGGATATGGCAAACCCACCTTGCGTATAGAGAGCTTGGATCTCATCACAACTCAGAATGCCTGCTCGCTCTATGGCAAAACGGATCCGCTCTAGCCTGTGACGATGCCGACGTAAACGCCGTCGCGCGCTTCTTGCATTTCTACGGGGGGCGGCCAAGCTTTCTCCTGTTTTGGGCTGCTCCGCTTTATCAAAAATTCGAACGCCCAAGTTTTCCACTTTGATTGGTTCTCCCTCCGCATTGTTGCAAAGGATTGCCCAACCGACAGAGTCAATACCTATGTCAAGTCCCAACGCATAATGATCAACTGCCACCAAAACCCCGCCTTTCTCTCTTTAGATACGAAGATACCCCAGCCGATAAGGCTGGGGTAGAGCTTCGAGGTGTACTACCTTATCGTAGTAACACTATCTTCCCTCGTTGTGGTATAAGGGCATTTTAAACATATCATTTTTACACAAAAAAGTCAAGCCCGCTGTGCTACATGTTTTCCAATGCATCTATTTCCTGTTGCGATAAGGTTTTCGCGGCCTGTTTTGCACCCGATATGTGACCCCAGAAATTAAAATAGAAGTCCGTGGACGGGATGCGTCCACGGACTTTTTTATAGGTTGGCTTGGGCTCGGATATACGCCTCCACGGCGAGGCGGGGGATGCGCCAGACACGACCGTTGCGGTACGCCTTCAGTTCTTTGGCGGCCAAGATGGCATAGAGCCTGTTTTTGCCGATCTTCAGCACCTCGCAGGCCTCCTCTGCGGTGAGGAGATCGTCATACCCCTCCAACATAGATGACTCCCTCCTTTCCGCAGCTGCGGCAGTCTGTAACGCCGCAGGATGGACAGAGGCACTCCGCCTTGGCCGGCCGTTTTGCGCGCTTTCGCGCCCTGCACTGGCCGGACAGCAGGCCGCTTTTCGCCAGCTGCTGGTAGGTGGCAACCTCGTTTCGCCCCAGCCGGATAGCGATTTCTGACAGATTTACCCCCTCCCAAAAGAGCTTTTGCAGTGTTTCAAGATCTTCTTTGCTCCAATACTCTCCGGAACGTTCCGGAGCTTTTCTGCCGTTCCGCAGAGCAATCAATTCCTCTTGGTAAGATTCCATACAGGATAGCACCTCCTTCTTGATTACTATGATGTTCCTTTGCCTAGAACAGATTTTCCGTAAAAGGAAGGAAACGGAATTAGATATTATCCTCTTGGATATACCCTGGGGCTACCAGGGAAACAAAACTTTTCAGGAGGTAATATCACGTGAAAAACACCATATTTGTCTGCGCCTGCTGCCGAGAAGAGTACCCCGTATCCCAGAAAAACGAGGCGTGCGGCGAACTGCTCTGCCCTTCCTGCCTGACGGAGGAAACCACCGTCTGTCAGGTCTGTGGGGAGCGGATCCGGAACGAGGACAACGCTGGGAGCGACTGCACGCCCCTCTGCCAGAGGTGCTATGACCACTATTACACCACCTGTGAGCGCTGTGGGAGGGTTATCCGGGCGGAGGATGCCAGATACGCCGATGAAGACGAGGAGGATCCCCTGTGTGAGGACTGCTATGCCCACGAGGCCAAACGCCAAGCCATCAAGGATTACTACTACAAGCCGGAGCCTATCTTCTACGGGAAAGGTCCCCGCTTCTTTGGAGTGGAACTGGAGATCGACGAGGCGGGAGAGCTCGGCTCGAATGCCCGACAGCTGCTGGACATCGCCAATGGAAACGGGCTGGATCGCCTCTACTGTAAGCACGATGGCTCTTTAAGCAGCGGCTTTGAACTGGTCACACACCCCATGAGCCTGGTGTACCACACAGAGGAGATGCCGTGGGCCGAAATCCTCCACAGCGCTGTGGAGATGGGATACGAGAGCCACCGGGCGAGAACCTGCGGTTTCCACATACATGTGAGCCGGCAGGCCTTTGGGAATACCGAGGAGGAACAGGACGCGGCGATTGCCCGTGTCCTGTATTTCTTTGAGCGGCACTGGTCCGAACTGCTGCTGTTCAGCCGCCGCACCCAGCGGCAGCTGGACCGGTGGGCAGCCCGATACGGCTATCAGGAGCACCCTAAGGACATCTTGGAACACGCCAAGAAGGGCTGCCAAGCCGGGCGGTACACCTGTGTCAACCTCCAACCCTGCGAAACCATAGAGTTTCGCATCTTCCGCGGCACGCTGAAATACAACACCTTTCTCGCCACGCTGCAGCTCGTGGACCGGATCTGTGATATGGCAATCTATTTGTCCGACGAGGAGATAAGGTCCCTGCCGTGGTCGGCCTTTGCGGCAGGGTGTACGCAGCCGGAGCTGGTTTTGTACTTAAAGGAGCGCAGGCTTTATGTGAGCGACGCGGTGAAAGCGGAGGAGGAGATCTGAGATGTGCGGACTATTTGGTTTGGTGGATATGGAGCGGTCTTTTACGGGGAAGGAGAAATCCAAAATGCTCCACATTTTAGCTTCTGAGAGTGAGGCGAGGGGCACAGACGCGGCTGGGATCGCCTACAATTTGGGCGGACAGCTCTGTATTTACAAGCGCCCCGTCCCGGGGCATAAGCTCTCGATCCGGGTGGGCAGCAGCACGGCTGCTGTGATGGGTCATACCCGCATGACCACCCAAGGACGCCCCGCTCGAAACCGGAACAACCACCCCTTCTTTGGGATGGCTGGGGGCACGGCCTTTGCCTTGGCCCACAACGGTGTACTGTATAACGATAAATCTCTGCGACAGAGCCTGCACCTCCCAAAGACACGCATCGAAACGGACAGCTATGCCGCCGTTCAGCTGATCGAGCAGAAAAACACCCTCGGCTTTGACAGCCTGCAGTACATGGCTGAGAAGGTCGAGGGCTCTTTTTCTTTCTCGGTATTGGATGGGGAGGACCACCTATACCTGGTGAAGGGGGACAGCCCCCTCTGTCTGTGCTACTTTCCGGAACGGAGGCTTTACCTCTACGCATCCACAGAGGAGATCCTGAAGAAGTCCACATGGCGCATCCGCACCGATTTGGGGAGGGCAGAGCGCATCGCGGTTGACTGCGGGGATATCCTGCGCCTCTCCCCTGACGGGGCGATTGCCAAGGGGCACTTCTACTTCAAAGCCCCCTATTCCTCCCGCTTTTGGCGGCCATGCTGGTGGCTGGAGCCGTGGAAAAAGGCATGCTCCGCCTCCGGTACCTATTTGGAGGGGATCAAGGCGGTTGCGCCGGCCTTCGGCTATACGCCTGAGGAGATTGATCTGCTGGCACGGGAGGGCTTTTCTCCCGAGGAGCTGGAAGAATTTCTATACTGCGGCGAG
>CAJFVK010000177.1 GCA_904420435.1 uncultured Oscillospiraceae bacterium
GAGCAGTTTCTGGCAGAGTACACCGCACGAAACGCTATGGCCGAGGAATTGAAACAGGCCATCCGGCTTTGGAACAATATAAAAAAGAGTGAAGGAGGAGCAATACCATGATTACCCCATTGAAATACCCCTACATCCCACTGACCGACCCGCCCACCCAGCTGGACGCCGTGTTCGACTTCTGCACCGCGTGGGGCGATCCCATCATTCTGGATTACAACAACCAGAAAATGGTCCTTATGTCCTTCACCTACTATCTGGAGCATCTCTGCTCCCCCGAGGAGGCGGAGGAGATCCAAAAGCAGATGGCCGAGTACAAGGCCAAACATACAGAAATGGAGGCGGAAACGGAATGAAACGCCTGTCACGGAAGGAAATCATTACCTCACTGGACACCGGTTTGGAATTGTGGGAGGAGCGGCCGGACCTGACAGGGCTCTGGAGGCCCATCCGTCTGCTTCAGTGGTACGAGCCCAAAGAGGTGCGGGACGAGCTGTGCAATCTGTTTCACCATCGTCTGGAACTGCGGCTGGTGGGCAATATCCGCAAGGCGGTTCCCGATTTGGTTCAGGAAGAACCCTATCGGCAGCTGCTGGAGGACTGGGACCGTTTTCCCGATGTGGACTGGAGCGGCATGAGGAATCCCGACACCTTCCAGACGCAGGTGATTATGCGGCAGGGGACGGAAAATTTGGAGCGCTATGTCCGGCAGAGGGATACCATCCTGCGGGAGTTCACCCCCTTTTCTGAGAAAGACAGGATGGTTCTTCAGAGCATCCTCCGCCGGAAGGTGGCAAAGCTGTTCATCCGGGCGCTGGGGCCAAAGGTGTCGGAAGATGATATCAATATCCGTCGGCAGTTTCTGCTGTGGGAGGATTTGAATACCTGCTTTGACCGTGGAGCCAATCGATACCCGCTTTACTTCCTTCCTGCTGATGGCGCGGATGTGCGTATCATCGCCCCGTGGACGCTGACGGAGGATTCTTCTGTGGCAGATTACTTCTATGCGGCCAATATCATCGGGAAGATTTACACCTGCGGCGGCCCCATCGATCATGGTACCCTTTTGGCGCCCTTCCACTGGAAGCTGAACCAGCGCATTTTAGCCATCATGGGCCGGGATGAACGCAGTCAGGAAGATTATGATTTGCTGGAGCTGCTGTTCCTCTTCCAGCAGATGCTGAATCAGAAGCGCTGGAGCATCTGGGAGCTGGAGCGGTTCCATACACTGCATCGGAGGTATTGGCCGGTGGAGGATACCGGGCTGGCATAAGCGCAGGGGGCCGCCCCATGGGCGGCCCCCTCAACAAAAGGCGAGCATAACCATACAAACAGCAGGTAAACTAAGGGAAACAGCTGAAAGGAGTAGACGATGGAAAACAAAATCATGACAACTGCACAGCTGCATTCCTTTAGGGCTTATCTGCGGGACGAGGAGCGGAGCGAAGCCACGGTGGAGAAGTATCTCTGCGAGGTCACCCAATTTTTCGCCTATCTTGGTGGGAGCGAAGTCACCAAGGCGGCTGTGGCCGAGTGGAAGGAGCATCTGCTGTCGGAGGGCTACGAGCCTTCCACGGTGAACGGCAAGCTGACGGCGCTGGACCGGTTTTTCGACTTTCAGGGCTGGCCGGACTGCAAGGTGAAGCACCTGAAACTCCAGAGGAAACTTTTTCGGGACGACAGCCGGGAGCTGACAAAAGCCGAGTACGAGCGCCTGATTGAAACCGCCGAGGAGATGGGCAAGGAGCGTCTGGCTCTGCTCATGGAGGCCATCTGCGGCACGGGTATCCGGGTCAGCGAGGTGCAGTATCTCACCGTGGAGGCGGCGCAGCAGGGCAAGGTTGAAATCTACCTGAAGGGCAAGGTACGGACGATTCTCATTCCCGGCAAGCTGTGCCGCAAGCTGCTGAAATACGCCAAGAAACACAAAATCGCCTCAGGCGAGATCTTCCTCACCTGAGGCGGTAAGAGCCTGTCCAGAAAGCAGATTTGGGCGGAGATGAAGGCCCTCTGCAAAAAGGCGGGGGTCGCACCTTCGAAGGTCTTCCCCCACAACCTGCGGCACCTGTTTGCGCGGACCTTCTACCGTGTCTGCCGGGATGTGGCGAAGCTGGCGGATGTGTTAGGGCACAGTTCCATTGAAACCACGCGGATTTATCTT
>CAJFVK010000178.1 GCA_904420435.1 uncultured Oscillospiraceae bacterium
GACCACAGAGCCTTGAACTGTCAGATCAATCCGATGGAGTTTGCCGCACTGTACAGGATGCTCGACTTACTTCCTCCGCTTGAGCCACTGTTGCTCCCGGAGCCTGAACTACCGCCACTGGAGCCGGAGCCTGAGCCGGAACTGCCGCCGGAGCTCCCAGACGATGTGCTGGCCGTTCCGGCAGAAGCCTGGGTGGTCCCGCTCTTGCCGTAGCTGTCCGGTATTGTCGTGGTCTTCGCGGACGTGACCCGGATTTTCTTGAAGGATATGGACACCTCTCTGGCATAGCCGATCTCCACGCTCTTTGAGATGGAGAGGCTTTCAATGGCCATGTTGGTGTAGCTCTTTGCAGACGTGACCACGGTGGTTGGCTCCGCCGTGTAGTAGAGCTCCTGGAGCTGCTTCACGATGGACTCCACCCGGTCCTGGCCGCTACCATGCCGGCTGTACCAAGTCACCGGAGTATCGGTGATGTACAGGGTCATGTCCAGCTTTTCCGGGTTGAGGATGATGGCATCGCTTACGACGAAGCCATCCTCAACGGTGTACTCTGGGACGGTGGCCTCCAGGGTGTCGGTCTGGTCGATGAGGGCGTCAAACTCAATCCCATTGACGGAGACCGGCTGTTTTGCTCTCGCCATCTGACCACACCTCCCTATCTGGCGTACGCAAGCCCGCGGGCGAGCTCGGCGGTAGAGTCCTTGGTGGCCTTGTCCATGGCCTCAGAGGACTTCTTCTGGCCGGCGCGGTCGCCGTTGAACTGGTTGCTGATGTTCACATTCTGGACGATACTCCTGTTCGTAGTCACGCTGGAGAGCATCTCCGCACTGGCACGTGGACGCATGGATGCGGAGAACATCTGCATAGCCTCCAGCACCGTGTCCCTCATCTTGCTGATGGGAGAGACAATCTCGCCTTCGTGCTTGTTATCACCGATCACAACCGCCTGGGGCTTATTGGGCCGAACAAAGCCGCCCTGTGCCAGCTGCGGGGCTTCAAGCATATCCAGCTTCGGAATCTCTACGCCAGGTATAGCGTTGATGACTCCGATTGCGAAGTTGATCGCGCTGATAAAGCCGTTGATAATACCGACGGCTCCGCTCAGCACAGCGTTGATAGCGCCCTTCACAGCTCCGCTGATGGCGTCACCCACGGCGGTCCCGATGCTGGTAAACAGGTTGACGATGGTGTTCCAGACGCCCTGGAAGAACTCGCCGACCGTGCTGAACACGCCCTTGATGCCTTCCCAGGCCTGTGAGAAGATGCCGGTGAACCACGACACTACGGAGCTGAAGACTCCGACGATGCCGCTCCAGATCCCCTGGAACCAGCCCACCACCGTATTCCACACGTTGACGATGCCGTTCCACGCGCTCTGAAACAGGTTGGAGAACCACGACACCACGGAGCTGAAGACTCCGACGATGCCATCCCAAATGCCTCTGAAGAAGTCGACAACCTTGCCCCAGGCAGCCTTGATTTTCTCCCAGGCTGCGAGGAAAGCCGCCTTCACCTTGTCCCAGTTTGCAATCAGGAGAGCGATAATGGCGATCAAGGCAACGATGGCCAAGATAATCCAGGTGATGGGGTTGGCCGCCATGACGGCGTTGACGATGGCCTGCACCGCGGCGAACACCTTCATCACGGCGATGACGCCTATGACGATGGCGGCAATGGCCGCTATGGCTTCGCCAAGCTGTTCCCACTGCTCCGTGTCTATCTCGCCGTTGGCAAGCTGATCCACGAAGTCAGCGACACCTGGGGCAATCGTTGTGATGATATTGCCGATAGCTTCAAAGGCTTTCTTGACGGCGTTCCATATACCCTGGAATATCGGGATCGCCACGTTCTTGATGCCCGTCCAGATAGCGGAGAGCACCGTTTTGATGTTCTCCCATATCTTCAGGACGTTTTGTCGGAACTTATCAACGTCGACGCCCGCGTTGGCCAGCAGGGTTCCTATGACGGAGTCTTTGCCCTGCATGAAGCTGATGAAGTCCTCTACCAGCAGGGCCAGCAAAAGGATACCGGCGGCAATCGCTATATTCCTGAGATTGATTAGCCTCAGCTTGGTGATGATGTTTCCGAGTGCCGTCGAGATGGCCGATATATTGGCTATTGCGAAGGCCGCAAAGAAAGCCCCTGCTGAAATCACCAGGAGCTTCAGAATGTTGTCCATGCCGCCAAGCCTGTCTGACAGCCAAACTATGGCGTTTCTCACCCTGTTCAGAACAGCGATCACACCGTTGAAGGCCGACACCATGAACCGACCGATGCCGTCTGTAATGCCAAGCGTTTCGTTGGTCTGGGCCAGCCATAGGCCCCACTTACTTCGGATGACGGTCAGTGCATCGGTGATTGTGTACTGGACGTTCTCAAAGCCGGCCTCTATTTCGTCGAAATTGTCGAGGAACGCCGCTTTCAGGTCCTCGACGGTCATCGTGCCCTCGGTGGCCATATCCTCGAGCTGGTCAGACGTGGTGCCGAGCCGTTTATTCAACAGAGCCACGGCCTCCGGCGCCCGCTCCAGGAGCTGGCTGATGGTCTCGCTGTCAACGTACCCTTTCTGGAAGGACTTGTTGATGGCTTCCATCAGAGATGCGATGTCCTCGTTGGTTTTACCGGCGCTCTTAAAGAGCATCGTAGCGGCGTTGTTGAACCTCACCGCCTCATCTACATTACCAAACAGCTCGGAGTTACCCTTGACCAGCATAGAAACTACGTTGGCGGTGTCCGAGTAGGAAGTCCTCGTCGCCTCGGCGGCGGCCAGGATCTCCTTCTGAATACCGCGCTGGTCACCCAGGGACTCAGTAGCGTTCCGTATCTGGTTGTTTACGCGGGTGAACTCCTCGACAAGGCCATTGATGGCGGTAAGGCTTATGCCGACGCCAATCGCTCCGAGCAGCTTCGTGGCGGTGTTCTTGATGCTCTTCACCGTGTCGTTGACCCTGTTGACGCTCTGGTCATCGACCTTGAAAAGGACCTTGTTGACAAACTGGGCAATAGTCATTACCCCACCACCTTTCCTGCCTTCACTCTTGAATTGACCCCTTCGCTCTTCTGTCTGCCGGTGTTGACTGATTCCACTCCATCTGATAAAATCGTTCTGTTAGCTCTCAGGTAACAAAACGATTGCAGGGAGGGGAACTGTATGACCGTGATAAACAAGGCCACCGCTGGCGATCATCTCGGCTTAATCCGCTTCAAGAACATGAAAAAGGGGCTCTACATCGAAGAGTCCTCTTTCCTGCGCAAGAAACAGACCTTCATCAACAAGGAAACGGTCGAATCGTACGAGGTCGTCATGGATGACAGCGAGTCCGTTTCTAAGGGGAGCCTTGCAAAGGGGGTTGTCGGAGCAGCCACATTT
>CAJFVK010000179.1 GCA_904420435.1 uncultured Oscillospiraceae bacterium
CGGACTCTCTTGTGCCGCTTCAGACGCTGCGCGTTGGTGTTGGGTCTTTTAATCATTTCAGCACGCCTCCTTACTTCTTGGCACCGGTCTTACCAACCTTGCGGCGGATGACCTCGTCCACATACTTGATGCCCTTGCCCTTATACGGCTCGGGGGGACGCTTCTCGCGCACCTCGGCGGCAAACTGGCCCACCATCTGCTTGTCGCAGCCGATGATGACCACCTTGTTGGCGGAGGGCACTTCGATGGTGATGCCGTCGATCTCAGGGACGATCACCTGATGGGAATAGCCCAGGCTCATGACCAGGTTCTTCCCCTCCTTGGAGGCACGGTAACCAACACCGTTGATCTCCAGTTCCTTCTTATAGGTCTCGTGGACGCCCACGACCATGTTGTGCAGCAGGGTGCGGGTCAGGCCGTGGAGGCTCTTGCTCTCCTTGGTGTCGTCAGGACGCTTCACCAGGATCTCGCTGCCGTTCTGCTCAATGGTCATGCTGGGGTGGAGCTGCTTGGTGAGGGTGCCCTTGGGGCCCTTCACGGTCACAACATTCCCCTCGGCCACGGAAACTTCCACACCGGCGGGAACGGTAATGGGCATTCTTCCAATTCTGCTCATGTCAAATACCCTCCTTACCACACAAACGCCAGGACTTCGCCGCCGACATGGGCCGCGCGGGCAGCCTTGTCGGTCATGACGCCCTTGGACGTAGAGATGATGGCGACGCCCAGGCCCCGCAGCACACGGGGCAGCTCGTCTGCGCCGGCATACACCCGCAGGCCGGGCTTGCTGACGCGGCGCAGGCCGGAGATCGCCTTCTCCTTGCCGCCAATATACTTCAGTGTAATGCGAATGACGCCCTGGGTGCCGTCATCAATGAGCTGGAAGCTCTTGATGTAGCCCTCATCCAGCAGGATCTGGGCGATGCTCTTCTTCATGTTGGAAGCAGGAACATCCACGGTCTCATGCTTGGCGTTGCTCGCGTTGCGGATGCGGGTCAGCATATCCGCAATGGGATCTGTGATGTGCATAAGTTGTATCCTCCTTGTTTGAAGTTGCGGCCCTGTTGACCCCTGGGCCGCTGAGGCAGCGAGGTATCACTGCGAATTTGGAGCGGTGTGGGCACCGCACCGCGTAATTCCCAGTGACCTTTCGCCATCCTGTCGTCGGCGCAAGCTCACTCTCTTCGCTGCGCCTCCTCTTCGGATCAAACCCGCTTTCGCGGGCTTTGAACCGGCTGCTGGGGTTTTATGCTTGCCGGATCGCTCCGGTGAAAGCCGTTTCGCGGACAGCTCCCTTACCAGGAAGCCTTGCGCACGCCGGGGATCTCGCCCTTGTAGGCCATCTCACGGAAGCAGATACGGCAGATGCCGTAGTTCCGGAGGTAGGCGTGGGGCCGGCCGCAGATCTTGCAGCGGTTATAGCGGCGGGTGGAGAACTTGGGCTCCGCCTGCTGCTTGAGAATCATAGACTTTTTTGCCATGTTTTATTCCTCCTCAGCGCTCAAAGGGGGCGCCCACCATCTCCAGCAGGGCCTTGGCCTCTTCGTCGGTCTGCGCGGTGGTGCAGATCACGATATCCATACCGCGGATCTTGTCGATCTTGTCGTACTCGATCTCGGGGAAGATCAGCTGCTCCTTGATGCCCAGGGCATAGTTGCCGCGGCCGTCGAAGCTGTTGGGGTTGATGCCGTGGAAGTCGCGGACACGGGGCAGAGCCACGTTGAAGAGGCGGTCCAGGAACTCCCACATCTTGTTGGCGCGCAGGGTCACCTTGGCGCCCACGGGCATGCCTTCACGGACCTTGAAGTTTGCCACAGACTTCTTGGCGTTGGTGATGATGGCCTTCTGGCCGGTGATGGCGGTCAGATCACGGACCACCGCCTCCAGCACCTTGGCGTTGTCACGAGCCTCGCCGCAGCCCACGTTGACCACGACCTTCTCGATCTTGGGGATCTGCATCACGCTCTTGTACTGGAACTTCTTCATCAGAGCGGGAGCAATTTCCGCAACATACTTATCCTTCAGTCTTGCCATTGTTTCCCACTCCCTTCTTACAGCTCAGCGCCGCAGTGCTTGCACACCCGGCTCTTCTTGCCGTCAGCGATCTTGTGGGCCACGCGGGTGCCCTTCTTGCACTTGGGGCAGACCACCTGGACCTTGGAGGCGTAGAGAGGAGCCTCGCGCTTGACGATGCTGCTCTCCTCGCCCTGTCTGCGGGCCTTCACGTGGCAGGTCACCATGTTGATGCCCTCTACCACCACCTTGGCCTCGCTGGGCACAGTGGACAGAACCTTGCCCTGCTTGCCCTTGTCCTTGCCGGACAGGACGACCACGGTGTCGCCCTTCTTCACATTCATTGCCATTCTCTCCGCTCCTCCTTACACCACTTCGGGAGCCAGGGACAGGATCTTCATATAATCCTTGTCGCGCAGTTCCCGGGCCACAGGCCCAAAGATACGGGTACCTCTGGGGTTCTTATCGTCCCGGATCAGGACGGCGGCGTTCTCGTCAAAGCGGACATAGGTGCCGTCGGCGCGGCGGACACCCTTGGCGCTGCGGACGATGACGGCCTTCACCACTTCGCCCTTCTTCACAGTGCCGCCGGGGGTGGACTTGCGCACGCTGGCCACGATCACATCGCCGATGTTGCCGTACTTGCGCTTGGAGCCGCCCAGCACACGGATGCACTTGATCTCCTTGGCGCCGGTGTTGTCAGCCACCTTCAGGAAACTCTCTTGCTGAATCATTGATCGGCACCTCCTTTACTTCGCCTTCTCGATGATCTCAACCACGCGCCACCGCTTGTCACGGCTCAGGGGGCGGGTCTCCATCACCTTCACCTTATCGCCGATGCCGCAGGTGTTGTTCTCATCATGGGCCTTCAGCTTATAGGTGCGGCCGACGATCTTCTTATACAGAGGATGGGCCACACGGTCCTCGATCGCAACAACCACAGTCTTGTCCATCTTGTCGGACACGACCTTGCCGACTCTGGTCTTACGGGAGGAAATTCT